>NZ_JAKSYP010000090.1:0-273859 GCF_022829625.1 Methylobacterium sp. E-046 | reverse complement strand
GAGGCACACGTCGCAGAGCGCGATGCAGAGGAGCACGACAGAGCCAGCGGGCAGCTGGAAGGTGTAGCCAGTCTGGCCAGCGCCGGAGAAGCCGGCCTGGCTGCGGTTGGCGAAGGAGGCGAGCACCGGGGCGCCGCTGGGCGTGAAGGCGCCGGGCACCGTGAAGGTGGCGTTGTTGGAGCGGCTGCTGGCGTCGAAGGCGTAGCGGGCGTTGATACCGAAGTGGGCGCCGGTCCAGGTGAACACCGGGACGGGGGTGAACACCGGCGGCGGGGCGGCCCGGCGCGGCAGGTCGGCGGCGAAGGCGGAGCCGGCGAAGGCGATGCCCGCGAGGGACGTGGTGGCACGGAGCAGGGAAGTCATGGTCTGGTCCTCACTGGTGGGGCCGTGCCGCCCGTCTCGCGGGTCGTCCACGGATCCGGATCTGGTTGCGTTCCAGCGGTTCCAGGGTTGCTTTGCGCTCCGCGGTGTCGCCGACCGCGCATCGCGGCCCCTTATGGCAACCCGCCGTTTTCCCCGGCACCTTAACCCCACAACGCGCTCCAATGGCCAAGGTTCGGTTACGGCCACGCTTTTTCAGCGTGGTTGCATGGACAGAGTGTCGCACCCCTGACCGGTGTCGGACCGACGCGTCTCAGGGCGTGAGCGCGATGGCTGAGATCAGCCGACCGTAATCCGGCTCGCCGCGATGGGTAGTGCGTCGGTAGCTGTAGAACCGCTCGGGGTCGGCGTAGGTGCAGAGGTTCAGCGATGTCGCTTCTCCGACATCCGCTTCCGCAAGGCGGGCCAGGATGAAGCTCGGGAGGTCGAACTGGGCGTGGCCGGGTCGCGTGCCCGGTCCGAGAAACCGCTCCATCCCGGGGGCTTCCGAGCGGAACCGCGCGACAAAATCCGGGCCGACTTCGTAGGAGGCCGGCCCGATCGTGGGGCCGAGCACCGCCACGATCCGGCTCCGGTGCGCGCCCAGAGCCACCATGGCCGCCACCGTCGCGCCGACGACGCCGGTCAATGCTCCCTTCCAGCCGGCATGGGCCGCGCCCACGACACCGTTCTCCGGATCGGCGAACAGCACCGGCCCGCAATCCGCCGTGGCGATGCCCAACGCCAGGCCCGGCACGCGCGTCACCATGGCGTCGGCCTTGGGCCGGTGCGCGTCCGCGAAGGGCGCCTCGACGGTGATGACGTCGGCCGAATGAACCTGATACAGGCTGACGAGCCGGTCGCGCGGCAGACCGAGCCGGGCGCACATCCGCGCCCGATTCTCCGCGACGTGCTCCGGTGCGTCGCGGGAGCCGAGTCCACCGTTCAACGTTGCGAAGATCCCGTCCGAGACGCCGCCTTGGCGTGTGAAGAAGGCGTGACGCACCCCCGCGTGCGAGGAGAGTTCCGACGCCTCGATCGATAGGCCTGCGGTCACGGTCGGCTCCCTTGCGGTTCCCCTGTCGCGGTCCGATACCGCATGGGCGCCCCCTTGACGATGTCGTCTCAGCGTCAGACTCTTGTTGCAATGCAAAATGACGCCGAGCCGGCTTCACTTCGAGAAGGATCACGATGACACGAGGGATCGAATCCGACGTCCTGCCCGAGACGAACGAGGCCGAGGAGCCTCGCACCACGAGCGCGACCGCGCACCCCGTCACGGGCGAACCCGCGGCCTTCGACCCGAACGATCCGAATCCGCCCGCGCCGCCGACTCCGCGGCCGGCGAGCCAGACCGACTCCGGCTTCGGCTCCTTCGGCTGACCCTGGTCTACACGCCGGTATGCCTCAGCCCGTCTGAAATCCCGGGAGCGGCCCGAGTCGCGGGCCGCCCACGGCAAGGACCTTGAACAGGTTGCCCATGCCGAGCCGGCCGGCCTCCGTGAGCCGGTCGGCCGCCGCATCGATCCCGGCGGCCTGTTCGTCGGTCGCGCGCATCTTCAGGCGCTCGGCGCGGGCCTGTAGACCGAGGGCGAGCAAGAAATCACGCTGGTCCACCGGGCCGTAGACGTCTGCCCCCTCGGCAAGCGCCGCCCGGGCGAGGGCGTTGAAATCGACATGGTGGGTCAGGTCCGCCGCGCCGGGGGCCGCGAGCGGATCGGTGAAGCGGTGTCCGGAGAGCGCCTGGAGCGTGTCGCCGAAGCCGGGTCGGACGTGCCCGTAATCGATGGCCAGCAGGATGCCGCTCGCGGATCGCAGGGTCCGGGCCAAGGCGCGGACAAGAGCGAGACCGGCAGCAGGCACGCTCAACAGGGCGCCCTCCGGACCCTCCGCGTCGAGGCCGGGGGTCGCCTCCGGCGACAGACCGAAGGCCAACCCGCCCTCCGGGCCGAGGCCGACCTGGCGTTCGTGCCAGCCGGTCGGGCGACGCTCGAACTGGCGCACCGGCAGACAGTCGAAGAACTCGTTGGCCAGAATGATCGATGGACCGGGGGGCAGGGTCTCGATTCCCGGGTGCCAGACCGCCCCGGTCCCCGCCAGGGTGTGTTCCTGGACGGCCCGCAGCACCGGGCTGGTCTCAACGAGGTGCGGCGCCACGCGCACGCCCGGCGCCGCCGTCCGCAGCGTCCGCAGGATGTCCGCCATCAGCGTTCCGCGGCCGGGCCCGAGTTCCACGAGGGTCAGCGGATCCGGCCGCCCCATCGCGCCGTGGACGTAGGCGGTCCAGGCCCCGATCAGCTCGCCGAACATCTGGCTGATCTCGGGCGCCGTGGTGAAATCGCCCTGGGCGCCGAGGGGATCGCGCGTCCGGTAGTAGCCGTGAACTGGATGGCCGAGGCAGAGAGCCATGTAGCGATCGACGCCGATCGGCCCGTTCTGGCGGATCAGGGCTGCGATCTCGGCTCCGAGGGGCGTCACGCCTCGGCGGGCGCCTCGCGCGCCTCCCCGGCGGCCGGCGCCTCGACGGGATGGCGCGGACGGGTCCGGCCGGTCGCGGCCAGCACGATGTAGGTGAGCCCGACGATCATCATCGGCACGCATAGCAGCATGCCCATGGTCACGCCGCCGCCCATGGGACCGAGATGGTCGCCGAAGAGGAAGCCGAGCTGGCGGTCGGGCTCGCGGAAGAACTCGCAGACAGTCCGCGACAGCGCGTAGCCGAGGACGAAGATGCCGCCGAGAAGCCCCGGCTTGCGGAAGCCGAAGCGGCGTACGGCGATCGCCATCACGATGAACAGCAGCAGGCCTTCCGTAGCGGCTTCATAGAGCTGGCTCGGGTGCCGCGGCAGCGGGCCGCCGCCGGGGAATATGATGGCGTAGGGGAAGTCCGGCGCCGCCCGGCCCCAGAGTTCGCCGTTCACGAAGTTGGCGATGCGGCCGAAGAACAGGCCGATCGGCACGACCACGGCGCCGATGTCGAGAAGCGTGTAGCCGTTGAGGGCCTTGGCGCGGGCGAACAGCAGGAACGCCAGGATCGCCCCGAGGAAGCCGCCGTGGAACGACATGCCGCCGTTGCGGATCGCCAGGATCTCCATGGGATCGGCGATGTACATCGGGAGATTGTAGAAAAGCACGTAGCCGATCCGGCCGCCCAGAACGACGCCGAGGGCGACCCAGACGACGAGGTCGTCGATGTCGATGACCTGTGGGCGCTTCACCACGCCCCAGAGGCTGTCGGCCATGACGAGGCGGCGCGCGTAATACCAGCCGCCGATCAGGCCCGCGATGTAGGCGAGGGCGTACCATTTGATCGTGATCGGCCCGATCGCGAGCGCCACCGGGTCGATGGCCGGAAAGGGCAGGGCGAGGAACGGCATCGGTCTGACCTCCGGGGCGGCCGGATTGGACGCCGGAGGGGCGGCGCGTCAAGTCCGGGACGCTGCGTCCGAAGTTCCGCCTTCGACGTTCCGCGTCAGGCGCGCAGGATCAGAAATCCGTGTCCGTCCGGCCCCTCGCCGTAGGCAGCCGCGCCGTCGTCGGACACGCGCGCGACGAAGCCCGCGGTGCTGACCGCTCCCACGACCTGATCAAGATCGCGCGATTCGAAGACGAAGCGGGTCGAGGCTCGGTCGGCGGGTCCCGGGGCGGCCTGGACGGGGCACCGGATGATCGGCCTTCGATAGTGCAGCAACTCCACGTGCGGCGCCGGGGTCGGCGGTTCCAGCGCGACCACATCGACCTGCGGATCGTCCAGGCCGTCGAGACGCGCCTGCTCGGATCCGCGGTTCAGACCCCGCTCAGCCTGTCTGAGGCCGAGCGGTCCGGTGAGGAACGCCAGGGCGGCGTCGAGGTCGGTCACGGTGATCGCCGAATGGTCGATGCCCAGGAACAGGCCCGGTGCGGTGCGCCAGCGCTGGGCCGGAGGGCCGCCGGAGAAAACGATCAGCTCCAGAGGATGCCCGTCCGGATCACGGAACTTGTAGGCGGTGACGCCGCCCGAGGAGGCCGGCAGGACCTGGGGCCCGCCGCGGCTGATCGCCGTCGCGCCGACCGCCGAGAGCTGCGCCAGCGCGGCGTCCATGTCGCGCACCGGGATGGCGAGATGCTGGAAGAACGGATCCGTGGCCGCGGGATCGGCCGGGTAGGGCGCCCCAAGCGGATCCACCGCGAGGAACGACACGGCCTGATCGCCGAGCCGCATGTGCAACTGCCAGGCGCGCCGCCGCGTCAGCCCCATCGCGGCGGCGAGTGCGGGTGGCAGCGGCTCCGGCGGCGCGACCCGCACGAAGCCGAGCCCGTCGCGGTAGAAGGCCTCGGTGACCGCGAGGTCCGCGACGGTGCGGCTGAAACCCGCGATCGCCCGTATCCCACTCACAGGAGGGGCGCTCCCCGCACGTTGACGTAGATCGCGTAGAGCGTGTGCGAGGCGCACAGGAACAGGCGGCTGTCGTTCCGGCCGCCGAAGGCGAGGTTGGCCACGGTGGAGGGCACCAGGATCTTGCCGATCAGCTCGCCGCCGGGATCGATGCAGTGGACGCCGTCCCCCGCACTCGACCAGAGATTGCCGTGCTCATCGCACCGGATCCCGTCGGCATTGCCCGGCGCGATCGTGCAGAACACGTCGCCCCCGGACAGGCGGCCATCCTCGGCCACGTCGAAGACCCGGACGTGCTGGAGCGGCTCCGCGTCGAACTGCAGGCCGGTTTCCACGATGTAGAGCCGGCGCTCGTCGGGTGAAAAGCAGAGGCCGTTCGGGCCCTGGAAATCGTCTGCGACGACCCGCAGCGAGCCGTCCCGGGGATCAAACCTATAGACCGCGGCGGGCAACTCGGAGTGCTGCTTGCCGCCCTCGTAGTCGGTCTGGATACCGTAGGGCGGGTCTGAGAACCAGATCGTCCCGTCGGACTTGCAGACGACGTCGTTGGGCGAGTTCAGTCTCCGCCCTTGGTAGCCCTCGACCAAGCCGACGATGCGGCCGTCGAGTTCGGTCCGATGGATGCGTCGGCCGCGATGCGAGCACGAGAGCAATCGGCCCTGTCGGTCTCGGGCATGGCCGTTCTCGAAGTCGCTCGCCTCCCGGTAGACGCTGAGGCCGGCATACTCCGCCCATCGCATGACGCGGTTATTGGGCAGATCCGAGAACAGCAGTTCGTCGCGGTCGCCGAACCAGACCGGCCCCTCGGTCCAGCGGAATCCCTCGGCGAGCGTCTCCAGCGGTGCGTTCGGCAGGACGTAGCCCTTGAAGCGCGGCTGCGTCAGCTCGAAACCGTCCATGGGCCAGCTCCTACTTGAAGCGGCCGGGCTGGTTGACGGTCGGCTCGACCTGAAGACCGGTGACGATCATGGTGCAGGGCTCGTCGCCGACCGTGCCGGAGAGGTGGCCCTTCTTGCCGTCCCGCGCGCGGGTATTCTGGTCCTCGCCCATCATCAGCTCCCCCGGACCCATCTCGACCCGGTGGCCGTCCATCGTCTCGACGAACCAGCGGCCCGCGAGGATCGCGATCCATTGCGGCCGCGGGTTCTCGTGCCACTCGCCGACCCAGCCCACCGGCAGCACCGTGAAGGTGACGACCGACGGCGCCGGATCCATCTTGTCGTTCCACTGCGGTGCGGTCTCGGGATTGATCCCCTCGAACGCGAAGCGCTCGAGATGGAACTGCTCCTGCCGGCTCATCCCCTCCGCGTCGGTGTAGACGTGCCAGTACGGCATCTTCGGAGGGGTGGGCTCGCTCATCGTCGCTCCTGCGGCGGCGGGATAATCGTCCTCGCTCAACGGCCGATGCCCGCGATGGTTCGCGCCCATCCCGGCCTTGCCCTGCCGAAGCCAGGGCCATCCGCGGGTACAGTCGCGCTCAAGCTCCGACCGACGACGACCCCTCGCGCCGCCCGGTTACCGGGCGTATGCGCCCGCGCGGCAGCCGGGACACCGAACGATCCGGGATCGCGACCAGTTTAAGGGGACTGGAAAACGCGGAGCCGTCCTCGCCGAGGCCGGCCTCCGCGGCGACCTCGATCCAGGCGCGCCCACACGCCCCGGAGACGAAGGATCGCTCCGCGCGCGGCCCGGTGCCGTCTGCAAACGACCGCGACCCCGGCGGCCACGCGGGAGAATTCGCCGCGTCGTCCCGCCCGCCTGTCCCCAGAGGCGGTGGCAGCCGATCACATCTGTTCCGGGATGCGGTCGGTCTGCGCGAGGTTCGAGAACCGGGTGATGTTGGCGTCGAATTGCAGCTCCACGGTGCCGGTCGGTCCGTGACGCTGCTTGCCGAGAATCACCTCGGCCTTGCCGTGGACGCGCTGCATCTCGGCCTCCCAGGCGAAGAACTCCTCCGTCCCCTCGCGCGGCTTCTTGTTGCCGACGTAATACTCCTCCCGGAACACGAACATCACAACGTCGGCGTCCTGCTCGATCGAGCCCGATTCGCGGAGGTCGGCGAGCTGCGGTCGCTTGTCGTCGCGGTTCTCCACCTGACGGGAGAGCTGGGACAGAGCGACAACCGGCACCGCCAGCTCCTTGGCCAGCGCTTTCATGCCGGTGGTGATCTCGGTCATCTCCTGCACGCGGTTGTCGCTGCGCTTGCCCGAGCCCGAGAGCAGCTGCAGGTAGTCGACGATCAGCAGGTCGAGACCCTTCTGGCGCTTGAGGCGCCGGGCGCGGGCGGAGAGCTGAGCGATCGAGATGCCGCCGCTCTGATCGATGTAGAACGGGATCGTCTGCATGTCCCGAGCGGCATCGGTGATCTTGTAGAAATCCTCCGGCCGAATGTCGCCGCGACGGATCTTGTAGGAGGGCACGCCGGACTGCTCGGCGATGATACGGGTGGCGAGCTGCTCGGCCGACATTTCGAGGGAGAAGAACCCGACGATGCCGCCGTTCACCGTCTTGGTCGTACCGTCGGGCTGCTTCTCGCCGCGATAGGCCTTGGCGATGTTGAAGGCGATGTTGGTCACCAGCGAGGTCTTGCCCATGGCCGGGCGGCCCGCGAGGATGATCAGGTCGGACGGCTGCAGGCCGCCCATCTTGGCGTCGAGATCGCTGAGGCCGGTGGCGATGCCCGAGAGCTTGCCGTCGCGCTGGTAGGCCTTGGCGGCCATGTCGACCGCGGCCGTGAGCGCGTCCGAGAACTTCTGGAAGCCGCCGTCGTAACGCCCGGCCTCGGCCAGCTCGTACAAGCGGCGCTCGGTCTCCTCGATCTGATCCCGGGGGGCCTGCTCCACGGGCGCCTCGTACGCGCCGTTCACCAGATCCTCGCCGATGGTGATCAGCCGCCGGCGGATGGCGAGGTCGTAAATCGTGCGGCCGTAATCGCCCGCGTTGATGACGGTGGTCGCGTCCGCGGCGAGCCGTGCGAGGTACTGCATCACCGTCTGGCCGCCGAAATCGGCGTCGCCCAGATAAGTCTTCAGGGTGATGGGCGTGGCGAGCTTGCCGGCCCGGATGAGCGACGCCGCCACCGTGAAGATCTGCTGGTGGGCATCCTCCATGAAGTGCTCGGGCAGGAGGAAGTCCGACACCCGATAATAGGCGTCGTTGTTCACCAGGATCGCGCCCAGCAGCGCTTGCTCCGCGTCGACGTTGTGCGGGGCGACGCGGTACTCGGCCTGGACCGCTTCGAGCTTGGCCGTGAGCGCATTGGGCAGGGCCATCGGCGGACGACTCCGTATCTGGCGCCGCGGCGGGCGCACCAGGATCACACCGCAAGACCTTGGCCCCGGTATGGTTACCGAAGCATAGCCGACCGCTCCCCTATCCAGCTCGATGCCGGACAAACGAGCGCCCTTCGACTCTCTCCACGGACGGGGGGCCATGCTGGAACAAAACTGGAACGTGTCAAGCCTCGGGGCCGGTCATCCCCATTGTTCACCGGTATACAGGCCGAGTCGATGTCCGTCGGTACCGCGCGAGGATTGCTCCTCGACCGCTCTCATCACCGCCGCAACCGGTTGCCGAGGACGAACCCGTAGAGCCCCATGAGGATGATGCCGACCCCGCCCTCGATGCCGACCAGCAGGTTGGTGACGCGGCCGGTCGGCTTCAGCCCGATCTCAGGCGGGTTCGCGGTCATCATGTTGAGCGCGCTGTAGCTCAGGAGGTCGAGGGGGTTGTAGGTCGGGCCGGCCTCCGGCCCCTCTGAGATGAACAGACCGCCGGTCAGACCGTAGAGGCCGGCGAAGAGCACGATCAGCAACGCGAACGCCCGGGCGATGCGCGACAGGCTCTCGCCGTAGTCGCACAGCCACTCCACGAATCGGTCGGCCGTCCAGCGGTAGCCGTGCCGTAGCACCCCGGGCCCGTTCCGGTCGCTCACGGCCGTGCGAAACTGGCGCCCCGCATGGAAGCGGCCCATTCGGCGGCCGCGCTTGTAGGCCCAGCTCGCTGCATCGTGGCTGCCGATGCTCTTCCAGTTCTGTTCCAGGGCGAGGTAGCTCGCCTGTGCCGCCTCGTAGGTGCCGGCCACTTCCTCGCCGACGGCGCCGCCGAGCTGATCGACGCTCATCCGCGTGCCGTTCAGCCAAGCGCCGGCGAAACGGGCATGCCGCAGACGGCAGGTGCCGAGATTGAGTCGGACGAGGTCGGTGTCCGAGAGGTCGGCGCCGGAGAGGTCCGCGCCGTCGAGCTTTGCTCCGGTGAAGTTCGCCCCCCGCAGCCGCGAGCCCGCCAGCGTCGCCTTGGCGAGGCTCGCGCCGGCAAAATCCGCGTGGGTCAGGTTGGCGTCGGCAAGCTTGGCTTCGTCGAGCCGTGCGTCGCGGAACACGGTGTCGTCCGCATCCGCCCCGGAGAAATCGGCGCCCCAGAGGTCGGCGCCGGCGAAATCCGTCCCGTCGAGGAGGGCGCCCGACAGGTCGGCGAAACGCATCGCGGCCTGCCCGAACCGTGCATCCTCCAGCATGGCCCCGGCGAACCTGACCTGACCCGCCACGATGCCCGTGAAGTCCGCTCCGGAGAGGTCGGCCTCGGAGAGGTCCGCCTCCTCCAGGATCGCGCCGACGAAGCGGGTCGAGCGCCCGACCGCGCCGGAAAGGTTGGCGCGGCGCAGATTCGCGCCGGCGAGGTCGGCCTCCTCCATCCGGGCACGGGACAGGTCGGCCTCCGCGAGCGGCAGGCCGCCGGATTCGGGATCGACGGTGGCCCGATGCGCGGCGAGCACGTCGCGCGCAGCGCTCAGGCCCGACAAGTCGGATCCCGGGCCCCGGACGGGCGCTCCGGCGGCGATCCGATCGAGGAGGACGCGCAGTCGTGGGTCCGCCTGCGCGTCCGGCCGCGCATCGGGTGGGGTCGCCTGATCCATGGCCGATCCTTGCCGGAGCGCGCGCCCCGAAGCCAGCCGCTTCCCTCAGCCCGGGTGGGTCGAAGCCGTCACCCGTACGGTGATCGCCTTCGCGGCCGGTGTCTTGGATTGCTCGTCGTAGTGCCAGAGAGGAAGCAGCACGTTCAGCTCCGGATAATAGCCGCCGCAATTCCCCTCCGGGATGTCGTAGGCGATCACCCGGAGACCGCCGACACGCCGCGGCACCGCATCGTCCGCTTCCGTCTCAACGTCGACGCTGGCGCCGTCGGCGAGCCCCAGGCGGGCGATGTCGCGGCGATTCATGAACAAGATGTCGCGGGTTCCCTTCACGCCGCGGAATCGATCGTCGTAGCCGTAGACCGTGGTGTTGAACTGGTCGTTTGACCGGAGGGTGATCAGGTCGAGCACGTTGGGCCCGGGCGGCGGCAGGTCCGGATCGGCCTCGAGACCTTCCGGCACCGCGAAATTGGCCTTGCCGGTCTCCGTTTCCCACTTTCGGTCGCGGGCGCCCAGCGGCTTGGTGATCCCGCCCGGCTGGAACATCCGCCCATTCAGGTCTTGGAAGACCGTCGGGTAGGTCGCCTCGATCGCGGAGCGCACGCGACCGTAATCGGCGACCCAGGCATCCCAGTCGATCCGCGGGTTCGGGGGCAGCGTCGCCTTGGCGATCTCCGCCACGATCCAAGGCTCGGAGCGCACATGCGGCCCGACCGGATCGGATACGCCCCGTGAGCCATGGAAGCGCGCCGTCGAATCCTCCATCGAGACCGCCTGCGGCCCGCTCGCCTGCCGGTCGATCTCGATGCGACCGAGGCAGGGCAGGATGTAGGCCACGGCCCCGTTCACGAGATGCGAGCGGTTGAGCTTGGTCGAGATCTGCACGGTCAGGCGCTGGCGGCGCCACGCCGGCTCGATCCGGCCGGTATCGGGAACGGCGCGGAGGAAGTTGCCGCCCAGGCTTACGAAGGCCTTGACGCTGCCGTCGAGGACGCCCTCGCAGGTCTCGACGGTGTTGAGCCCCTTCTCGCGCGGCGGCTCGAAATCGTAGAGTTCCTTCAGCTTGTCGAGGGGCGCCAGCTCCGGCTTCTCGGTGATGCCGACGGTGCGCTGGCCTTGGACGTTCGAGTGGCCGCGCACCGGGCAGATGCCGGCGCCGGGCTTCCCGATATTGCCGCGCAGGAGCAGGAGGTTGACGAGCATCCGCACCGTCTCGGTGCCCTTGCGGTGCTGCGTCAGGCCCATCCCGTAGATGCCGATCACCGCCTTGGCGCGGGCGTAGGCTCCTGCCGCCTCCTCGAGCGCCGTACGCGACAGGCCCGAGCGCCGCTCCAGCACCGCCCAGTCCTGCCCGTCGCAGAACCGGACGAACTCGTCGAAGCCATGCGTGTGCTCGGCGATGAAGGCATGGTCGAGCACGCCGTGCCGGCCGGCCGCCGTAGCCTCCCGGTCCAAGGCGAACAGGGCCTTGCACAGGCCGGTGATCGCCGCGAGGTCACCACCGGCCTTCACCTGATGGTACTGCGTGGAGATCCGGGTGGAGGAGCGCGTCAGCATCTCCACGGGTGATTGCGGATCGGTGAAGCGCTCTAGGCCGCGCTCGCGCAACGGGTTGAAGGTGATGATCTGCGCCCCCCGGCGCCGGGCCTCCTGAAGGGGGTGCAGCATCCGGGGTGCGTTCGAGCCGACATTCTGTCCGAAGAAGAAGATCAGGTCGGTGGTCTCGAAATCCTCCAGAAGAACCGTGCCCACGGGAGCGCCGATCGATTGCGGCAGCGCCACGGAGGTCGGCTCGTGGCACATGTTCGAGGAGTCCGGCAGGTTGTTGTTGCCGTAGAGCCGCGCCATCAGGGCCCACATATAGCTGGTTTCGAGGGAAGCCCGACCGGACGCGTAGAAGACCGTCGATTTCGGGTCCTCCGCGCGCAACGCCTTCAGCTCTCGCCCGATCTCTCCGATGGCCTCCGACCAGGAAACCGGCCGGTAGCGATCGCTGGCGGGATCGTAGCGCATCGGATGGGTGAGGCGGCCCTGCTCCTCCAGGGCGTAATCGCTCCACGAGAGCAGCTCCGTGACGGTGTGCTCAGCGAAGAAATCCGTTGTCGCGCGGCGCCGGGTTTGCTCCCAGGCAGTCGCCTTCGCGCCGTTCTCGCAATACTCGAAGGCCAGGGGCTTGGCAGGCTTGGCCCAGGCGCAGGACGTGCACATGTAACCGTCCGGCTTGTTCTGCTTCAGCAGCATCGCCGAGCCGGTAACCGGTACGCCCTCGCGGGTCAGGATCTCGACGAGGGATCGCGCCGAACCCCAGCCGCCGGCCGGGCCATCGTAGGGCTCGATCCGTACCTCACCGGTTTCTTGCTCGGCCATGCTGCCCTCCCACCCAGCGCGTCAGGCACCGGATGAAGGGAACGCGCGAGGCAGGGTTGGGATCACGGGCGCGTCACTGCGACCTCGGCCGGCTTCCTTCTCCGTCGAACGAGATCTAACATGTCGACTCGTGAACGGAGCCAAACCCGGAGCGGATCATGGCGAGCGTCGACGTCGAGATGGTGAAGTGTGCCTGCCAGGACTGCGTCTGCGTGATTCCGGTCGCCAAGGCGGTGTCCCGGGACGGCAAGGCTTATTGCTGCGACTCCTGCGCCGAGGGGCATAAGGATCATCCCGGCTGCGATCATGCCGGCTGCGCCTGCCACGGCTGAGACTGCCTGAGCGCCGGATCCGCGCGGCGGCGCCGCGCGGCCCGTCGGGCAGGGTCGGCGCGCCGGCTCAGGATACGGCGGCCAGCTTGTCGGCCATGGACTGATCCTTGTCGCGGCGCGTCGAGAAGATCAGCGTGAAGAAGGTCCGTTGGACACCCAACTCGGCGAGCCGCGCTTCACACCGCTCCGCGAGCGCGCAGATCTCCGCGAGTTCGCCGTCGATGTTGGTCCCGTTGGGATGCATCGTGGCCGACAGGCCGCTCGCTTCGATGAGCGCCTTGATCTCCCGCACGTAGGGCGAGACCGACGGACCGACGCCCATCGGGACGATGCACAGATCGGCCGATACCTTCATGATGTTTGCCTGATTTGGGGCGCGCGTCGGCGCGGAATAGGGATGGGGTTCGTTCCCGCGCGGTCTGATGACATCGCGCCGGGTTCCGACATTCTAACACTTCGCGAAGGCACGGCGCACCGGCTGACGGACCATCGTCTCCGACAGTTCTCCGGGTCCGTATCGCCCCGGCGTGCCCGAACCTGGAGCAGCGCCCGGAGACGATCGTGCTCCGATATCCGTGCCTTCGGAGGCTGCAATCCGGGTTCGCCCGCGGCGCTCCGGGACGTTCGCGGAGATCATCCGGTGTGTCGCATGGTCTCGGAAAAGGGACCTGCTCACGTCTCTGACCCTGCTCGAGCGTGCGGCTGAAGCCGAGCGCCGCCGCGTCACGGCTGTGACGGCAGCCCACGCGTCATCCGGAGCCGTGGCCCGAGGCGGTTACGGAGGGCGTCGAAGTACAAGTTTGTCCGCTGGAACTCCCGGCACCGCCGGCCGACAATGTCCGGAGACCGCGTGGCTGGCTGCAGGTGGGCCCGCGCCTGGGAGGCTCCAATATGGGCATTCGCGATGCCGGCGGTCGTGCGGCAGTGGCCATTCTCGCGGCCGCGGGAGGTTGGCTGATCGCGCAGACCTCCTGGGGGACCCCTGGTCACGAGCCGCGATTTCCGCAACTGACCCTCGAGACGCTTTCGCCCGCTCAGCGGCCGCTGGGCGAGAAGATCATGAAGATCTCCAGCGTCGGCCTCGCCGGCCCCTACAATCCGATGATCCGCAGCCCCGAGATGGCGCAGCGGATGTACGACCTTCTCGATTATCTGCGCTGGCACACCTCCGTGCCGACCCGGCTGAACGAATTCGCGATCCTGATCCAGGGACGCCTCTGGCGCTCGCAGGTTGAGTGGTACGCGCATTACCCGCTTGCGATCAAAGCCGGCCTCTCCGAACAGGTCGCCGCCGACCTCAAGGCCAACAGGCGGCCCGATGGCATGAAGCCGGACGAGGCCGCGGTATACGATTTCTGCATGGAGCTTTCCACGCAGCACAAGGTCTCGGACGAGACCTTCGCCCGCGCGCAACAGGTCCTCGGCGAACAGGGAGTGGTCGACCTGACTGCGCTGACCGGAACCTACGTGACCGTGGCCATGCTGCTGAGCATGGCCGAAGAAGGCGTGCCACCCGGCAAGGAGCCGCCGTTCAGGGCCGGGGAGCCCTGAGGCCCCGTTTCATGCCCGCCGACGTCCTCCCGGGATCCTGACTATGCCAGGGCTGGCTGGAGATTGATCTGGGGCGCTGCGGGCAGGGACTCCTCCAAGGGCGCAGACCCCGCGCCTTCGGCGATCCCGATCAGGTCGGCTTCCGTCAGAACGGCGCCGTCCGGGCCGACCACCGTTATGTCCCGGCGTTCGGCGGCCACGAAGTCACGCATCTTCCGCAAAGCCCAGTCGGCGGTCGGGCAATTGTAAGTGACGGTGCCGTGCGCTGTGGAGCCCCGGACGACGTAGAGCCGGCGCGCGACCATCAGACCTCCACCCCCGCGGCACCGAGAATGGCGCGCCGTTTCAAAATACCGATCCGGTGCGTGCGAATGGCATGCTCCAGCTCGACCACCCCGGCGCAGTCCTTCTCGCGCAGGATCTGGAGCGCGCTGGCAAGCGCCGCCACGACCTGCTCATCGACCAGGATGCTGAGGGCGATCCTGCAGCGAAGGCGCTCGCAGGAGCAGTCCGTGCTTTCACTTGGATCCGGCATGTCACCCTAACAGCGCAGCTGCATTCTGGTTCGCGGCAGGCTTGGCATCCGACACGGATTTTGGTCGTGCGTGATCTTCGGTCGTGACGATGAACGCCGCATCGGTGCGCGTCCGTCGAGGAGCCGGAGCGCCTTGAATCGAGCTGGGTCGATTCGGCTGTCGCCTCGGAACGGCGAAATCCGCGTTTCCCGCGGGGCAAGGCTTTCAGACCCTCCGTGACCGGCGCGGGCCGTCCGACTGCAGAGGTCGGTTCGGTTCGACGCGCTGACGCGGTCGCCATTCCCCACCAATCGGACCGCCATATTCCGAAGTCGGCGCGTGCCGGTTCCGGTCAGTGGATGACCGGGGGGTCGAGCGTCGCTCTGGTTTCCTACGCGGGGCACCCAGACGACGGGCACGGGCCGCAGCGCTGGTCGGCTTCCATGCTGCCACCGCATCCAGTCATGCGTTACCAGTCAGGGGTTCCATCATTGTAGAAATGATGGAACCCCTGACTGGATGATGATCGTTCGTCGGTCGAAAACGACATGTCGGGATGACCAAGATCGTTGCCGAAAGATCGGGTTCAGCACGCTGGCGAAACCTGACTGACCCTCCGATTTCAGGTTGCAGTAGCTTCGGTGGCGCTTCTCTACCGTTTCCGGATCAACGCTTCACCAAGGCGCAGGTGCTCTCGGACAGCGGCTGGAACGCCTGGTCGCCGGGGATGGTCTTCAGGATCTTGTAGAAGTCCCACGGTCCTTTCGACTCCGACGGTGTCTTCACCTGCGCGAGGTACATGTCGTGGACCATGCGGCCATCCTCGCGGAGCTTGGCGTTGCGGGCGAAACCGTCTTGGATCGGCAATTCGCGCATCTTGGCCATAACCTGCACGCCGTCGTCCGTGCCGGCGGCTTCGGCCGCTCTCAGGAAGTGGAGCACGGCTGAATAATCACCGGCCTGCACCATGGTCGGCATCCGGCCGTCCATCCGCTCGCCGTAGCGTCGTGCGAAGGCGCGGGTCTGCTCATCCATGTCCCAGTAGAAGCCCGTCGTCAGGACCATGCCCTGAGCCGCCGGCAGACCGACGGAATAGATATCGGTCAGGAAGATGTTCAGGCCACCCAGCATCTGGCCGCCCTGCAGGATTCCGAACTCCCCCGCCTGCTTGATCGTGTTGATCGTGTCGGCGCCTGCGTTGGCCATGCCGATGATCTTGGCGCCTGAACCCTGCGCCTGCAGCAGGTGGGACGAGAAATCGGGGTTCGGAAATGGGTGCTTGACGGAGCCCAGCACCTTGCCCCCCTTGGCCTTCACGACACGGGTGACCTGCGCCTCCAGGTCATGCCCGAACGTGTAGTCGGCGGTGATGAAGAACCACGTGTTCTTCGGGTCGTCCGCGAGCGCCGAGGCTGTGCCGGCCGCCAGCGAGTAGGTGTCCCAGGTCCAGTGCGCGCCCGTCGGCGAGCAGGAAGCGTTGGTCAGCGCCATGGAGCCGGCGCCGGAGTTGATGTCGATCTTGCCCTTCGCCCGTGCCACCTCGCGCACCGCCAGGCCTGCGACCGAAGAATTCGTGTCGAAGATCGCGTCGACCCCTTCGGTGTCGAACCAGCGGCGTGCGATCGACGAGGCGATATCGGCTTTGTTCTGGTGATCGGCGAAAATCAGCTCGACCTTGCGACCGTTGATCTCGCGACCGAAATCTTCCACTGCGAGCTGCGCCGCCGTGACGGATCCTTTGCCGGCGAGGTCCGAATAGACGCCGGACATGTCGGTCAGGACGCCGATCTTGATCCCGCCATCGGCGAATTGGGCTGACGCCGGTGCGACGGCAAGGAAGGCCGCGCTCAGGGCAGCGGCGGCGAGTGTCCGGCACGTCATCGGGTACCTCCCATGTTCATCGTTCTCACCGTGGACATCCGCCCGGTGACCGATGGGCCGCGTCGGCGTCGTCCCGGATCGGCCGGCCCAGGGCCGAAGCCGCGCTCGCGCAGTCGGTGATCAGAGATAGCTGCGGCCGTCGAGATAGGCCTTGCGCCAGCGCCTGATCTCGACCCGTTCGAACAGTCCGACCACGTGGAACGGGTCCGCCTGGATGAGCGCCTCGGCCTCGGCGCGCGTCTCGACATCGACCACGTACAGGCCGCCGCCCGCATCGCTGCCGTCGTCGTTCAGCTTGGCGCCGCACGCCAGGAGCCGGTCGCGGATCCTGTCGAGGTAGACGAGGTGCTCGGCGCGATGGGCCTTGCGCAGGTCCAGGCTGCCGGCCTTGTCGAAGGTTTCGATCATGTAGGGCATGGCGCGCCTGTCAGTTCGCTGCGATGGCGGAGGGATGTTGCGCCAGGGGCGTGACGCTGATCGTCATGTACGGGTAGAGCGGCAGCGCCGTCAGGGTCTCGTGAAGGTCATCGTTGCTGGCGACGTCGAACACGCTGTAATTGGCATATTGTCCGGCGATGCGCCAAAGGTGCCGCCACTTGCCCTCCCGCTGAAGCCTCTGGGCGTAGGCCTTCTCGTCTGCCTTCAGGCGATCCGCCTCCCCCTTCGGGAGGGTGGCGGGGATATCGACCAGCATGTGGACCATGTAGAGCACGGATGCTTCTCCTGTGCCGGCCGGGTGTCAGGAACGCCCCTGGCCGGCGATGCGCTTCGACGGCGATCATCGCAGGACCGATGGGTTCCGAGCAGACGGGCGGCGGTGTCGGTCAGGCGATCCCGACCTTCGTGACGGGTGCGCGTCCCATGGTGCTCTTCCGCCTGAGCTTGGACAGGCCCCTGACCGACCCGATCGAGGACGGTTGGACGCGATTGTTCCAGACTTGGGCCCGCGCCGGGTCCGCCGGGCGGCGCAGCCTGTCGGGTCTCGCCCGGCGTCGCAGCAATCTCGCTGATGCTGCGAACGGCGCGGAACGCACCTCGGCAGACGCTGTTACTTCGCCATCAACGCGGAGAAGAAGCATGCGGCTCTTAGCGACGGCATCGGCCCTCACGGTTGCGACACTGCTGAGTGTCGGCACCGCGGAGGCGAAAGGATGCATCAAGGGCGCTATCATCGGGGGAATCGCCGGCCACTACCTCGCCGAACGGGGTGTCGTCGGCGCGGTGGCCGGATGCTTGGCCGGTCGCGCCCTCGCCAATCGCCGCGCCCGCCGCGAAATCGATTACGGCTCCCGTGTGCAGCCGCGTGGGACCGGGTACGGCGCGCCGCAGCCTTATCCGCGCCGCGACTACCAGTACTGACCTCCGGCGCGGGGCGCTAAGTCGGCGCCCCCACGGTGACATGCTCGGCGACGCCGTCGGTCTTGCCGGCGAGGCCCGGCACCTCGTCGAGTTGGCGCAGGTCGGTGAACCGGCCGCGCTCGGCGCGGTAGCGCACGATCTCGAAGCCGTGCCCCTTCAGGACAGCCACGCCGTCCAGTTGCTCTGCGGTCGCCGTATTGAGGTCGATCATCGGGTCTGCTGTCCCTGCTCGGTCATGCTGCGCAGCGGTTCGGGCTTCTGCCCGTCGGGCAAGATCTCCACGAGGTGATCGCGGATCATCTCGGCCGAGAAGGGTTTGCCGACGAAGTGTGCGCCCTCCGGCACATCCCCGGGGCCCGGCCGCGCCTCTCCCGAGGCGATCACGATGGAGATGTGCGGCCATTGGCGCGCCGTCTCGCGGGCGACCGCGAAGCCGTTGCGCGAGCCCGGCATATGCACGTCCGTGAACAGCAGCACGATCATCGCGTGCTGCGCGCCCAGCAGTGCCAGGGCCTCATCGCCGTCCCGCGCCTCGAAGGTGCGAAAGCCGGCTTCTTCGAGGATGTCCATCGCGATCATGCGGACCAGCCCGTCATCGTCGACGACGAGGGCGTAGGGGTCTGAGGACGGGCGCGACTGGCTCATCCTGTCCCAAGTCCTGATTTATGTAAAAAGTTCTGGGTGTCCTGCCGCGTCCCGGTCGCAGCAGGTCTGCTCCGCTCACAACGATCCACGCACCTCACCACGAAGCGCCGGGAGCGTGCGCGTCTTCCATCGTCGGCGACGGCGATCGGCGGGACCCGCGGCGATGGATCACCGCATCCGGCGCGTCACGGTCACGCCATGGGGGCGATCGGGAGCCGGATGTTGAGCGCGCTGGGGGATGGAGCGGGTACCGGGAATCGAACCCGGGTATTCAGCTTGGAAGGCTGCTGCTCTACCATTGAGCTACACCCGCGCGGCCGGATCGTTAGCACGCCGTCCGGCCCGTGAGAAGACGGTGCTCAGGCGAGGCCGAGTGCGGCGCGGGCTTCGGCCGGCGTGGCGACGCGGCGGCCGTGGCGGGAGACGGCCTCGGCGGCGAGACCGACGAGTTCGGCGTTGCTCGCCGCAAGCCTGTCCTTCGTGACCCGGATGTTGTCCTCCAGGCCGGTGCGCACGGCATCGGCCCCGCGGGTGAGTGCCCAGTCCATCACGACGGCCTGGTAGCGGCCGATTCCGGCCGCCGTCCACGTCGCGTCGGGCAGGATCCGCTTCGTCTCGGCGAGCAGGATGTCGAGCAGATGCTCCTCGGCCGGCATCGCGTTCTGAACGCCCATGACGAACTGCACGTGCGGGCGCGCGTCGATCAGGCCGGCGTCCACCAGCCGCTTGGCCCCGTGCAGGTGCGAGAGGTCGAAGATCTCGATCTCGGGCCGGACGCCGTGCTGCTTCATCTGGCCCGCGAGGTCGCTCACGAGGCTGGCGGAATTCTCGTACACGATCGTCGGGAAGTTGACCGAGCCGGTCGACAGCGAGGCCATGTCGGGCCGGTGCTGGAGCGACAATCCCCGGGAGGCGGGATCGCGCCCGCGCCCACCGGTGGAAAACTGCACGATCATCCCGGGGCAATGTCGGCGCAATCCCTCCTGGACGGCTGCGAATCTGTCCGGGTCGGAGGAGGGCGTCTCGTCGTCGTTGCGCACGTGGATGTGGCAGAGCGTGGCCCCCGCCTCGAAGGCCCGATGGGTCGATTCGATCTGCTCGGCCACGGTGACCGGCACGGCCGGGTTGTCCGCCTTGCGCGGCACCGAACCGGTGATCGCCACCGCGATCACCACGGGCGCGTCGCTTCGGGATCCTGCCATCCGCCTGTTCTCCCCGTCGTCGTATCCGGTGTTCGGAATAGCGCTGTGCGCCCGCTTTCTGAACCAGCCGGCGTCCCGAAGAGGTCCCGGCGGGCGACATCTCCGGCGGCCTGACAGGGGTCGCCCGCCTTACGGCCCTCGCGGTCCCGTCGACCGAAGCGCGTCCCCCCCGTCCCCGCGCTTCCGAGGCGCGTTCGCGACGCCGCGGTGGCGGAGGAAGATCCCGCCGGCACCCGCTCTGGGTGCCGCACTCAAGGCCGCGGGGACGGCGATCCTCCCGCAGATGGCTCAGAGGCGCGGTCACGGATGCCGCCTCGCCGGGTCGCCGGCACTACAGGAGGGCCAGATCCGCCGCAGACGCGCTCGGGAAGATCCGGCGCAGGCTGACCTGATCGAGGCCATAGAGGCGCTGGAACAGCCCGCCGAGCAATGCGCGGTAGTCGGTCAGTACGGGAGAATCCCGGTTCTGGAACAGGTGCGCCTCGTCGGCGTGCACCTGCGGCCCCGCGATGCGCCCGCCCCGGACGCCACCGCCGAGGATCCAGTAGACGCTGCCGTGACCATGATCGGTGCCGCGGTTGCCGTTCTCCCGGAACGTGCGGCCGAACTCCGACAGGACGACCACGACCGTGTCGGACCAGCCGGGTCCGATTTCCTCTACGAAGCCGGAGAGGCCGCGCCCGAGTTCGCCGAGGCGATCGGCGAGGTAGCCGGTGCCGGCGCCCTGATTCACGTGGGTGTCCCAGCCGCCGACATCGACGAAGCCGAGGTTGAAGGTGTCGCGCATCAGGCGCCCGATCCGCCGGGCCGACAGCTCGAAACCCTTGGGCGAAACCGCGCCGCGATCGGCCTGCGCCGCGTGGTCGGAGATCGATTGATAGACGGCGTCGCGGACGCGAAACCCCTCGGCCACGGCGGCGGCCAGCTTGGTGTCGCTGTACATGGCGGCGATGAGGCGCGCCTGCCGGTCGTCGATGCCGGGCTTGCCGACGCCGTTGATGGCGATGTTCGGCACCGTGTCGCCGCCGCGGAAGATCAGCGGCATCTGGTCGGCGAAGGCGATGGGCCGGACCCGGGTGAGTTCCGCGGCGAGCCTCGCCATGAAACCGGAATTGTAGTCGCGGCCCGTGCCGACCGTCTGGCCCATCTCGATCGTGTCCTGCGTCTCGAAATGGCTGCGGGTCAGGTCGTCCGTGCCGGCGAAGGGCACGAAGGCCGCCTGCCCCATGGCATAGAGCGGCAGGATCGTCTCGCGCAGTGCGGGATGCAGGCTCCAGTCGGCGTCGAGCGCCAGCGCCGCCCGGGGATCGGCGCCATCCGGCTTGGTGATCGCGAGGTTCGGCCGCGACCGGTAGTAGAAGTCGCTGCCGGTGGGGATCACCACGTTGGCGGCGTCGTAGGCGCCGCGCAGGAAGACCACGAGGAGGCGCGCGTCGGCCTTCGGAGCCGCCCAGACGCGCCCGGCCACGGTGGACAGGCCGAGCGCCGCCGAGGCGCCGATCAGGTCGCGACGGTTCATCGCATGAACTCCGGCGAGGCGAGGTAGAGCGTGTTCCAGTCCTGGGGCGAGACCGCCTGGGCGAGGGCCGCCCGGGTGGGTTCGGAGAGGGTGGCCGACAGCGTCGAGAAGTAGAGACCGTTGGCCAGAACCGGGAAGGCCGGCTGCTCGACCTGGTCCGGGCCCGGCGGCTTGAACAGGCCGGCAGGACCCGAGCCGATCAGCCGGGCGATCTCGAACCGGGCGGCGAGCTGGCCCGGTCCGCTCCAGGCGGCCGCGTCGAGGGGGTAGCCGTCCGGCGTCGAGCGGTTGAACAGGCCCTCGCCGAGGCGGTTGAGCCAACCGAGCACCGGGCTGGCGTTGAGGATCACCCGCCCGTCATAGGCCATGCGAAGGGCCGAGAACACGTAGCGCGCCGGATCCTTGAAGGCGCCGGTGCGATCGGCCGCGAAGGCCGGCTCGCGCACCAGCGCCTCCATCACGGCGGCGATGTCGCCGTCGGTACCGCCGAAGACAGTGGCGAGGTGCGCCACCAAGGCGTCCGCCGGCGGCTGACCCAGGAAGTAGGTGGCGAGCGCCTTGGAGACGTTGGTCGCGGTGGCGGGATGGTGGGCGATCAGGTCCACCGCCTGCTCGACCTCGGGCCATCCCCGTCCCTCGATGTGGGTGCCGAGGAAGGTCTTGTCGCCGTAATCGTGCCGGTTCGGATTGAAGGCGAACAGGCCGTCGCGGCGGAAGTCGGCGGCGTGCTCCGGCTTGAGCTTCGGGGTCTCGGGTTTCAGCGCGATGCCGACACCGCTGAGGATCCGGGCCAGCGCCTCCACGTCCCCCTGCGTGTAGCCGGAGCCGACACCCATCGTGTGCAGCTCCATGATCTCGCGGGCGTAGTTCTCGTTGAGGCGACCGGCGGCGTTGGCGTCGTTGTCGAGGTAGCGCAGCATCGCCGGGTGGCGCAGGCTCGCCATCAGAAGGTCACGGAACCGCCCGAGCACGTGCGGCCGGATCGCCGTATCGAGGTAATCGCCCACTGCGGCCCGCAGGGTCGATTTGCCCTGGTGGATGTTGAAGCGGTTGAACCAGAACCACGTCAGCCGCTCGCGCAGCTGGTCCGGGCTGTAGAGCGCCCGCAGCACCCAGGCGGACGCGGCGTTGCGGGCGGCCGTATTCAGCGCGGCCTGGAACGCCTGCTGGGCGGCCTTCCTGGCCTCGGGATCGGCGAGGTCCTTCGCCGCCCTGGCCTGCGCGTCGAGGGCCTGGGCGCGGTCGAACAGGCTGCCGGGTGGCGTCAGCGCGTCGATCTGCGCCTGCGCGTCCGGCGGAAGGCGCGCCTCGGTTGGCGGGTGGAGCTGCGCCTGCAGCCAGCGCGCCCGGCCCTCGGACGCGAGCTGCGCAAACGCGGAGGGCGTGGCGCCCCAGGTGAGCGCATCGAGGAAGGCGGCGTCGGCCGCGGCGTGCGCGGCCATGTCCGACGCCCGCGGCGCCGGGACCCCCGCGAGCAGCGCGGCGGCGACGAGGAGACAGCGTGTGGCTGCGCGCGACATCGGAGCCTCGCGGTGCGTGGATCGGCCCGGGGAGCGTGTTGCCGATCCCCTGTACCGTACCTGAAGGCCCGCCCGATGATGCCTGCGTCTTTGCCAATATCGGGGCTTGCCGCTACACGATCCCGAGATCCATCGCTCGGGACTGCGCGAGGCCGCGCGCCGCGCGCCACCACGTTCCGACGACCCAGAGCGCTCGCTCCATGCTGATGCAGACCAAGACCGAGGCGAAGCCGGCCGATCCGGTGTCGCGGCGGCGTACCTTCGCGATCATCTCCCACCCGGACGCGGGCAAGACCACGCTGACCGAGAAGCTGCTTCTGTTCGGCGGCGCGATCCAGCTCGCCGGCGAGGTCAAGGCCAAGCGCAACCGGGTCTCGACCCGGTCCGACTGGATGGGGATCGAGAAGGAGCGCGGCATCTCGGTGGTCACCTCGGTGATGACCTTCGAGTACGGCGACTGCGTCTTCAATCTCCTCGACACGCCCGGCCACGAGGATTTCTCGGAGGACACCTACCGGACGCTCACGGCGGTCGATTCGGCCGTGATGGTGATCGACGCGGCGAAAGGCATCGAGGCGCGCACGCGGAAACTGTTCGAGGTCTGCCGCCTGCGCGACATCCCGATCGTCACCTTCGTCAACAAGCTCGACCGCGAGTCCCGCGACCCCTTCGAGCTGCTGGACGAGATCGAGAAGACGCTGGCGCTGGACGTCGCTCCGGTCACTTGGCCGATCGGCACCGGCCGCAACTTCTCGGGCACGTATGAACTCGGCGGCAACCGCGTGCGCCGGCTCGACGCCGCCGAGGATGCCGGCATGGTAACGGTGTCCGGCCCGGACGATCCGCTGTTCGACGAGCTGCTCACCGAGAACGGCGCCGCCGCGGCATGGCGCGAGGAGGTGGAGCTCGCCGAAGGCGGCCTCAAGCCGTTCGACCTCGACGCGTTCCGCGAAGGCCATCTGACGCCGGTCTTCTTCGGATCGGCCCTGCGCAATTTCGGCGTGCGGGACCTGATCGACGGGCTCGCCAAGGTGGCGCCGCCGCCCCGCGGCCAGGACGCCGACAAGCGCCTCGTGGAGCCCACCGAGCCGCGCATGACCGGCTTCGTGTTCAAGATCCAGGCGAACATGGACCCGAACCACCGGGACCGCATCGCCTTCATGCGGGTCTGCTCGGGCAAGCTCAACCGGGGCATGAAGGCCCGGCTGGTGCGCACCGGCAAGCCGATCTCGCTCTCGGCCCCGCAATTCTTCTTCGCCCAGGACCGCGCCATCGCGGACGAGGCCTATGCGGGCGACGTGGTCGGCATCCCGAATCACGGCACGCTGCGGATCGGCGACACGCTGACCGAGGGCGAGGATCTGCTGTTCCGCGGCGTCCCGAGCTTCGCCCCGGAGATCCTGCGCCGGATCAAGCTGACCGACGCCATGAAGGCCAAGAAGCTGCGCGAGGCGCTCCAGCAGATGGGCGAGGAGGGCGTCGTGCAGGTGTTCGTGCCGCAGGACGGCAGCCAGGCGATCGTCGGCGTGGTCGGCGCGCTCCAGCTCGACGTGCTCAAGGAGCGGCTCCAGGCCGAGTACGGCCTGCCTGTGGATTACGAGACCTCCCGGTTCTCGGTCTGCCGGTGGGTCTCGTCGGATTCGGAGGTCGATCTCGACAAGTTCGTCGACTCGCACGGCTCGGCGATGGCCCGGGATCTCGACGGGGCGCCGGTCTTCATGGCGACCACCGCCTTCTCGCTCCGCTACGAGGAGGAGCGCTACCCTGCCGTGCGCTTCACGGACGTGAAGGATTATCAGAAGCGGGCGGGGTGAAGCCGTCGGACGCGGCTTATCCCATCGACGTCCGCATCCCGCGGCGCCCGCGTCGACCGGCCTCGCTCCGGCACCCCCGGATGAGGGAAGGAGCGGCGGTCTGCCGTTCCGGCGTTGCGGTCAGAACTTCCCCAGCATCGGGAATTCCACGCTCAGGCTCGACTCCGCCGCCATCGGCGCCTCGCGCTTGCGCGGCTTGCGGTTGAGCACCTGCTTGAGCTTCGTCTTCAGCACCGCCATGTCGAACGGCTTCAGGATGAAGGCGTCGGCGCCGGCCTGGTGGGCGAGGTTGATGTCCTCGAAGTCGAAGGACGATTCGGTGAGCATGAAGGGCGTGTTCATCAGCGCGTCGTCGGCGCGGATCTCGCGCAGCAGGCTGATCCCGTCCATCGGCTCCATGTCGAGATCTGAGATCACCAGGGCGTAGCGGCGCTGCCGCAGCCGCTCCAGCGCCTCCGGTGCGCTGGTGACGCCCTCGACATCAGGGAAGCCGATGCGGGTCATCAGCATCACGATCAGGCGGAGAAGCTTCTCCTGATCGTCGACGATGAGGATCGGGTGCGTATCGCTCTCGGACATCGCTCGGCTCAGATGAAGAGGTGATCGATGCCCTGGCGGGCCATCGTGTCGGATTGTAGCGAGAGGCACAGGCCGTGGATCGCCGAGGCCCTCGGGGTGCCGCGCTGGAGCATGGGCAGAAGGTTGGCCTTGGCGAACAGCGTATCGTTGCTGCTGGTCCGCTGGGCGCTCTTGAAGGAGTGAACGAACTCCCGCTTGTTGATCTCACGCCACTCGCTGATCTGGACGTCCCGGTGCCGGCTGTCGGCGCTCACCCGGTCGAAGGTCTCGTGGACCGAGGTACGCTCACCCTCAATCACCTGGCAGGCGAAGTTGCCTTCGATGACCAGGAAGCTCGTGATCACCGCGAATTCATTCTTCTTCTGCGCCGTGCGGCCGATCTCGCCGATCTGCTCGGACCGCTTGGCCGGGTCCGACGACAGGTTCAGGCGCGAGAAGTAGATGATGTGGACGAGGCTCGTCCGTTTCGCCCGCATGATCCCGAGATCCGAAGTCCGCTCAGCGCTTCTCGGCCGGACGCTCCGCGCCCAATCCTAGCCCGCGCCCAGTCTGCGCGCGTGCCGGATAATACCCCGTAAACGCCGGGTCGCTCGCGTCGTCGCGACCGGACGGGACGGGCCCGGCAGGATCTGCCGGGTCGCGCCTTCAGGTCGGCGAAGCCTGCCGGGTCGCGAGCGGGCGATGTTCGATTCACCAGGGACTTAGCGGTGGCACGGCGGTTGCCACCAGCGGAGTCTGCGGGCCGTCGCGGCGCGCATCGGGATCGCTCGCCATGGACCTCTTCACCGCCCTGCAGACCTCGGTCTCCGGACTGCAGGCGCAGTCCTACGCCATCAGCAACATCTCCGGGAACATCGCGAACTCCCAGACGACCGGCTACAAGCGGGTCGACACCAGCTTCGTCGACATGATGTCCGAGACCACGCCCAAGCGCGAGGTCGCCGGCTCGGTGCTGGCTCAGTCGCAGCTGACGAACACGATCGCCGGCAACGTCGTCGCGTCGAGCGTCCCGACCAACATGTCGATCAGCGGGTCGGGTTTCTTCACCGTGGTGCAGAAGACCGGCGACGCGAACGGGGCCGCGACCTTCAGCGGCACGAACGCCTACACGCGCCGGGGCGACTTCGCTCCGACCGCGGAGGGCTACCTGATGAACGGCGCGGGCGGCTATCTCACCGGCAACAACCTCGACCCGCTCACCGGACAGGTCACAGGCGCGGGGCCGATCATGGTCGGCAATCCGACGCTGCCCGCCCAGCCCACCACGACGATCACGTATTCGGCCAACCTCCCGGCGACGCCGACCACGAGCGCCTCGACGACGCCGCCGAACAGCATCGCCGGCCCGTCGATCACGGCCTACACGGCGAGCGGCGCGCCGGTGGCGATCAACACCCGCTGGTCGCAGGTTTCCACCAGCGCGACCGGTTCGACCTGGAAGCTGTCGTACGACAGCGGCACGACGGGCAATCCGACCTGGACCGACGTGGCAACGCAGTTCACGTTCGATCAGACCGGCAAGCTCACGGCCCCGGCCGCGACCGGGACCCCACCGACCAACACCGTGGACCTGAGCGGCGATACGTTTTCCGGCTACACGTTCACGAACCTGAAATTGGACATCTCCGGTGGGCTGACCCAGTACGCCGACGCCACCGGCGCCGTGACCACCAGCACGTTGAGTCAGGACGGCGCGACCTCCGGCACCCTGACGAGCGTCGCGGTGGGGACCGACGGCAAGATCAACGGCACGTTCTCGAACGGGGCCGTGAAGACGCTGGCCACCGTGGGGATCGCGCAGTTCGCCAATCCGGACGGGCTCAAGGCCGATTCGAAGGGCAATTACCTCCAGACGGCCGATTCGGGCCCTCCGCTGGCCGGCCTCGACGGCAGCACCATCACGGGGGCGAGCAACGAGCAGTCGAATACCGACATTGCCACCGAGTTCTCTAAGATGATCGTAACGCAGCAGGCCTACTCTGCGAACACGCGCGTCATGTCCACGGCCCAGACGATGATGTCGGACCTGCTGAACGTGATCCGCTGAGTGAGGGTGCGCAACCGGACGCGGAGGCCGTGAGATGTCGCTGAACGCGCTTTCCACCTCGACCGCGGGGCTCGCCGCGACGCAGGCGGCGATCAACATCGTTTCGCAGAACGTCGCCAACGCCGGCACGGCGGGCTACGTCCGGCGGACGCTCACCCCCGTCGCCGTCGGGCCCAACAACTCGGGCGTCGCGACCGGCACGATCACCCGCAGCTTCGACGCGGCGGCCTTGAAGCAGCTTCGCCTGGAGACGTCCGGGGCCGCCTATACCGCCACGAGGGCGGAGATCACCGGCCAGCTCGACGCGCTGTATGGCACGCCCGGCAGCTCCTCGTCGCTCGACGGCACGCTGAACACCTTCACCCAGTCCCTCCAGGAACTCTCCGCCAACCCGACCTCGGCCGCCGCCCGCTCGACCGTCCTGGGCAACGCCTCGGCACTGGCCAGCCAGATCAACGGTGCCGCCAGCACGGTGCAGAACCTGCGCACCGGGGTCGAATCGCAGCTCGGCGCCGACACGACCGCGGCGGGCGCGCTCCTGAAGAGCATCGCCAGTCTCAACGGCAGGATCCAGAACACGTCCAACGACAGCGCCCTGGCCGACTTCCAGGATCAGCGGGATCAGGCGATCAACAGCCTGTCGAGCTACATGGATGTGAAGACCGTCACGCAGAGCGACGGAACGATCTCGGTCATGACCCAGTCGGGCGCGACGCTGGTCGACCGCAGCAACGCCGCCACGCTCTCCTTCGACGGGCGGGGCACCCTCAATGCCGGTTCGACCTACTCCACCGATCCGACCCAGCGCACGGTCGGCACCGTCACCGCGACGCTGGCGGGGGGCGGCAGGATCGACCTCGGCGAGCCCGGCGTGCTGCGCTCCGGAAGCTTGGCCGCCGGGTTCGAGCTGCGCGACCAGACCCTTCCGCAGGCCCAGCGCCAGCTCGACGACCTCGCGGCCGGCCTCGCCACAGCGCTGACCAACACCAGCACCACCGGCACACTCAGCAGCGGGGCCACGACGATCAGCGTCGGGGCGATGAAGCCGGGCAACACGCTGACGTTCCCGGTCACCGACACCGCCGGCACCGTCCGCAACGTGACGCTGGTGGCTTCGGCGACGTCCAGCGGTAAAATCGTGCCCGCCGCGCAGACCACCGATGCGAACGGCCTCACCCTGACCTTCGATGCCAGCGCCGGTCCCACCGGCTACGCGACGGCGATCCAGGCCGCCTTCGCCACCTTCAGCGCCGATCCGGCCTCCGCCGCCTACAAGCTCCCGCCCCTCGGCGTCACCCCGGGGCCCGCGGCCAGCACCAGCGCGACCCTGACGCTCACGGCGGGCGGCAAGGTCGCGGCCGCCGCGACGGCCAGCGTCTCGGCGGTCTCGGCGACCGACCTCAACACCGGCAACCCCTCGATCGCGCTGTTCGTCGACGGCAACGCCAACGCGCTCTACACGGGCTCCTTCGACAACGGCTCCCAGCTCACGGGCTTCGCCCAGCGCATCACCGTCAACAACAGCATCTCGGCCAGCCCGTCGGCGCTCACCGCGACGAGTGCGACCGATACGAGCGCCTCCGGCGCGCGCGCGCAGAAGCTGTTCGTGGCGCTGACCTCCACGCCCACGACGTTCTCGTCGTTGAGCGGCATCGGCGGCGTCTCGGCGCCCTACAGCACCAGCGTGGTCGGCTTCGCGCAGGACATCATCGCCGCGCAGGGCGCGGCCTCGGCGAACGCCGCGTCCCTCAACGACAGTCAGCAGACCGCCCTGTCCACCGCCCAGGGCCGCTTCGCCGCGGGGGCGGGGGTGAACGTCGATCAGGAAATGTCGAACCTGATCGCCCTGCAGAACGCCTACGGCGCCAATGCCCGGGTACTGAGCGCGGCCCGCGACATGCTCAACCAGCTGCTGCAGATCTGATCATGACGACGATCACGCCCTTCGCGGCCGGCTCCTACCTGACGAACCGGACCGCCTCAAATCTCTCGACGCTGAAGAACCAGCTCAACGACCTGTCGAACCAGATCTCCAGCGGCCTTGCCTCGCAGACCTACGGCGGCCTGGGATCCGGACGGTCGGCGGCGCTCGGCGCCCAGGCCACCTTGAGCGCGCTCGCCGGTTACGCCTCCGGCATCACCGCCGCGCAGACCCGGACGAACCTCGCCGTCACCAGCCTGACGCAGGTCGTGACGATGGGCACGAGCGCGGGTGCGACGCTGAACAACGGCCTCCAGAGCGTGGCGGCGAGTTCGGTCGCGGGCCGCGCGACCGCGCTGGGCGACCTCCAGACGGCATTCGACGCCCTCAACCAGTCGGCGGCGGGCAACTACCTGTTCGGTGGCAGCGACGCCACCACCCAGCCCGTGGCCGACACCAATGCGATCCTGAACGGCGTCACCAACAGCGACGGCTCGATGAAGGCCGGGCTGACCCAGATGATCGCCGAGCAGGTCGGCGCGGACGGCGGACCCGGCAAGGACGGCTGGCTGACGGTGAGCCAGACTGCGCCGACGCAGATCTCGATCGCCGAACCGGGCAACGACGCCGTCCGGGCGAATTTCGGCTTCATCCTGGCGGGCAAGCCGTCTTCGACCACGTCGGCGATCCAGTCGACCTACACGGCCGGTACGGCGACCAGCGCGGGCTCGCTGCAGGTGAACGTGAACGCGCAGCCGGCGGTGGGGGACAGCATCACCCTGACCCTGAAGATGCACGACGGCACCACCACGAGCTTCACGCTCACGGCCGCTGCCAGCGGGTCGTCGCCGGCTTCCTCGGCGACGAGCTTCGCGCTCGGGACCAACGGCGACACCGCCGCCACCGCGAGCAACCTCAACGCGGCGCTCACCAGTGCCATCGCGGCGGCCGCGAGCGGCCCGCTCGCGGTCAGCTCGACGGCGACGGCCTCCTCGCACTTCTTCACGGGGTCCGTGAAGGGTGGCCCTGCGGGGACGGGCGTGATGCCCGACCGCGTCCAGTTCGACGGCAGCGGTACCCCGATCGGATACAGATCGGCGACCCCGCAGGACACGGTGCTCTGGTACCAGGGCGAGAACACCTACAGCGCGCCGACGACCCAAACCCCCGCGATCAACACCCAGTCGGTTCAGGTCAGCGGCAGCTCCAGCATCGGGACGGGCGCCCGCGCCATCGATCCGGCCGTCCAGAACGTGCTCGCCGGCCTCGCCACGATGGCGTTCGGACTTCCGACGACCAGCAACGCCACGACCCGCGCCACCTATCAGGCCGTGATCGACACGGCCGGCGGGCGGCTGGCTTCTGCCAACGGCAGCGGCGGCGTTCAGGATACCGTCACCCAGCTCTCGATCGCGTCGGCGCGCCTCTCGAACGCGAGCACGACCAACAAGGCCACCCAGAGCACCGTGCAGAACACCCTGGACGGGATCGAGCAGGCCCCCACCGAGGAAGTCGTGGCCAAGCTCCTCGACGTGCAGAACCGGCTTCAGGCCAGCTATCAGATCACCTCGACGCTCTCGAAGCTCTCGCTGGTCAATTACATCAGCTGAGATCGCCGTTGCCGGACCTCCGCATGACGACGAAGGCCGGCCGCGCCGATGTGTAGTGACTCGGATCTCGATCAGACCTCTCGATCATAGTCTCGCCGCTTTCCCGCAGTGAATCGCGGCGCGCGGGCGCGGTGATGCGCCGTCGTTGATCCGAGGAGAGGTCCGCATGTCGCTGTCCGAACCGGTCGAACTCGTCCGTCGTCTCGGTGCCACGTCCCGGGTCGGCATTATCGTCATGGTCGAGCAGTCCGTCGACGCGTATTGCGCCGGTTATCCGGGACACGACGACCGCGCCATCGCGTTGGACATCCTGTTGCGCGACCTGGCGCGCCTGCGCGTGCAGGCTCTGGCCCTCGACTGCTTCATCGGGGAGGTCGAGAACTACATCGACCTGCTGCACCGAGACCTCGCGCGCGAAGCCGCCTGAGATGTGCCGGCGGGTCGCTGCCATGGCGGGCGCCGCGCTGCTCCTCGCCGCCCCGGCTGTCGCCATCGAGCCCCAGAAGGCCCCGGTGACGCCCGGGCCGGTGCCGTGCCCGTCCAAGGGGCCGGGCTTCGTCCGCTTCCCCGGGAGCGGCAGCTGCATCCGTGTCTCCGGCCGCGTCGCCGCCGGGATGGACCTGCGCTCCGCGACGGAAAGCGCGGCGACCCCGACCGTGGCCGGACGCCTCGCCATCGACAACCGCGCCGACACGGACCTCGGCGAGGTGCGGACCTACGTGCGGATCGGCAACGGCCGCCGCTGAGTCCGGGGACCGGAGCTCAGAGGTTTCTTGACAGGACCAGCGGCCCGCTGCGGACCCCGCGGCCGTAGGGGGAGGGTGCGGGCGTCTGCCGGCCGTAGCCCGCCGGCATCTGCGCCCGCGCGATCTCCTCGGCGAGCGACTTGATCAGGCCCTCGGAGACGGACCGGGCGCTGTCCAGCACCGTCTGGTTCGCCTCGACGGTCACCGTGAAGCGGCGATGTGCGGCGCGCAGCATCTCCACCCCCTCCGGATGGAAGCGCCTCAGCGCCACGGCGTTCGCCTTGGCGACCTCGAGGCCCTGCATGTAGGCAGCGGCGAGCGCCGCCTTGGGCTCCGCCGACGCCACGCCCTCCCGCAGGCGTCCGGCGCGGATATGCGCGGCCTCCTCGGCTAGCACCGCCTCCAGGGCGGCCATGTTGCCGAGCACGCCCGCGACGAGGGCTTCCGCGGTGACGCGGTCGGCGACGCGCAGCGGTTCAGCCCTTTGCACCGGTCGCTCCATCCATCGGGGTCCCCTGCAGCTTCATGATCTCACGGAACACCGAATCGGCGATGCCGACGCCACCGCTCTTCACGATCTGTCCCGCATATTCCTTGGTCAGCATCGAGCGGTAGACGCCGCCGCCCGTGCCGTTCTCCCCGAGCGGCCCATCCGTGCCCTCCGACTGGGTCAGGCGGTCGAGGCTCGATTCCAGGAACATCGATTCGAACTCGGTCGCGGTCTTGCGCGCCTTGGCCACGTTGGCCGCCTTGAGGATGCCGTCGACGGCCGTGCCGGCGGCGCCGGCTCCGACGCTGGCGGCAGCCTTGGTGGCGACGCTGGCCGCGATGGTGGCGAGCTGCAGCATGGTTCGGCCCTCCTCGTTTACGGGGTCACATCAACTCGATATCGGCCTGGAGCGCGCCGGCCGTCTTGATCGCCTGCAGGATCGAGATCAGGTCGCGCGGGCCGACGCCCAGGGCATTGAGGCCGTCCACCAGCTCGCGCAGGCTCACGCCTTCCTTGACGAGGGCGAGCTTGTTGCCCTCTCCGGTGTCGACCTTCAGGCCGGTGCGCGGCACGACCACGGTGCGGCCGTTCGACAGCGGCGCCGGCTGGCTCACCTGCGGCTGCTCGGTGATGGTGACGGTGAGGTTGCCCTGCGCGATCGCCACCGTGGAGACCCGCACGTCCCGGCCCATGACGATGATGCCGGAGCGCTCGTCGACCACCACGCGGGCGGTCTGGTCGGGTTCGACCTTCAGCTGCTCCACTTCGGTGATGAGGCGGATCATGTTGCCGTTGTAGCGGGCCGGGATCTGGATCGTGACCGTGGCCGGGTCGGTGGGCTCGGCGGTGTCGGCGCCCATGAAGTCGTTGATCGCCGCCGCGACCCGCTTCGAGGTGGTGAAGTCGGGGTTGCGCAGGGACAGGCGCAGCGAACGCGCGTCGTTCAGCTTGAACGCGATCTCCCGCTCGATGTTGGCGCCGTTGGAGATCCGGCCGTTGGTGGGCACGCCCCGGGTGATCTTGGCGGCGTCGCCCTCGGCCGAGAAGCCCGCGATGGCGACCGAGCCCTGCGCCAGGGCGTAGACTTCGCCGTCGGCACCCAGCAGCGGCGTCACCAGCAGCGTCCCGCCCTGGAGGGACTTCGCATCGCCCAGCGACGAGACCGTCACATCGATGCGGGTACCCTGGGCCGCGAACGGCGGGAGGCTGGCCGTGACCATCACGGCGGCGAGGTTCTGCGTGCGCATGGTGGCGCCGCGGGTGTTGACGCCGAGCCGCTCCAGCATGGCCTGCAGGGACTGCTTGGTGAAGGGGATGTTGTTGAGCGTATCGCCGGTGCCGTTCAGGCCGACCACGATGCCGTAGCCGACGAGCTGGTTCTGGCGCACGCCCTCGATCGAGGCGAGATCCTTGACCCGCGACAGGGCGACGGCGGGGCCGGACAACGCGACGAGCAGCAGCGCGCCGGCCAACGTGCCGAGCAGCGATCGCAGGGGACTCATTGCAGGACGCGGGCGCATGCCGGCTTTCAAGAGTGAACGGACCTGCCGCCATCCTGCCAGGGCCGTGCCAACCCGCCCCGAGCCACAAGATGCTGCGCGGATTGAAGTTTTGAGGGAGGGTCCGGAACGCGATCCCGGTCTGACCGGCACCGAACCTGCCGACCCGGCAGCTTCTGCCGCCTCGTTTACCCACGCTTAACCCTGGGGGTCGAAGTTCCGGTTCCGCGCAGGGGCGCTCGGAGCAACGCAGGCGGGATCATGCGCGTCGAGACTCGCCAGCCGATCCAGAATGCCGGCGGCGTCGCGGCCACCCGACGGCCCGAGGGCGGTGCGAGCTTCAGCCTCGGCGCGGCTCCGGCTTCCACCTCGGGCGCCGGCGCGCCCGCGGGCCCCGCGACGCTGGCGGGCCTCGACGCGGTTCTGCTCCTGCAGGCCGAGAGCGAGACGCCGCAGGAGCGCCGCCGCCGCTCGGCCAAGCGCGGCCAGGATCTCCTCAACGGCCTCGACCGGCTCAAGGCCGCCCTGCTCGGCGGCCGGGTCGCAACCCATGAACTCCGCACCATCGCGGGTCGGCTGGCGGAGCGCGGGGGCGCCTCCGGGGATCAGAGGCTCGACGGCCTCATGGCGGAGATCGAGCTGCGGGCGGCGGTGGAGCTGGCCAAACTGGAGACGGCGCGGCGGAGCGCCTGAGCAAACCCCTCTCATCCGCGCCGAGCGGAGCCCTCGGGCGGCGCCCCCCCCGCTCGAAGCCCGTCCCCCCGGGCTTCTCTACACGGCGCGCCGCTTCGGCCCCGCGGGCAGCATCTGCGGCTCGCCCGGGCCCGTCTCGACCCCGAGATCTGGCACCGCGATGATCGGCGCGCCGCGCAGGTCCTTCCGGGTGACGATGGCGCCGCGCTCCTCGAGATAGGCCAGCATCCGCCGGGCGCGGCCGCCCGAACTGGTGCCGTAGGCCTCGGCCAGCATCGCGTCGGTGGGGCAGGGGGCTCCCTCGATGGCCGCCCGGGCGACCACCAGGAAGAGCCCCGCGAGGTCATCGGGCAGCCCGGCCGCGATCTCCTGCGCCCGCTCCCACCCGGAATTGTCCGCCACCGCGCCCCCGGCCTCGGCCCGCGCCACGGCGAGCCGCCGCTTGAACTCGGGCAGGCCCATCGTGTCGCCGCGGAGGCGCCGAATGCGGCAGCGGACCGTGAAATCCTGATAGAGCGTCGCCGGCGTGCAGGCGGCCGCGTCGGCATCCGCCAGCACCGACGCCAGAACCTCGGCGAGTGCCGCCTCGCGGGCCTCCGGGTCCATCGGCTCCTCCTCCGGCTCCTCGACGGGACTCGGCGGCCGGTAGTTCGCCAGCTGGACCAGCACATCCGGCGCCGGCACCGGGCGCGGCTTCGGGCGCGGCATCAGCGGTGCGACGATCTCCTCCGGGCTCGCCGTGAGGATCAGCGACCGGGCATCCTCCATCGCGTCGGGAAGCGGGAGCAGCACCGGCGAGGAGCTTCGACTCACGGTCGCGGTCGGCCCGACCGCGATGGTGAGCGGGCGCCGGGACAGGGCCGGTCCCAGAGCCACGAAATGCCCCCGCGGCAGATCGCGGAAGGTTTCGGCCTGGCGGCGTTCCAGGCCGAGCAAGTCGGCCGCGCGCGCCATGTCGATGTCGAGGAAGGTTCGGCCCATCAGGAAGTTCGAGGCCTCGGCCGCGACGTTCTTGGCGAGCTTGGCGAGCCGCTGCGTGGCGATGATCCCCGCCAGCCCGCGCTTGCGGCCGCGGCACATCAGGTTGGTCATCGCGCCGAGAGAGAGGCGGCGCGCCTCGTCCGAGACCTCGCCGGCGGCGGCCGGGGCGAAGAGCTGCGCCTCATCCACCGCCACAAGCATCGGGTACCAATGATCCCGGTCGGCGTCGAACAGCCCGCCCAGGAAGGCGGCGGCGGCGCGCATCTGATTGTCCGCGTCGAGGTTCTCCAGGGAGAGCACCACCGAGACCCGGTGAGTGCGGACCCGGGCGGCGATCCGCTGCAGGGCGACGTCGTCGCCGTCGGCTTCGACCACCACGTGGCCGTAACGGTCGGCCAGGCTGGCGAAATCGCCCTCCGGGTCGATAATCGCCTGCTGCACGAGCCCGGCGCTCTGCTCCAGCAGCCGCCGCAGCAGGTGTGACTTGCCGGAGCCCGAATTGCCTTGGACCAGGAGCCGCGTGGCGAGCAGTTCGGTGAGGTCGAGGAGCGCGGGGCGCTCGCCGGTCAGGCCGAGATCGATGTCGGAACGCATGGCGCCTCATAGCACGGCCGCGCGCCTCCGGGCGGCTCACGGAGGCGCTGTCCACGCTTCCCGCAGGTCGAGCCTGCAGTCCGGACTCGCGAACCGACACCGAGCGCCGCGGCCTGGCTGTAACCCAAGGGTCTCGCCGGATGCGAGCGATCCGAACCGGGGGGCGGCTGCGCGATCTGCCGCGTCGGCGGCTCCAGGCCCCGATTCGGTTGCGCCGCCGCGATGACGGCCCGGAACGCCGGGGCGCGGCGATGAGGCTGTGGCGTGAGCCGTCAACCCCCGTCGCGGAGCCCCGCGCTCCGCTCCAGCGGCCTGGACCGGATCCCTGCGGACCTGTAGGCCCACGGCCCTTCCCGAAGAAACCCGGACCCACGACACGATGGCGGCCTGCGGCCTCGATTTCGGCACGTCGAACACCACCCTCGGGGTCGCCGACCCGGAGGGTCCGATCCTGCTGCCGCTGGAAGGCGCGCACCGGACGATCCCCAGTGCGATCTTCTTCGAGCTCGGCCGGGAGCCGGTGATCGGCCGCGCCGCCACGGCGGCCTATGTCGAGGGCCTGTCCGGCCGTCTCATGCGCGGCCTGAAATCCGTCCTGGGCACGCCGCTCATGGAGGAGGCGACTCCGGTCGGGCGGCAGCGCCTGCGCCTGCGCGACATCATCGCCCGCTATCTCGCCGCCGTGAAGGACCGCGCCGAGACGGCCAGTGGCCGGAGCCTCGACAGCGTGGTCCATGGCCGTCCGGTTCACTTCGTCGACGGAGACCCGGAGGCCGACCGCCGCGCCGAGGATACGCTTCGCGCCATCGCGCGCGACGTCGGGTTTCGGGAGGTCTCATTCCAATACGAGCCGATCGCCGCAGCCCTCGACTACGAGCGGCAGGTCCGGTCCGAGCAGATCGCCCTGGTGGCCGATATCGGCGGCGGTACGTCGGACTTCTCGATCGTGCGCCTGTCCCCCGAGCGGCGCGGCCGCGCGGACCGGGCCGGGGACATCCTGGCCAATGACGGCGTGCGCATCGGCGGCACCGATTTCGACCGCCAGCTCAGCCTGGGCACGGTGATGCCATTACTGGGCCTCGGCAGCCCGATGCGCCGCGGCGACCTAGCGGTGCCGAACGCCTATTTTCACGACCTCGCCACATGGTCGGCAATCAACCGGCTCTACAATTCCAAGACGCTGCGCGAGATCGACGAGGTCGTCCGCGACTGCGCGCGGCCCGACCTCGTCGGCCGGCTGCGCGCGGCGGTCGAGGGCGAGCGCGGGCACGCCCTGGCCGGCGCTGTGGAGAGCGCCAAGATCGCGGCCTCCGAGGACGGCGCGACGGACCTCGACCTCGGTCTCGTCGAGCGCGGGCTGGCGGCGCGGGTCGACCGCGGGTCTCTCTCCGATCAGACCGGCGATCTCGCCCGCGCCGTGGCCGCCCGGATCGACCGCTGCCTCGCGCAGGCGGAGCTGGCGCCGGAGCGGATCGACGCCCTGTTCCTCACCGGCGGCTCAACGGGGTTGCCGCACCTGCGCTCCGCGCTGACGGCCGCGCTGCCCGCCGCCCGGGTCGTGGAGGGCGACACGTTCGGATCGGTGGGTCTCGGCCTGACCATCGAGGCGGCGCGACGCGGGGCTTGAGGCCGGCGCAGCCTGATCTTCACGGGTACGCCACTCACCGACGCGCCGCTTCTTACCCGACCCTGCAGACCCATTCCATCATCCTGGACCGCGCGCGTGGCCGGGACCTCCAGGCCCTTCGAACAGCGTCGCGCCCCCCGCCGCCCAGTTCCGGGGCACTGGCCGTTCCGCGGTCGCGCTTGGCGTGGATCCCCGATCTGCCGCCGCATCGTCACCGGGCGGGCCTGCACGGTCGAGCAGGGTCTGACGCTGTGGTCCCGGTTTTCGTGAGCGCGGCGCAGCGACCCGGACCGGCGAGACTAAGTCCACGCATGGCACCGGTTGCTCCACGCTGCGCGCGGCGACGCCGGAGCCCTCAGCGCGTTCCGCTTCCGGAGAAGACCTGCGCGGCGGGCGCGATCACGACGTAGTTGCCGCAGGGGGCGGCTTGGCTGATGACGGCGCTGGCGACGCCCCAGACGTAGGTTCCGCGCCGGTCCTGCGCGACGACCGGACCGCCGGAATCGCCGAAGCAGACCCGGGCACCGTTCGCGCGGGCGATCGTCAACCCTGTGCTGCTGGCCGCCACTGGCGTCAGGGTCGCGGTGCGCAGGCGCCCGACGGCACGACCCGAGAGCCCCGCCCCGGCGATCCGCAGGCTCTTCGGGACTCGCCCGGGATCGGCAGCCAGGGGCACCGGGCGCCGGTCGCGCACCGGCTCGGTCAGGCGCAGGACCGCAAGATCGAGGGAGAGATCGGAGAGGCTGATGCCGGGCGCCGCATTCGGCAGCATCTCTCCCGGATCGGGACTGTACCGGGCCGCGACCCGCGCCCCGTAGACCGGGCGCGTCGGCTCGGTACCGCGGAAGAACACCACCAGCGCCCCGAGCGGATCCCCGTTCACGCAATGCGCGGCCGTGAGTACCAGATCCGGAGCGATCAGAACGCCGGTGCAGCGGGTCAGCTTCAGCGCCTCCTCGGGCTGCGTGATCGTGCCGATGGCGACGGTGGCCTGCGCCAGGGCATCGCGACCCGCGGGCGCGCCGCCGTCGAGGGCGAGGGCAGGCAGGCTCAGGCCCGATCCGAGCGCGACGGCCGCTCCGGCGCAGAGAAGCCGTGCGCCGAAGGTTCCGAAGATGGTCACGTGCTGCTCCTCCCCCGCCGGACGCCCGGGGACCACAGATGCGGGTCGGCCGCCGCTGTGCAAGCGTACGCGAGGACGCGGGGGTCGTCAGGGCTCCGCCCGCATCGACCGGACGCAGCGCTCAGCGCGCCACCGTCCAGGTGGTCGTACCGTCCTTGTTGTCCTTCACGGCGACCCCGAGCGCGGCGAGCGCGTCGCGCGCCCGGTCGGAGGCCGCCCAATCCTTCGCGGCGCGGGCTGCCCGGCGCTCGGCGATCAGCGCCTCGACCGCCGGGACGTCGATGCCGGACGCGGCGACCTGATCCTGCTCGCGGTCGCTGCGCGTGCGCATCAGGAAGCCGAAGAGGTTGGCGCCCGCGCGCAACGCGCCCGGCTGCGCCTCCGGACCGCCGCTCAACCGGTGCAACTCGTTGATCGCCGCGGGCGTGTTGAGGTCGTCGCACAGCGCATCGACGACACTGCCGGGAACGTCACCGGCGGCGGGCTCGTCGCCGGCCGCGTTGTACCAGCGCTCGAGCACGCGGCTCGATTCCTCGAGTCCGCGCAGAGTCCAGTCGATCGGCTGCCGGTACTGTGTCCTGAGCATGGTGAGGCGTACCACCTCTCCCGGCCAGTCCTTCAGCACGTCGCGGATGGTGATGAAGTTGCCCAGCGACTTCGACATCTTCTCTCCCTCCACCTGGAGGAAGCCGTTGTGCAGCCAGACATTGGCCATCACGCCCGTGCCGAAGCAGCAGCGCGACTGGGCCACCTCGTTCTCGTGGTGCGGGAAGATCAGGTCGATGCCGCCCGCGTGGATATCGAAGGTCTGGCCCAGGTGCTTGGCCGACATCGCCGAGCACTCGATATGCCAGCCGGGCCGGCCGGGTGCCGCGATGCCGGCCGGCGACGGCCACGCCGGTTCGCCGGGTTTGGCGGGCTTCCACAGAACGAAGTCGAGGGGCGAGCGCTTGTAGGGCGCGACCTCGACCCGGGCGCCGGCCTCCATCTCGTCGAGGGGGCGCTTCGAGAGCTGCCCGTATTCCGGCATCGACGGCACGTCGAACAGGACGTGATCGGCGGCCACGTAGGCATGGCCCGAGCGGACCAGCCCGTCGATCATCGTCACCATCTCGGCGATGTGATCCGTGGCGCGGGGCTCGATGAAGCACGGCCGCTCGCCGGGCCGGTTCACATCCTCGGGCGACAGCACGCCGAGATCGCGGACGTCTCCGTGGAATTGCGCCAGCGTCCCGTCGGTCAATTCGCGAATGGTGATGCCGCGCTCGGCGGCCCGCGCGTTGATCTTGTCGTCGACGTCCGTGACGTTGCGCGCGTAGGTGACGTGCGCCGACCCGTAGAGATGCCGCAGCAGCCGGAACAGCAGGTCGAAGACGATGATCGGCCTGGCGTTGCCGATATGGGCCGCGTCGTACACCGTCGGCCCGCAGGCGTAGAACCGGACATGGTCGGGATCGATCGGCGCAAAGGCTTCCTTGGCGCCGGTCAGGGTGTTGTAGAGCCGCAACATCGGCGCCATGAAAATCCTCTCCCCCTGCCGGCATCGCGGCCGTTTCGCGAGGCCGCCATCACGGCGGCAACCGCCTCTGCCCGCGACGATCCTCGGGCTTCGCGCGGTGAAGAGCGGCCGAAACGTGGCGGATCCAGCCGCGCCGCCGCAGCAGCCTGTTGCATCGCCGCGACGGCGCGGCCCGCCCGATGGGGCTAACCCAAAAGGGTGAGGATTTCGAGAAGGCCAGCGCGCGATGCGGGTAAGCCTTCCTTAACCGCGTCGTTGGACCGTCACGACCACGCGCCCCACGCCACAGATCCTGTGCCCAAGGACAACTTATGCGACGCTCGGCCGCCGGTTATCTCATCCTCGCCACTGCCCTCGCCACTGCCGGACTGGCCCACGCCGCCCTGGCCGGAAGCGACGGCGAGACGCCCGCGAAGGCACCGAGTCACGTCGAGAAGACCTTCCTGATCCCCTCGAGCGACGGCTACGGCGTCGGCGAGTGCCTGACGACCCCTGACAGCGCCTGTGGCCAGGTCGTGGCCAACGCGTGGTGCGAGGCGCAGGGCTACGCCGCCGCCAACTCGTACGGCGTGGCCGCAGCCGACGAGTACACCGGAGCGATCAGCCAGCCGATCGCGAGCCCGTCCGAGCGCCCGATCCGCATCACCTGCCGGGACTGAGTGCGGCGGGGCCGCGGGGCCGCGGCACGACCGCTACTTCATGGCATCGGCGCATCGTGGCGCCGGCTGGGCGCCCCAGGGCGCGATCGGCACCGCAGAGGTCGAGTTCTTCGGCGAACCCTGAATGACCCTGTCGGAATAGACCATGTAGATCAACGTGTTACGCTGCGCGTCGCAGCCGCGCACGATCTGCATCGACTTGAAGATCAGCGAACGCCGCTCGCTGAACACGACTTCGCCCTGGCTCAGTTTGCCCTTGAAGGCCACCGGTCCGGTCTGGCGGCAGGCCAGCGAGATGTCCGACACGTCCTCGGCCAGACCCAGCGTACCCTTGATGCCGCCCTTCTCGGGCTGGGTGTACCAGCAGGCGACCCCGGAGACGGCCGGATCGTCGATGCCGTAGACCACGAGCTTGTCGTTGGGCGTGAGCGGGCGCCAGACCGTCGACTTGTCGAAGATCCGGTCCGGCTCCTGAGCCGCTGCGGGTCCGGCCGCCGCGATGCCGAGGGCCATGAGCCCAACACAGGTGAGACTCCGAAACCACATCGCCGTCCAATTCCCCCTCAAGCTTGCCGGCGGGATGTAGGAGGGGTGTCGCCACCTTTCGAGGGGGCGTACAAATGCGGTGCTTCGGTCCCGAAGCGCGGATGCGTCCAAGCCCGGCCTTTCGGGACGACCGCGTAGCCGCTCCATGCGAAGCAGCCTATGCCTCACCGCCCGATCGCCCGCACGTTCGGCCGCCTCATCCTGAGCGCGATGCTGGCCCTCGGATTGTCCGGGAGCCTCGTCGTGCCCGCGGGGGCGCAGGAGCAGCCGGTCGAGCCGCCGGCAGCGGAGGCGAAGCCGGTGCCCCAGGCGCCCTCGCCGCAGTGCCGGCGCTATCGGGCCGAACTCGCCGCGCTCCAGAACGGCGTCAGCACGACGCGCGCACTCAACGACGAGATCGGGCGCCTGGAAGCGTATTTCCGCGGCCTGAACTGCGAGGGGGGCAAGTTCCTGTTCTTCGATACGCGGCCACCGCAATGCGGTGCCGTGGAGCAGCGTATCCGCGCCCTCCGGGCCACCTATGGCGGCGCGGTGATCGATGACAGCGGGCCGCGCAAGCGCGAACTCCAGGGTCTCGTCGCCTCCACCTGCCCGGCTCGGGAAACCTACGCCGCGGGCGGTGAAGCTCACGCCAAGGGTGGTCCGCAGATGGTCTGCGTGCGCACCTGCGACGGCGGCTTCTTCCCCATGAAGAACCTGCCCGACGGTCGCGGGGGCGCCGACGAGATGTGCCAGGCCCTGTGCCCGGGAACCGAGGCGCAGGCCTACTCCATGTCCTACGGGGACGACGCCCTGAAGCACGCGGCCTCGGTGAAGGGCAGCCGCGCCTATCCCAGCCTCGCGAACGCCTTCAAGTTCCGCAAGGAATTCGTCCCCAACTGCTCCTGCAAGCCGGAGGGCAAGACCTGGGCGCAATCGCTCGTGAAGGCGGAGAGCATGCTGGTCCGGCACAAGGGCGACATCTTCGTGACGCCGATGCAGGCCGAGGCTCTCTCCCGCCCGAAAGTGCGCCTGACCCTGGTCGGCCGCGCCGACCGCACGGCGGCGGAACTCGCCGCCGATGCCGCGGGCCGTGCGGGAGTCGACACCAGGGCCGGCCCGACAGCGGACGCCGCCGCGAGGGGCGAGGCCGGGGCGGCCAAGGTCGAGGAGGCCAAGCCGGATCACGTTGCCGTGCGGATTATCGCGCCGAACGTCATCGCTGTACCCCAGCGCCTGACGCCCTGAGGTAGTCCGCGCCCGCCGCGAGGGGGAACCAAAGGCCGCGTTCCGGGTTCGGCTCGTCCTGAACCGACATGGGACCGCGATGCGTCTGCTCCGCCTGATCCTCCTTACCGGCACGGTACTCCCGGCCCTCACGCTCATGCAGCCCGCCGGCGCCCTGGCGGACCGGATCCTCCTCGCGCAGGGCGGACCGGAGGAGCGCGGACCGCGGGGCGGCGAGCCCCCGCATGGCGGCCCGCGTCCGGAACGCCCGCCGCAGGAGCGACCCGGCCCGCCAGCGGCGCGCGAGCGGCCCGAGCCCCCGCAGGAGCGTGCCGCGCCTCAGCGCGAGCGACCAGAACCGCCGGCCCAACGTCAGCCGCAAGCCGAGCCGCAGCCGCGAGAGCGCGCACCCGAGCGCCGCCCCGAGCCGCCGGCGTCACGTCCGTCTGCTCAGGATCGCCAGGATCGTCCGGATCGCCAGGATCGTCCGGATCGCGAGGAGCGGCGGCGAGAGCCGCAGCAGGAGAGGCCGCAGGATCGGCAGCCGGACCGTGCTCAGCAACGGCGCGATCAGCAGCCGGATCGTCCGGAGCGGATGGATCGGGATTCTCAGGAGCGTGCGGCGCCCGGGCGTCCGGGGATTCAGCGGCAGCAGGCTCCGGATCGTGACGAGGCCCCGCCGTTGCGGCCCGCGCCCGAGCGACCGACGGCACCGCAGCAGCGTCAGGCGCCGGACCGGGAACGCCCCGCCGCCGACGCAGCGCCGAACCGTCCCGGGCAGCGCGACACCGCGCCCGACCGGGGTTCAGGCGGTCAGCGCCCGGGCAATCCAGGTCCGAACACGCCCGACGAGCGCTCGCGGGCGCCGAACACGGCTCCCGGCCAGCCCGGCCGACCGGCGCAGCGCCCGGATGCGCAACCCGAGAACCGTCAACTCGACAACCGATCGCAGCCGAATCCCGCGCCGGGCGCCCAGCCCGCCCGGCCGGCGGCGCCCAATATGGCCCCGGGTGTCCCCGGACAGCCGTTCCAGCCGCGGGAGGGCCGCCCCGACGGTCGCGCACAGCCGCAGCCGAACGGCGCGGTCGGCGCGGAGCCGGGACGGCCGGCGGCGCCCAACACGGCCCCCGGTCTCCCGGGACGCCCGTTCGTCCCGCCGGGACAGGGGACCGCGCCGGGGCAGACGCCGGTGCCCGGAAGCGTTCCGCCGGGTCCCTCGACGGGGGGGACGGGCCCGCAGACCGAACCCGGGCCGGGTACCTTCAACCGGCCGGGCCAACCGGGCTACGTCCCCGGCGGCTTCCGCCAGAACGACAACGTGCGCGATTTCGAGCAGGTGCGCAGCGACCGCCGCGAATATGTCGAGGCGGGCCGGACCTATTACCGGGAGCCGGGTCGCATCATCGTCCGTGATCGCGACAGCTACCTGATCCGGCACGACGAGAACGAGCGCTTCCGCGATCTCGATCCGCGCGGCTACCGCTACGAGCGTCGAGGCGCCGAGTTCTACAGCACCGTCGCGTGGGCCGGCGGAGCGCAGATCGTCACCGTCACCGACGATGACGGGCGGTTGCTGCGGCGCTTCAGCCGCTACCCCGACGGCCGCGAGATCGTTCTGATCGACAACAGCTATGCTGGCCCGCGGCGCCCGATCTACGACGACGTGGTGGCGCTCCCGGCCCCGGAGATCCGGATTCCGCGGGACCGCTACGTGGTGGACTATGCCCAGGCCAACGAAGCGGAGGTCTACGAGGCGCTGACGGCACCGCCGGTGGTCGCAGTCGACCGCCGCTACACGCTCGACCAGATCCGCTACAGCCCGGATCTCCGGGCGCGTCTGCGCTCGGTCGACATCAACACGATCACCTTCGACACCGGGTCGTTCACCGTGCTGCCGGATCAGGCAGCCAAGCTGTCGGTGATCGCCGCCGCGATGAACCGGGCCATCCAGGACAATCCGCGCGAGGTGTTCCTGATCGAGGGCTTCACCGATGCGGTCGGCTCCGACATCGACAACCTGTCCCTGTCGGACCGCCGTGCCCAGTCGGTGGCGACCGTGCTCACCGAGCAGTTTCGCGTGCCGCCGGGTAACCTCACGACCCAGGGTTACGGCGAGCAGTACCTGAAGGTGAACACGCAGGGCCCATCGCGGGAGAACCGCCGGGTTGTGGTCCAGCGCATCACGCCCCTGCTGCAGCAGGGGTCGGGACAGGGACAGGGGCCGGGGCAGGGACCTGCAGTTCCGCCGCCACCGCCGCCGCGCTGATGTCGACGCCGTGCAGGCATGGCCTGCACGGCGCTTGACGGTTCTGGCGCATCGCCTCACCACCGGTTGAAAGCAGCGGCGCGGGACGGTGATGCACGACGAAGCGGACGGGCGGCTGATCCGGTCGGGCACACCGATCTTCCGCCGCACGGCGCTGGCGCTCGCCGCAGCGGGGTTCTCGACCTTCGCGGTCCTCTACGCGGTCCAGCCGCTTCTGCCGATCTACGCGGATGCCTTCGGCGTTTCGCCGGCCGAGAGCAGCTTGGCCCTGTCGCTGCCCTGCGGACTTCTGGCCGTCGCGCTGCTCGTCGTGAGCCCGCTCTCCGAGGTCTGGGGCCGCAAGCCGGTGATGCTCGCCTCGCTCTTCGCATCGGCGGCGCTCACCATCGTGGCCGCGCTGGTGCCGGGCTGGCACGGGTTCCTGGCCCTGCGGGCGCTGACGGGGCTTACCGCGAGCGGCCTGCCCGCGGTGGCCATGGCCTACCTTGCCGAGGAGATGGACTCGCGGGCCATCGGGTTGTCCATGGGGCTGCTCGTGGGCGGCAACGCCCTTGGCGGCATGTCGGGGCGCCTGATCAGCGGTGTGATGGCCGACCACCTCGGCTGGCGGATCGGCCTCGCCACCATCGGCGTTCTGGCGCTGACGGCGGCCACCGCGTTCTGGCGCTGGCTGCCACCCGCGCGCAACTTCGTGCCGCGGCGCATGGCCTGGCGGGAGGTGCCGGGCAGCTTCGGCCACCATTTTCGCGACGCCGGCCTGCCCTGGCTGTTCGCCGTGGCGTTCCTGCTGATGGGCGGCTTCGTCTGCCTCTACAACTACATCGGCTTCCGCCTGCTCGACCCGCCCTTCTCGCTGAGCCAGACCGTCATCGGGCTGATCTTCTCGGTCTACCTCGCCGGGATGGTAAGCAGCCCGGTGACCGGAGAACTGGCGAGCCGCCTGGGCCGGCGGCGGGTCCTGTGGCTTGCCACGAGCCTGGCGCTGGCCGGAATCCTGATGACCCTGTCGAACAATCTCGTGCTGATCGTCGGCGGGGTCGTTGTGACCACGGTCGGCTTCTTCGGGGCACACTCCGTGGCAAGCAGCTGGGTCGGGCGTCGGGCCCTGCGGCACCGGGCGCAGGCCTCCTCGATCTATCTCTGCCTGTATTATCTCGGCTCGTCGGTTCTCGGCACGGCCGGCGGCTGGTTCTTCGCGCATTCCGGCTGGACCGGTGTGGTGCTGTTCGTGGGCAGCCTGTACGGTCTCGCCCTGATGATCGCCCTGCGGCTGTCCCGCCTCGCGCCGCTGGCTCTGGAACCGGGGACTTCCGCATGAACGAGCGTAGTCACGCCCGTCACGTCGTCGACCAGTTCGGGACGCAGGCCGCGGCCTACGTGGCGAGCGCAGTCCACGCGGCGGGCACCGATCTCGACCGGATCGGCGCGCTCGTTCGCGGCATACCGGGAGCGCGCGTGCTCGATCTCGGCTGCGGCGGCGGCCACGTGGCCTTCGCGGCCGCGGCGGCGGGGGCGACCGTGACGGCGTACGACCTGTCCGAGGCGATGCTGTCGGCCGTCGTCGCCGAGGCTGGCCGCCGCGGGCTTGATCGCATCGAGACCCGGCAGGGCTCCGCGGAATCGCTCCCCTTTCCGGGAGCGACCTTCGATGCGGTTCTGACTCGCTACAGCGCGCATCATTGGCGCGAGGTCCCGAGGGCCCTGACGGAGGCCCGCAGGGTCCTGAAGACGGACGGTCTCCTCGTGGTCTGCGACATCGTCTCGGCCGAGGATCCGCTCCTCGACACGCATCTCCAGGCGGTGGAACTGCTGCGCGATCCGTCCCACGTGCGCGATTACCGCGTATCCGAATGGCGGGCGATGTTGGATGCGGCCGGCTTTACCCCGGGTGCCCTGATGGCAAGCCGCCCGCGCATGGAGTTCGCGAGCTGGATCGCCCGGATGCGCACGCCTGGCCCGCAGGTTGCGGCGATCCGCGCGTTGCAGGCGGCCGCGCCCACGGAGGTCATGGAGTATTTCCACATCGAGGCCGACGGTAGCTTCCTGCTCGACTCCGTCCTGATCGAGTCCCGGCCGCGCTGACGCCGCGATGCGCGAAGGCTTGGCCGTTGAACGGCCAGGTCGATGTTCCGATGTCGGCGTCCCACCCCAACAGAGAAAGCCCGGCCCACGGGATTGCGGCTCTGCAAACGGACTGCTCGAGCTCCTCATCGTCGCTCTTCTGATCGCGCTGAACGAGGTTTTTTCTCTCTCGGATCTGGTCCTGATCGGCGCGCAAGAGCCGGGTGCGCGCCCTCGCGGAGGACCGCCGCGCCGGCGCGAAGGCGGCCCTGGTTTTGGCCGAGCAGTCGGGGCGCTTACTCTCCACGGCGCAGATCGGCATCTCGCTGATCGGCATCCTGTCGAGCGTCCTCTCGGGCGCGGCGCTGGGCGATCGGGTTGCCGTCGTGCTGATCGAACTCGGCCCGTCGCGGGGCTGGGCCGATACCCTCGGCTACGGACTCGTCATCGGTTTGATCACCGTCCTGTCGGTGATCATCGGCGAACTCGTCCCGAAGCACTTCGCCCTGCGCAACCCCGAGGGTATCGCCTGCGCGGTGGCACCCGGCATGCGCGTGGTCTCCCAGGTGGCGCTGCCGGCTGTCTGGCTCCTCGATGCCTCGACCCGGGCCGTGTTCCGGCTGATCGGCCAGGAGACGAAGAGCGCCAGCGCAGTGACCGAGGAGGAGATCCGTGGCCTCGTCGCCGAGGCCGAAACCGCAGGCGTCATCGAGGGCGGCGAGCGGGCGATGAGCGCAGGGGTGCTGCGGTTGGGCGACCGGTTGGTCCGCGCGGTGATGACACCGCGCACCGACGTGGTCTGGATCGATCTCGCCGACGACCCGGGGAGCGTGCGGGCGCAGCTCCTGGCGAGCCCTCACGCCCGGTTGCCGGTTGCCGATGGCGGTCCCGACGCGATGATTGGGGTTCTGCAGGTCCGCGATCTGATCGGCCCGCTGTTCCGCGGCGAGCAACTCGATCTGCGCGCCCATATCCGCCGGGTTCCTGTGTTGCCCGATGCCTTGGACGCCCTCGATGCCCTCGGCGCCCTGCGCCGAGCGCCCGTGCCGATGGCGTTGGTGCACGACGAATACGGCCACTTCGGCGGGCTCGTGACACCCACCGACATCCTCGATGCCATCGCGGGCGCCGTCTCCACGGAGACCGAGGAGGCGGACGCAGTCCGCCGTCCGGACGGATCGTGGCTGATCGCCGGTTCGATGCCGGCGGACGAGCTGGCCGACGAGCTGGCCGACGAGCTCGGCCTGCGGCTGCCGCCCTCTCGCGACTACGCCACCGCTGCCGGCCTCGTCATCGCGGCGCTGCAGCACCTGATGGAGACCGGCGAGACCTGCGACATCGCCGGCTGGCGCTTCGAGGTGGTGGATCTCGACGGGCGGCGCGTCGACAAGTTGCTGGCGGCCCGATTGCAGGAAGCCGAGGCGGAGTAGATCAGGCGCTCTCGCCAGCGAGCCGGCGCGCCGCACGCTCCCGCCCGATGAGCGGCAGCAGACCGGCGAGGTCCGGCCCATGCTCCAGCCCGGTGAGCGCGAGGCGCAGCGGCATGAACAGGCCACGGCCCTTGGCGCCGGTGCGCGCCCGGACCTCCGTGGTCCATGCCTTCCAGGTCTCCGGGCCGAACGGCTCGATCGGCAAACTCTCTCGCGCAGCCTCGATGACGGCCGGTTCCGTGATGACGGGTTCCACCGGTCCCACGGTGACCCGCCACCAATCAGCGGCTTCCGAGACTCGACCGAGATTGGGCCGTACCGCCATCCAGAACGCCTCCGCGCGATCCGGCGGGATCCCGAGATCGGCGAGGCGGCGGGCGACCTCGGCGTACGGCATGGCGTGGACGAGGCGGGCGTTGAGGCCGTCGAGCTCCGCGGGGTCGAAGCGGGCCGGTGCGCGGGAGATCTCGCCGAGGTCGACCAACTCGGCCAGCGCATCGAGGTCGGGCACCGCCCTTACGGCCTCGGCCGAACCGGTGAGCACCGCCAGCGAGCGCACGGCGGCGGGCTCGTAGCCGGCCTCGCGCAATCCGCGGAGCGAGAGGTGCCCGAGACGCTTCGACAACCCCTCGCCGTCGGCGGTGGTCAGCAGGTTGTGGTGGCCGAAGACCGGTACAGCGGCCTCCAGGGCCTCGAAGATCTGGACTTGGACGCCGGTGTTGGTGACGTGGTCCTCGCCGCGGATCACGTGGGTGACGCCGAGATCGGCGTCATCGACCACTGAGGGCAGCGTGTAGAGATAGCTGCCATCGGCACGGATCAGCACCGGGTCCGACAGCGACGCGCAATCGACGTGGGCCGGGCCGCGGACGAGGTCGTCCCAGCTCACGTTCCGCGCCTCCAGCAGGAAGCGCCAATGCGGCCGGCGGCCCTCGGCCTCCAGCGCGGCGCGCTCCTCGGCGGTGAGATTGAGCGCCGCGCGGTCATAGATCGGCGGCTGACCGCGCCCGAGCTGGCGCTTGCGGCGGCGCTCCAGCTCCTCCGACGTCTCGTAGCAGGGATAGAGCCGGCCCGCCGCGCGCAGGCGGTCCGCAGCCGCATCGTGCTGGGCCTTGCGGGCGCTCTGCCGGGCGAACAGGTCGGGCTCGATGCCGAGCCACGCGAGATCCTCCCGGATGGCGTCGGCGAAGACCTCGGTGGAGCGCTCGGCGTCGGTGTCGTCGAGGCGCAGAAGGAATCGCCCTCCGGTCCGGCGGGCGAACAGGGCGTTGAGCAGGGCGGGCCGGGCATTGCCGATGTGGAGGTAGCCGGTCGGCGACGGGGCGAAGCGGACGAGGGTCATGCAGCGCTCTTAGCCGATCTTCGGGCGAATGTGCGCGGGTCTTCGCAGGCACCCACATCGGGCCGACCGGGCCCGGGCACGCTATCCCGGGCCGCGAAAACCCGTCAGAAGGCACCGCTCAGCGCGATTGGGAATGGGGCGGCATGGCGGCGGAGGAGACGGCCGACATCGTGGTGATCGGCGGCGGCATGGTCGGGCTCGCCAGCGCCATCGCGCTAAGGGACCGCGGCCTCGACGTCGTCCTGTGCGATCCCGGCGAGGCGCGGGCCCGGACCTCCTACGGCAATGCCGGCGTGGTCAGCCGGGGCTCGATCCTCCCGATGGCGAGCCCGGCGCTCTGGGGCAAGCTGCCAGCCTATCTGCGCAATGCCGATCGGGGGCTGCGGCTGCACCATGCGCATCTCCCGCGCATCCTGCCGTACGCGACGCATTTTCTCGCGGCCGCGCGTACATCCCGATGGCGGCGGGCCGCCGCCGCGCTGCTGCCGCTGACCAGCGCCGCCTACCCGGCCCATGAGCGGCTGGCCGCTCGGGCCGGCACCAACGAGAGGTTGCAGCAGACCGGCTGGCTCAAGACGTACCGGACGCAGGCGGCATTCGAGGCCGCCGCGCTGGAGCGCGAGATCCTGAGCCACCATCGCGTGGCCTTCGAGATCCTCGACGCCGCGGGCCTGCGCGACCTCGAACCGGCCCTGGTGCGCCCCTTCGCCCGGGCGATGCTGCTGACCGAGACCGGATCGGTGCGGGAGCCGGGCCGGCTGATCGAGGCCTGCGAGGCCCTGTTCGCCGGGATCGGCGGACGGCAGAGGCGGGGCAGCGTCGAGCGCCTGACGCCGGAGGCCGGCGGCTGGCGCGTGGCCCACGAGACCGGGTCGGTCCGCGCGAGGCAGGTCGTGCTGGCGGCAGGGGCCGCCTCGGGGGCCATCGCCCGGACCCTGGGATACCGGTTCGCCGTGGCGGCGGAGCGCGGCTACCATCGCCACTACGCCCTCCACCCGGAGAGTCCGCCGCTGACCCGGCCGGTGCTCGACACCGGCGCCGGATCGATCCTGTCGCCGATGGGCGATCACCGGGTCCGGGTCCTGTCCGGCGTGGAGCTCAACGCCCGCCACGCCGCCCCCGACCACACCCAGATCGAGGCGGCCTCCCGCGAGGCGGCCGGGACCCTGCGCCTCGGCGGCCCCCTCGACAACGAGCCCTGGCTCGGGTCGCGCCCCTCCACGCCGGACGGAATGCCCGTGATCGGGCGGGCGCCCCGGCACGACGGCCTGCTCTTCGCCTTCGGCCACGGGCATATCGGCCTGTCCACCGGCCCGATCACCGGCGAGATCGTGGCCGACCTCGCCACCGGACGGGAGCCGCAGGTGCCGGTCGCCCCCTTCGCGCCGGACCGGCTGCTCGGCTGGCCGCGCCTGTTCTGAGATCCGAGCCCGACGGCGCCTGACCGGGTGCGGGCCGCCCGGGTGGATCGCAGCCAGGGCCCGTCCGGGCGGCGGGGCAGGGCGGATACGCGCGTCTCGGCGGCCTCGACGTTCAGAACCGTGCCGCGACGCCGCCCATGAGGGTGCGGGGTGCGCCCGGCGTGGCGTAGCGGTTCTGGAAGGCACGGTCGTAGTAGTGTGCGTCGAGAAGGTTGTCGACGTTGAGGTAGATCCGCACCTCCGGCGTGATCCAATAGTACGAGATCAGGTTGAGCGCCGTGTAGTCCGGCAATTTGAACGTCGATAGGGCGGTCCCGGCGACCCGCTGGCCGACATACGTCACGCCGCCACCGAGGCCGAGGCCGCGCAGCCCGGCACTCTGGAACTCATAAACGCTCTGCAGGGCGAAGCTGTCGGCCGGGACGTTCGCGAGGCGCGTCCCGACGGGCAGCGTGGTGTCGCGGGCGACGGCGGCGTCGACATGCGTGTAGGTGCCGAACACCCGCCAGCCGGGTGCCGGAGAGCCGGCCACTGTCAGGTCGAAGCCTTGGCTGCGCACGGTGCCGGCCGCGACGCTGAAGTTCGGGTCCACCGGATCGACCGTGAGGACGTTGGTGCGCCGGATGTCGAACACGGCCGCGGTGGCGCTCAGGGTGCCGTCGAGCAGATTGAGTTTCGCGCCGGCCTCGTAGCCTTCGCCCTGCTGGAACGCGAAGGGGCGTCCCGAACGGTCCGTACCGGTATTGGGGAAGAAGGAGCGCCCGTAATTGCCGTAGAGCGCGACCGCGTCGGTGAGATCGTAGACGAGGCCGAAGCGCGGCGTCGCCACCGTGTCCTGCAGGCTCGTGGTGCGCCCGGTGCGATAATCGGTCGAGACGAGGCCGAGATCCTCGACGCGCACGCCGACGAGCGCGTGCAGACGCGGCGTGAGGTCGATCTGATCCTGGATGTAGCCGGCGTAGCTCTGGATGTTCTGCAGGAAGTTCGTGATCGAGCCGAGCGGCGGCAGCGCAACCTGTCCGTAGCGGGGTGCCAGCAGGTCGAGGGCGAACGGATTGGTATTCGCGTTGGAGCGGTTGAAGATCTCCCGGTAGCGGTAGCTGTCGTATTCGAGGCCCATCAGCAGGGTGTGGCGAAACGGGCCGGTCTCGAACTTGCCCGCGAGGTTGAGCTGGAGGTCGAGATCGGACCAGCTCAGGTCGCGGTGCTCGAAGGTGCGCCGCAGGGTCCGGCCGTCGCCCAGTACGTTCATGGCACCCACGCCGTCGCCGAGCAGACGGCCCCCGAGCGCCTGCGCACCCGCGGTGACCACCCAGTCCGGATCGAGCCGGTGCTCGATGCGGAGCTGGCCGAGCGCGTTGTCGTTGCGAACCGGCGGGATGCCGGGTTCGCCGATGAAGCGGTTGCGCGGCAGGGCGCGCAGGTTGCCATTGATGGGCACGACGCCGCGGTCGAAGGTCGTCGCGGTGCTCAGCACCTCGCCCTCGAGCGTGATCGTGGTATCGGCCGACGGCTTCCAAGCGATGACCGGCGCGACGTAGTAGCGATCGCCGTGCACGAAGTCGCGGAAACTGCCGTTGTCCTCGACCGCGCCGGTAACGCGGGCGAGCACGTGGCCGTCCTGGTCGAGCGCGCCGGTGGCGTCGAAGGTGCTGCGCTTCTGATTGAAACTCCCGTACTGGGTTCCGAACGCGAAGGTCCGTTCGGCCAGCGGCTGCTTGGTGACGATGTTGAAGGTGCCGCCCGGATCGCTGCGGCCGTACAGGAAGGCCGAGGGTCCCTTCAGGACCTCGATCCGCTCGATCGAGACGATGTCGGGGGAGTTCGGATAGCCCCGGTTGATCGGGAAGCCGTTGCGGAAATACTCGCCGGTGGAGAAGCCGCGGATCGTGAACTCGCTCAGGCCGAGGCCGGCGAAGTTGTTCGCGCGGCCGACACCGGCGAGGTCCAGGGCCGTGTCGATGCGCGTCGCTGCTGCGTCGGTGAGCACCTGATCGGGCACGACCACGACAGTCTGCGGAACCTCGCGCAGGGGCGTGTCGGTGCGCGTCGCGCCGACGCTGTTCCGGGCGAGATAGCCGTCCACGGCGACGCGCGGACCGCCGGTCCCCGCGACCGACAGCTCGTCGAGTTGCACCTCCTGGGTGGCGTCGGCGGCAAGCTGCGCCCGCGCCGGACTCGATCCCAGACCGCTCAGGGTGCCGGTCTGGGCCGCGAGGATGACAGCCGCTGAAACGGCGCGCGCGCTGCTGCGCTTGGGTTTTGTGCTCAGACCGGCCACGAACGCGAACCAACTCAGGGTAAAAAGCGTCCGCTACAGTTCGGAAACATTTCTGGTCAAGCTTGCACGCGCCTGCGCAAAAAATCCTAGTTTGTACGCATTTGAATGTGGCTCGGCCGGATCCTGGAATCGTTGTAACCCGCGGCGTCGCCAGGTCCGCCTGTTGTACCGCCACCACAGCGTTTGCGCCACCTGGACGGGCTGTCGACGCCTGCCGGATACGGATCGGGCGGCCCGCGTGGTCGGCCGACGACCTGCGTCGACCGGCGCGACTCCGGCGTGCCGGTGGCCACGACCGGTGGCGACCGGCCGTCAGAGCGGTCACGCCCGCCGCCGGATCCGCGTTCTCAGCGCCAGTCGTACGGATTGTAGGGGTCGAGCGCCGCCTCGATCCTGCGCAGGATGTCGGGCTGACGCTGGAGATCCGTCTCCCGGGCGAGCGCCCGCAGGAAGGCCTGTGGCCCGTGCTCGAGATCGCGGGTCAGGCCGTTGAAACGGTCGGCCGGTTCGACATGGGGCGGGTTGACGGCCACGCGGTAATCCAGCCCGCAGGTCGGCGGATCGATGCCCAGACGGTAGCAGATCCGCACCCGGGCGAAGGGCGCGTCCGGGCGATAATCCACCTTGTAGCCGCCGAGCCGGAAGGCGCCGCCGGTCGCCCGCTGGGCATAGGCCAGGGTCCGTCCGATCGTCGTGAAGCCGGTCGTGCGACGCTCCCGGACGAGGTCGATCGCCGCGCGCTCGGCGGGCACGAAGGGCTGCGCTCCGGACGCCGAGGAGACCAGCAGGACCAGCAGGAACGCCGGCAGGGCGGCGGGAATCCGGGGTGTCATGGTTTCCTCATGCAGACGGCGACCGGCTGCGCGTCCTTGGCGGCCTTGGCGGTCATGTCGAGGCAGCCCACCGTGGCGACGCCCTCCGTGACGGTCACGGAGGGCACGACTGCCATGCCCCGGCAATAGGCACCGATCAATTCCTCGTCGCGGTGGCAGGCCACGTCGAGCCGGATCTGCGCGTTCATGGCCGGCCCGGCGGCGCCCGGCGGGCCGGCGGGACCGCGCTCGCCCGCAGGGCCGCGCGCGCCGGTGGCACCGTTCAGGCCCGCCGGTCCCTGTGGCCCCGCCGGACCCTGTTCGCCCTTCGGCCCAGGCGGACCAGCCGCTCCCGGCTTCGGGGCCTCGCAGCCGACGAGCGCGAGCGCCGCGCCGGCGACGATCGCGATCCGGGAACATCTCATTCGGCACTCCGGCCCCGCCTGCTGCCGACGAGGTGGCGCTGAGCGACGGCGCGTCAACGGTTCCGGAACGCCGGCAGGGCCGCACCCGGGGACACGATGCGACGGCGAGGCCGGCGTCCACGGACGAAACGGCTTTCCCGTCCCGCCCTCATCCTCGGGTCCCGGAGCCCGGCGAAGGCTTTGCGGGAGCCCGACCTTGCGGCACGCCGCGCGACCGCCTCAGGATGACGGGGAGGCCGGATACCCTGGGATCGGACGGTCGCCGGGCACCGGTCCGGACATGCGATGCCGGCACGGCCGCCGGGGGCCGGCACTGATCCAGGGTCACGACTCTTCGAACCCAAACCGCGAGACGAAGCGGCGTTCGCGCAAGTCGAGGTTGTACCGGGAAATAGCGTGCCGATAGACCGTCGGCACCTCGTGCTTAAGACTTTTGCAAAGTCTCGGCGGCACATCTGCTTGGATGCTTGTTTTCAGCAGCCGCAAAAGCGCATGATTGGTTGGGCAAGATCGCTCCGGTTGGAGAACAAGACTTCAGGTTGCATCCCGGCCCGTTTTCGGAGAAACTCCGACGGCGCGGCTGCGGTGGAGTTCGCCCTCGTCGCGCTCCCCTTCCTCGCCCTGTGCGGCGCGGTGTTCCAGATCGCCTTCCAGATCTGGGCCACGCAGAACTTCGACCGCGCCCTCCAGACCGCCGTCCGCACGATCTTCACCGGCCAGTTCCAGCTGGCGAATTCCGGCCAGACCGATCCGGCCGTGCTGCTCGCGAACCTGAAGACCACGATGTGCGGTCCGCCCAACGCCCTCATCCCGACCCTGTTCAACTGCCAGGGCGTGAAGATCGACGTCGCCACCGCCAACACCTTCGCGGGCGCCGCGCCGGCGACGCCGATCAACGCCGCGACGGGCACGTGGAGCACCGGCTTCGGCACCAACTACGCCTGCGCCAAGCCGGGCACGATCGTCGTCGTCACCGCCGCGGTGCAGTTCCCGACCTTCTTCAACCTGCTGGGCCTGGGCACGCGGCGATTCACCAGCGGGGAAGGGGCCGGATCGAGCCTCCTCACCTCGACGGCCGTGTTCCGCACCGAGCCCTATCAGATCGTCGGAGCCAGTCCGTGCTGAGGCGCGTCGCCCGCGGAGCCCGGCGGCTGCGGCGCGACCGCCGGGGCACGGCCATGGTGGAATTCGCCGTGATCCTGCCGGTCCTGCTGGCGATTTGGGCCGGCATGACCGAACTAGCGCACGCGATCGACGAGTGGCGCAAGCTGACGCTGCTCGCCCGTACCGTTGCCGACCTCACGGCCCAGGGCGACGCGCAGAACCCGATCAGCACGGGTGTGATGAACGACATCGTCGCCTCGGCCACCCTGGTGATGCGCCCCTTCGACACCGCGAACGTGAAGATCATCGTGAGCGCCATGGGCGTCGGCGTGAAGGGCGCCACCGTCATCCCGACGGTCTGTTCGAGCGTCTCAAACGCCAACGCGATCCCCCGCATCACCGGCGCGGCCAACGACCTGACGGTGCCGCTCGGCTACCAGACCGCCGGCATGCGCTACGTCCTGGCCGAGGTCAGCATCACCTACACGCCGATGATCGGCAGCGCGCTGGTCAAGCTCGCCAAGGGCGTCAGCAGCGCCATCAACTTCTCCAGCAGCGTCCCCTGGCCGACCCGGGGCGGCAAGACCTACGGCACCAACACCTACACCGAGGTCGTGATGCCGATGACCAACGCGAAGGCTTGCGATGGCACGGCACCCTGACCGCCCCGCACCGCAGGACCGGCCCGGCCCGTTCCGGGACCGGCGCGGCAACGTCGCGATCCTGTTCGCCGTCCTCAGCATGCCGATGCTGATGCTCTCCGGCGCGGCAATCGATTACGGCTTCGCGACGCGCCTCGAGACCAAGCTGCAGGCGGCCACCGACGCCACCGCGCTGCTCCTGTGCCAGACGCCGCTGACCACGACCACGGCCGACCTCAACGCGATGGCGCAGACGACGATGACCGGCGCCATGGGGCTGACCGATCTCGTGGTGGATCCCCTGATCATCACGGACAATCCCCGCCAGATCACCCTCAAAGCCCACAAGGTGTCGACGACCTTCTTCGGCAAGCTCACCGGCACCGCGCGCATCAATCCCGGCGCCAAGTCGCAATGCGCCACGCCGCTGCCGAAGACCTTCGAGATCGCGCTGGTTCTCGACAACACCGGCTCGATGGCCGCGTCGAGCGGCGGCCAGTCGAAGCTGCAGGCGGCCCAGACCGCGGCGACGAACTTCGTCAACTACGTCTACAGCAGCAACGCCTTCTCGAGCGCGACGCGCATCGCCATCGTGCCGTTCGCGGGGGCGGTGGCGGTGAACCCGGCCACCTACCGCTACGCCACCTGGATCGATCAGGCGGGACAATCCGCCTACCACTGGACCAACGTGCTCTCGGCCGCCAGCTCGAATTTCGTGAACCGCTTCGACATCTTCACGAAGCTGCAGGCGGTCAATTCCGGCTGGAGCTGGGGCGGCTGCCTCGAATCGCTGCCCTATCCCCTGAACGTGCAGGACGGCGCACCGACCTCCGGATCCAAGGATTCCTACTTCGTGCCGCTCTTCGCCCCCGACGAGCCGGGCGACGCCACCAGCACCTACCGCGGCTACACCGACAGCAGCGGCAGCTACTGGTCGTACAACAGCTACATCGACGACGACACGAGCAGCACCGTCGGCAGCTGCGCGATCAATAAGAACCTGTCGTACGATGCTTCGCTCGGCCGGGCGTGCAAGTACGTGAGCCCGCGCAACCCCATCTCGAGCAGCTATGTCGGGATCCCCAACGGCCCGAATTTCGGTTGCACGACCCAGCCGCTCCAGCCGCTCACGAACGATCAGGGCGTGCTCAAGACCCTCATCGGCAAGATGGCGCCCCTGGGCTCGACCAACATCCACGAGGGCTTCATGTGGGGCTGGCGGACGCTCTCGCCGAAGAGCGTGTTCTCGAGCAGCTACTCGAGCCTGAACGCGCCCGCGGCCTATGCCGTCACCTCCAGCACGACGAACGCGACGACGATCAACAAGATCATCATCCTGATGACCGACGGCACGAACAGCTGGACGGCCAATACGAGCGCGCCCACCGGCTCGCTGTACTTCGCGGCCGGCTATTTCCAGAACGCCAACAACACCAGCGCGAACGCGCGGATGCCCACCCAGTACCAGAACGTCTCGGATGCCAACGGTGCCCGGAACGCCCTCGATCAGCTGACGAAAGAGGCCTGCTACAACGCGAGACAGGTCAACATCTCGATCTACACGATCGGCTTCAGCATCGCGTCCGACCCGATCGACGCGGCCGGCCAGACGCTCCTGAAGAACTGCGCCTCGTCGCCGAGCCAGTTCTTCCTCGCCAACAATGCGGACGACCTGATCGGCGCCTTCCAGAAGATCCAGGCGAGCATCGGCGCGCTGCGGCTGACGCAGTAGCCGCGGGGCCGGCCCGGGCCGGCCTCAATCGTCCCGGTAGACCCGCTCGCGCCGCTCGTGCCGCTCCTGCGCCTCCAGCGACAGGGTGGCGATCGGCCGGGCGTCGAGGCGGCGCAGCGAGATCGGTTCGCCGGTCTCCTCGCAGAAGCCGTAGGAACCGTCCTCCAGCCGGGCGAGGGCCGCGTCGATCTTGCCGGTGAGCTTGCGCTGGCGGTCCCGCGCCCGCAGCTCGATCGCCCGGTCGGTCTCCGACGAGGCGCGGTCGGCGAGATCGGGATGATTCTCGTTCTCGCTCTGGAGCGCCACGAGGGTGTCCTGCGCCTCGCGCAGGATGTCGTTCTTCCAGCTCAGCAGCTTGCGACGGAAATATTCGCGCTGCCGGTCATTCATGAAGGGCTCGTCGTCGGACGGGACGTAGCCGTCCTCCAGCGTCACCTTCGCCATGCGTCACCCTCGCTGGATTCGAGCCGCCCACCAGGGGATGGCCGGTGCGCGGCGCTAACGTGAGGTGCCGTATAGTCGAGGTGCCTGGGCGCCACAACGCGCAGACGAGCGAGGCCGGTAACAGGGCGTCATTGCACGGCCGCGTGCGGCAAACAGGACACGGTACAGATGTTTTACTCTGTCATCTGAGTCCGCAATCGTACGATTGCGGCGCCAATGTCAGTCGTGAGCGCGCGGGCGAGCGGCAATCGATAGTGGGTCTGGTCGAAGAACTGGTCGGGATCGGCCGCCCCGGGGCGGCCGTCGCGCCAGTCGACCACGGCGTTCGCGGGATGCGTCGCGAGCACCGACCGGACCTGCGCCCGGCAGGCGGCCTCGGCGCGCGCGCGGGGGCTGCCGGGGGGCGGCTCAGCGCGGACGTAGACCGGCGGGAACACCACCACCACCGGCGTCCGCGCCGGGACCCGCGCCAGCTCCGCCCGCAGCCGGTCGGCGATCGGGAACGGGCCGCCGTGGTGCGGCTCGGCGTCGGGGCCGGCCGGCTTCTCCAGGGCCGCCTTCTTGGCGGGGTCGATGCCGAAGCCCTGGCTGAGGTAGTTGCGCTCGTAATCCCACCAGCCGTCCGCGGCGGCGGTCTTGCGCCGGGGCGACAGGAGCCAGCCCAGGCGGTTGACCGTCTCCTGCGCGGCGGAGAAGCGGATCAGGCCCCGCAGATAGGCGGGCCAGTCGCCGATCAGCCAGTACGGAAACCCGTGCTCGCTCGGGAAGGACGGGTCGTCGGCGCACCAGAAGGCGTCGGCCGAGAGCACGATCGCGTCGGGCCGGGCGTGGTGCTGCAGGTACCAGCCGAGCAGCGCGAACTGCTCCGTGGGACCCGTCGCCGGAACCGAGAGCTGGACGAAGGGGATGCCGGTGAGCCGGCTCAGCGCCGCCGGCTCGATGAGCTGGATGTGCGAGTTGCCGATCACCGCGCCCGTGTAGGCCGGATCACGCCCGCGGACGGCCGAGGCGGTGCGCGGACCCTGCGGGCGCACGGCGCCGCGGGCGAGCAGCTCCGAACGGCCCGTGTCGTAGGGGTCGACCGGGACCGCGAGGGCGAGATAGCCCGCGAACAGGCCGGCCACCGACAGGAGCAGGGTGCGGGCGAAGCCGCGCCAGTCGCCGCGCCAGTCCCGGTCCGGGGTGAGTCGGGGATCCGCCATCCTCAGAACTGGAAGTAGATGAACTCGTAATTCGCATCGTCGCCGATCTTGAGGAGGACGATCACGAACAGGAGTGCGAATCCGAAGGCGAGGAGCCGCCTGGGCGGCAGGCGATGCACCGCCGCCCAGGCGGTCGGCCCGACCGTGGCGACCAGGGCGGCCACCGCGATGGTGCGCCACTTGAAGCCGACCCCCCGCGGCGCCAGTCCGAACAGACCCTTGAAGATCAGCAGCGCCGCCTCGAAGCTCGTCGCCCGGAACAGCACCCAGGTCAGCGCGACGAAGAGGCTGGTGAGCAGCCACCCGAGCGGCGCGGGTATCGCGATCCGGGCCCGCCGCGCCAGCAGGCCGGCGCCGAGACCGAGCCCGTGGAGCCCCCCCCAGGCCAGGAAGGTCAGGCCGGCCCCGTGCCAGAGTCCGCCCAGGGTCATGGTCGCGGCGAGGGCCCCGATCTGCCGCGGCAGCCCGCGCCGGTTTCCGCCCATGGGGATGTAGAGGTAGTCGCGCAGGAAGCGCGACAGGGTCATGTGCCAGCGCCGCCAGAAATCCTGCAGGGACGTGGCGCGGTAGGGGACGTCGAAATTCTGCGGCAGGACGAGGCCGAACAGCAGCGCGATCCCCAGCGCCATGTCGGTGTAGCCGGAAAAGTCGAAGTAGATCTGGAAGGTGAAGCCCAGCGTCGCCTGCCAGGCCTCCACCACCGTGACGGCCTTGCCGGCGGCGGCGGCCTGGAACACCGGATTCACGTATTGCGCGAGCGGATCACCGAGGAACACCTTCTTGGCGAGACCCACCGTCAGCAGCATCAAGCCGCGGGCGAAGCGCTCGGCGGCGTCGGGCCGGGCGTAGGGCGCCTCGTCGAACTGGTGCATGATCTCGCTCCAGCGCACGAGCGGGCCGGCGAGAACCTGCGGGAAGTAGGCGATGTAGAGGGCGTATTTCACGAGCCCGAAGCTCGGCGCCCGGCCGGCCCTGAGGTCGGCGAGGTACATGATGTGGTGGAACGTGAAGAACGAGATGCCGAGCGGCAAGGCCAGCCCGAGGCGCGGCGCCTCCAGGCCGGGGATCAGGTTGGCGAGGTCGGCGAAGAAGTCGAGATACTTGAACAGCCCGAGGAGCCCGAGGTTGGCGGCGATCGCCGCCGGGATCAGCCAGCGGCCGGGCCACCGGCGATAGGCGCGGGCCACGCACCAGTTCGCCACGATCGAGCCGGCGAGCAGCGGCACGAAACGCACGTCCCACCAGCCGTAGAACACGAAGGACAGGCCGACGAGGAGCGGCAGGCGCCACGCGGGCGCGGCGCGCGCGACCAGCCCGTGCAGGATCAGGGCGGCCGGCAGGAAGGCGAGGAGGAAGACGAAGGAGTTGAACAGCATCGGGCGAGGCGGCGCGGAGGAGCCCGGACGGGCCGCCGTTGTCTCCGAGCGGAAGGGACCGCCTTGTCGGGGATCGGGACCGGCCCGTCAATCGCGACCCGGCGATGGGGATGCAACGGTCGGCCTCGACCGGAGGTGCGGGGCGAGTGAATTTCCTTCTGGGGCGGCGGGCCGCTCAGAAGACGCTCTTCACCGCCTCGCCGAGCGCGTCGACGCTCTCCTTCAGTTTGCGTCCGGCCGGGGCCAGGGACGGGATCTTGATCCCGAGCACCTCGGTCTCCTCAGGCGCCGCCTCGGCCTGGGCGACGGCCGTGGCGGTGACGCTCCTGGGCTTCTCGGCGGTCTTCACGGCGGCCGGCGCCTTCTGGACAGCCACCGTCTTGCGGGCCGGCTTCTCGGTCTTCTCGGAATGGCTGGGCGCGGCGATCGGCTTGGGCGCGGCGGCCGGCTCCGCCACCTCGCGGGCCCGCACGGTCTCGGACGCGCGCGGCGGCTGGAGCGCGGCCATCCGGGCCGGCGGCAGCGGAACCACCTGGCGGGCGGCAGCGACGGGAACGACCGGGGTCGGCACCGGGATGCGGCGGGCCGGCGGTACCGGGACGGCTGTGGCCTGGGCCGCGGGCGATATCTGGGCCGCGGGCGACACCTGGGCTGCGGGCGACATCTGGACGGCGGCCTTGACGGGGGCGGCGGCCTTGGCGGGCGCCGGGGCTGGCGTGAACGCTTCGGGCAGGCTCGCCATCCGCGGCGACGGGGCGGCGGGTTCAGCCGGCGCGTCCGTCCGCACCGGTGCGGCGCCCGGCTGACCTGCCACGGCCAGGGCGGGCAGGCCGTCCTTCAATTCAGGCCAGTCGGCGGCGCGGCCAGACGATACGAACTTAACGGGTGCCGGGGCGGCGAGCCCCGACATCACGGTCGAGGCCGCGATTCCGAAGCCGCCGAGCGCGCCGGCGCCGGCGAGGCTCAGCAGGACGATGCGCAGCCGCGGCGTCGCCCCGGTGCGCGCCTCCGGCGGCCGAGTCGCTCGGGTCTCGGAGGAATCCAGGGCGAGATCGATCATGGTCCGGGGTCTCTGACACGATGCACGACGCGCGCGACCGGGCTCCCCACGACCGGTCGCTTCCCTTCGTCACTGCGAAGGTTGTTCGACTGGACCGCGATAGAGGAGCCGCAATACGGCGCAAAGATGTCGATCCGACTTGCGGGCGCGGCCAGTCCTGGTCCAGCTATCCACAGGATATCCCGACACTGCTTAAGATTCGGTAGCGGGATCGACCGCTGCGGTCCGCGCGAGCGCCCGCGCCGCCGAAGAGGATGCCGGCCCGGCATGGGTGCGGGCGTCGCGTCGGGGACTTTCGCCGCTTCCGATTGCAACGCGGTCGGGAACGGCACTAAGCGTCTCGGGGTGGATACCCGGCCGACGCTGCTCCCGACGTTAAGGACGCTTGAGCCTTCCGGCCGTGCCGCGGCCCGCTGGCCGTGGGCGGGGTGGTCCACGCGCGCGCGCCTGGTCGCCGTCGTGCTGTTCATCGACGCGCTGGCGGCCCTCGTGTCCTGCGGCGTCATCGTGCTGAACGCGCGCTCGGCGGTGCGGGTCGAGACCCGGGCCTCCCTGGCCACCGTCGAGTCGCTGGTCGCCGACACGATCCGCCTCTCCGACACGGCGTCGCCCGACACGCTCCTCCAGACCCTCGACCTGCGCTTCAAGGTGCTGCGGCACGTCCGCGTCGCGGTGCTCGACGCCGATGGGGATCGGATCGGCAATCCGGCGCCCCCGCACCGGTCCGAACGCGAGGCGCCGCACTGGTTCGCTGACCTGATCATGCCGCCGATCGAGCGGCACACCCTGCCGATCGCGGTGAACGGCCAGCGCCTCGGCACCGCGCAGATCACCACCCAGCCGCTCGACGAGATCGACGAGATCTGGGGCTACGCCCGGGCGCTCTCGCTCACGACCCTGGCGATCAACGCCGCCATGCTGATCGCGCTCTACGTCGCGCTCGGCCGCATCCTGGCGCCGCTGCGGCGGCTGGGCGACGGCCTGACGCGGCTGGAGCACCACGACTACACGGCGCGGCTGGAACCCCCCGGAGCCCGGGAACTCGCGGTGATCGCCGACCGGTTCAACAAGGTGGCGGAGGCCCTGGGCGAGGTCCGCGCCGCCAACGGGCGGCTGAACCGGCAGCTTCTCACCGCGCAGGACGACGAGCGCCGCCGCACCGCCCTCGAACTCCACGATGAATTCGGTCCCTGCCTCTTCGCCCTGGAGGCCAACGCCGCCTCGATCGCCCGGATCGCTTCCGGACCGGGCGAGCCCAGCCGCGAGAAGCTCGGCGTCCGGGCGGCCGAGATCAGCGCCATCGTCGGTCAGGTCCAGACCGTGAACCGGGAACTCCTCAATCGCCTGCGCCCGCACGGGCTCGGTCAGGCACCGCTGGCCACCTGCCTCGACCTGCTCCTGCGCGGCTTCGCCCAGCGACATCCGGGCTTGGCCATCGACGGCCGGTTCGACGGTCTGGCGCGCGGATACGGCGACCTCGTCGATCTCACGGTCTTCCGCTGCGTCCAGGAGAGCGCCACCAACGCCGTGCGGCACGGGGCCGCGACCCGGGTGGAGGCCGAGGCCTCCGAGACGGACGGCAGGCTCACCGTGACGATCCGGGACAACGGCACCGGGATCCCCGCCGCGCACGGCACGGGGCTCGGACTGTCGGGGATGCGCGAGCGCGTCGAGGCCCTGGACGGCACCTTCGCCCTTGACAATGCCGGTCCGGGCGCAATCGTCCGCATCACGATCCCCGTTCCGCCTGAACGGGGCGACGAGAACAACGCGCCGCGCGCATGAACGCTATCGCCTCCCAGATCGACATCGCAGCGACGCGTCTGCCGGTCCTCGTGATCGACGATCATCCGATCGTCCTGCAGGGCTGTCGACGCGTGCTGGAGGATTCCGGCGTCGAGACCATCGCGGAGGCCACCACGGTGGTCGGCGGCTACCGGATCTTCCACCGGCTCCGGCCGCCGGTGGTGATCTGCGACCTGACCTTCCAGGGCAGCGGCATGGCCGGGCTGGGCCTGATCCGCAGGATCCGCGCGGTCGCGCCGGACACGCGGATCCTGGTCTTCAGCATGCACAACGATCCCGTGATCGTGGCCCGCGCCCTCGAGGCCGGGGCCCTCGGCTACGTCCTGAAGGATCACGCCTCCGCGGAGCTGTTCGAGGCCTTCGGGAAAGTGCGGATCGGCGAGGTCTACCTCGACCGGCGGCTCGCCACCGAGGTGGCGATGCTGCGCGCCGATGCCCGCCGGACGCCCGAATCGCAGCTGACCCCCCGCGAGCAGCAGATCCTGACCCGCCTCGCCCAGGGGCGCTCCTACGGCGCCATCGCGGCGGACCTGTCGGTGAGCTACAAGACCGTGACCAACGCCTGTTCGCAGATGCGCCAGAAGCTCGGGGTGCGCACCCTCGCCGAACTGATCCACGTCGCCGTCACCCACGCCCAGCGGCAGGGCTGAGGCATGGAAATCCCAGCCCAGGGCCACGCCACGACCGGTGACGGCGGGCCGGGCTCGTTCTCCCGGGACGCCTGGACGCGCAACGCGGCCGCCTACGAGGCGATCCGCGTGATGCCGTTCAACGCGGAACTCGCGGCCGGCACACTGCCGCAGGACCGGTTCCGGCACTACATCGTGCAGGACGCCCATTACCTGATCGGCTTCGGCCGCGCCCTCAGCCTCGCCGCCGCCAAGGCGCCCGAGCCCGACGGGATCGTGCAGTTCGCCCGCGCCGCGCAGGACGCGATCGTGGTCGAGCGCGCCCTCCATGGCGGCTTCTTCCGCGACTACGGGATCGGCCCGGAAACCTTCGCGGCGACGCCGCAAACGCCGGCCTGCGATCACTACGTCTGCTACCTGCTGGCCACGGCCTACGCGGAGCCGTTCGAGGTGCTGTGCGCGGCCCTGCTGCCGTGCTTCTGGATCTACAAGGCGGTGGGCGACGATATCTTCGCCCGGGCGGCGCCCGCCAACCCGTACCGGGCCTGGATCGACACCTACGCGGGCGCCGAGTTCGCCACCGCGGTGGCCGCCATGATCGCCGCCACCGACCGGGCGGCCGGGGCGGCGTCACCCGCGTCGCTGGCCCGCATGCACCGGGCCTTCGCGCAGGCGACCCGCCTCGAATGGATGTTCTGGGACAGCGCCTACCGCGACGCGTCCTGGCCCCTGTGACCGGGGCCGCCCCGAGCCGCCGCGCCCTCGTGACGGCCGCGCTGGCGGCGACCGCTCTCTGGCCGTCGCGCGCCGGGGCGGCCGATGGGCCGACGCGGATCGCGCCGATGCCCGTCGCGCCGTCTCCTGTCGCGCCTGTCCGCGACCGCCCGGTCCGGATCGCCATGGTCCTCTATCCCGGCATGACCGCCCTGGACCTCGTGGGTCCGCAGGCGCTGCTGGCGGGGTTGGCGCCGGGCCAGCTGCACCTCGTCGCCGAGTCGGCGGGTCCGGTCGCGAGCGACACGGGCCTCGCCCTCGTGGCGACCGGGAGCTTCGAGGCCTGCCCGTCAGATCTCGACGTCCTGTTCGTCCCCGGCGGGGACGGGACGCCGGCCCAGATGCGGAACGACGCGCTCCTGGCCTTCCTGCGCGACCGCGCCGCGCGGGCGACCTTGGTGACCAGCGTGTGCACCGGATCGCTGATCCTCGGCGCGGCCGGACTCCTGCGGGGCTACCGCGCGACCTCGCACTGGTGCGTGCGCGACGCGGTCCTGCCGCTCCTCGGCGCCGAGTCGGTGGCGGAGCGCGTGGTCTTCGACCGCAACCGGGTCACGGCGGCCGGGATCTCGGCGGGGCTCGATCTGGGCCTCGCCCTCGCCGCGCGGCTGCGCGATCCCGATTACGCCCGCACCGCGCAGCTCGTGGCCGAGTACGCCCCCGAGCCGCCCTTCCGGGCGGGCACGCCCGCGGAGGCCGGCCCCGCGATCGTCCGCGCCGCGGAGGCGATCCTGGCGCCGCTCGTAGCCGGTGCGACCGAGGCGGCGCGCCGCTGAGCCGTGCGGGAGTACCGCGGGAGCCGGGCGGGCGCGCCGCGGAAGCGATGCAGCCTTGCCACGCTCTGGCACGACCTGTGCTCGCAACCTTGACGGCGGGATACGCCCGGCCGAACTGTGCAGTTCAAGATCCGCCGGAGCCGCCATGTCCCTGATCGCACGCCTGCGCGCCTACGCGGCCGAGGCTCTCGGCGTCGGCCATATCGAGGTCGTGGACGACACGCATCTCGCCGCCACCGCGCTCCTCGTCCACGTGGCGCGGGTCGACGGCATCCTCGCCCCCTCCGAGAGCGAGCGCCTGTGGCGCCTCGTCCAGGGCCACTACGCCGACGGACCGGAGGCGGCGCGCGTGCTGATCGAGCGGGCCACCGCGGTGGACGCCGAGATCCGGGACGTGGTCAGCCTCGTCGAGATGCTTCCCCACGAGGCCGACCGGGACGAGCGCCAGGAATTGCTCACCATGGCGTGGTCGGTCGCCGCGGCCGACGGCCGCGTCGATGAGTTCGAGGAGGCGCTGGTCGAACGGCTCGGGCGGCTGCTCGGCTTCGACGACGCCGCCATCGCGGCCGCGCGGCAGGGCGGTCAGCAGGGCGGCGCAGCGGCCTAGGGTCGTGCCGGATCGCTCCGCAACCGGGCTCGTCGAGGCGCGGCGTCCGCGGACGCGGACGATGCGACGGACCTCGCTTCGGCGACGGCGCGCCGATCCCCGACCGCGCGCCGCGTGTCCGCGAAGATCGCCCGGGGCCGCCTGCGCGGCCTCCGCCGCGTGCCGGATCTCCAGGATGAGGGTCACGATGGTGGAGCCCCGCCCGCCTGCCGCGGCTCGCCCGGCCGCGTCGCGCGCGGGTGCGGGTCCCCTCAGGCTCCCGTTCCGTTGCGCGCGCTTCGGCAACCCCGGTCGCCACGGCGCCGGAGGGCGCGCCAGCCGACGAGCCGACCGATGATCGCGAGCCTCGCGCTGATCCTGCTCGCCCAGTTGCTGGGTGAGGCCCTGGCCCGCGGGGCGGGCGTACCGATCCCGGGTCCGGTCATCGGCATGGGGCTGATGTTCGGCTTCCTGCTGCTGCGCGACGACGCCCGGATCGGGCTGCCGCGCTTCCTGCCGCGACCGCTCACCGACGGCACCCTCGAATCGACGGCGCGCGGGCTGCTGATGAACCTGTCGCTGATGTTCGTCCCGGCGGGAGTCGGCGTCGTCGGCCGGCTGGACCTGCTGCGGGCGCAGGGCGTCAAGCTCGCCGTCGTGCTGGTGGTTTCCACGGCCCTGTCCCTTCTGGTGACCGTCCTGGTGTTCCGCGCGGTCGCCGCCCTGGTGGAGCGGCGCGGGACCGACGGGGAGCCCTGACGGGATGGGCGGCGACTTCTCCCTCTGGGTTTACCTCGCCAAGACGCCGCTGCTCTGGCTGACGGTGACGCTGACGGCCTACGTCCTGGCGGACCGCATCGCCGCAGCGACGGGCCGGCACCCGATCGCGAACCCGGTCCTGATCACCGTGGTGCTGGTGGGCAGCGTCCTGGCGGCGACCGGCACGCCCTACGCGGCCTATTTCGAGGGCGCGCAGTTCGTGCACTTCCTCCTGGGACCGGCCACCGTGGTGCTGGCCATGCCGCTCTACGAGCGCCGCGCGACCGTGATGCGCGCGCTGGTACCCATGCTGGCCGCGCTCGCGGCGGGGGCGGCGACGACGCTGGCGGTCGTGATCGGCTTGGCGCGGCTGCTCGACATCCCCCAGCCGATCCTGGTGTCGCTCGCGCCAAAATCGGTGACGTCGGGCGTCGCCATGGGTATCGCGGAGGCCCTCGGCGGCGATCCGACGCTGACCGCGATCCTCGTGATCCTCACCGGCATCATCGGCGCCATCCTGGTGACGCCGATGATGGATGCCCTGCGCATCCGCGACATGCGCGCCCGCGGTTTCGCGGCCGGCCTCGCGGCGCACGGCATCGGCACGGCCCGCGCCTTCCAGGTGAGCGAGGTGGCGGGGACCTTCGCGGGCATCGCCATGGGGCTGAACGCCTTCCTGACGGCGATCCTGGCGCCGCTGGCGCTGCACCTGCTGTTCTGACGGCGTGCGGCCGGACGACGGGCGGTTCGGCAGGTCGGTCGCGGGAAAGGTTCGTGCATCCGGCGCCCGCGCGACGCCCGGGCCCGGACCCAGATCCGGAATCAGGCGCTGACGCACCGGAGCGAGGCCCGGCGGACCACCCAACGCCTCGAGCAACCGGCGCCCGTTCCGCCCATTCGGATGCTGCGGAGGCCGTGCTCGCTGCCGACGTGCATGTGAACCGGCGACAAGCTTGGACGAAGATTCTTTCGGCGCGGTGAGTACCGTTATCCAATAGCCTTCAAAAACGTTGAAACGATCAATTTATCTGAGCATCTCCAACGCATTTATTTTCAATGGAGCGACATCAAGAAGCATCTGTTCGATCTTGATCGCTGACGATTTCCTGACTGGGTAAGATGCGACGACCCGGGCCAGCCATGTATAAATGAATATTGTATAATTAATATCATTAGAATGGTTTGTGACGAGTAAATGTATTTGTTTACGTGCGGATTTAAGGTTAATCTTGGAATGTGGCCGCTCCCCGCTCGTGAGGCGGACTGACGACAGATTTCACGGCAAAGCTACGGGCCACAGTGTCGTGAATTTCGCCCCGGTGAGTCTTCGCTGCCGCACCGCACTCGAAACGGCAAACCGACGCGGTCACCGATATTGACCGCATGTTTCTATTAAAAGTAGAACTGAGTGCGCATAAAGCGCGTGGCGGTTGTAATCGCAGTCTCGCGACGACGAATGGCGGACCGCGCCATCGCCATTCGAGGGCTGAGACGCGCCGCGTTCGAAGATCAAGAGCACCGAGGAGACGACCATGCCGAACGCCTCGCCGAGCGTCGAGCTCGCCGCGAAGATCCTGAGTGCCTACGTGACGCGCAACAGCGTTCCCGCTGGCGTCCTGCCGGATCTCCTGTCGGAGGTTCATCGCTCGATCGCAGGCCTCGACCGTTCGGCGGAACCGAAGATCAGCCGTCCGACAGAGGCTCAGATCCGGGCCTCGGTCAGGCCGGACGCCCTCATCAGCTTCGAGGACGGAAGACCGTACAAGACGCTGCGCCGTCACCTGACCATCCGCGGGCTCACGCCGGAGGCCTACAAGGCGAAGTGGGGCCTTCCGGTCGACTACCCTTTGGTCGCGGCGACCTACAGCGCCCGCCGGTCGAGCATCTCGCGCCAGATCGGGCTGAGCCAGCGGCTTCGGACGAGTCACGCCGCGGAGTAGGTCGCCTCCGGCATCATCCGCCGCCGCACTCAGCGTGGGTGACCGGGGACCGGGGCCTGCGCGGTCGCGACCTCCTGGATCAGCAGGGCCACGAGACCGGACCAGCCGGTCTGGTGGGACGCGCCGACGCCGCGGCCGGTTTCGCCGTCGTAATACTCGTAGAACAGGATGAGATCGCGGAAATGCGGATCCTCCTGCTCGATCCGGCTGGTACCGTAGACGGGCCTCTGCCCGTCACATCCGCGGGCGGAGAGGCCGATCAGCCGCAGGGCCAGGTCCTGTGCGATCTCGCGGAGGGATGAGGTCTGGCCGGAGCCGGTCGGGGCCTCGACCCGGAAGTCCGAGCCGTAATAATCGTGGAAGCGGTTCAGGCCGGCGATGAGCAGGTAGTTCACCGGCAACCAGACCGGACCGCGCCAGTTCGAGTTGCCGCCGAACAGACGGGAGCGCGACTCCGCGGGTTCGTAGGCGAGCCCGAGATCCCGGCCGTCCCACGCGAAGCAGAACGGCGTCTCGGCGTAGGCCCGCGAGACGGCGCGCAAGCCGTGCTCCGAGAGGAACTCGGCCGGATCGAGGGCACGCTGCAGCAGCGCCTTCAGCCGGTGGCCCCGCAGCAGCGACAGCAGGGCGGTCTGCTCCTGACCGGGCTCGTTCCAGCGCGAGACCAGCACCGCCAGATCGGGACGGTTCCTCAGGAAGAACGTCATGCGCGCACGCAGGGATGGCAGCCGCTCCAGGTCGCCGGCACTGATCGTCGCCACCGCGAAGATCGGGACGAGGCCGACCATGGTGCGCGCCTTGATCGGCAGGCGCCGGCCGTCGCGGGTCTCGATCACGTCGTAGAAGAAGCCTTCGTCCTCGTCCCAGACGCCCGCGCCGGTCGCGGCCGCGATCAGGAGGAAGTGCTCGAAGAACTTCTCCGCCATGTCCTCGTAGGTCGGGTCCTGCAGCGCCAGCTCGATCGCGATGCGCATCAGGTTGAGGGCGTAGGTCGCCATCCAGGCCGTGGCGTCGGACTGTGTGAGCGTGGCCCCGTCGCCCACCGGCTTCGACCGGTCGAAGATGCCGATGTTGTCGAGGCCCAGGAAGCCGCCCTGGAACAGGTTGCGGTCGTCGGAATCCTTGCGGTTGACCCACCACGTGAAGTTCAGGGTGAGCTTGTTGAAGACACGCTTGAGGAAGGCGTGGTCCGGCGTACCGGTCAGCGCGCGGTCGAGCTCGAACACCCGCCACGCGGCGAGGGCGTGGACCGGCGGATTGGCGTCCCCGAACCCCCATTCGTAGGCCGGCAGCGCCGCGTTCGGATGGGCGTAGGCCTCGTCCACGAGGAGCAGGAGCTGGTTCTTGGCGAAATCCGGATCGATCAGCGCGAAGACGATCGCCTGAAGCGCGAGGTCCCAGGAGGCGAACCAGGGGTATTCCCAGGCGTCCGGCATCGAGATGATGTCGTTGGCGCGCAGGTGCGCCCAGTCGCGGTTGCGCCCCTGGCGGCGCCCGGGGGCGGGGGCCGGCTGGGCCGGATCGCCCGCGAGCCATTCGCGCACGTCGTAGTGGTAGAGCTGCTTCGACCAGAGCATGCCGGCCAACGCCTGCCGCTGGACCAGCCGCATGTCGGGATCGGCGATGGGCGCCTGGAGCGCCGCGTAGAAGGCGTCCGCTTCCGCCTCGCGCTCCGCGAAGACGGCGTCGAAATCCGCGAAGGGCTCCCCCGGGGCGGATTCGGCGCGCAGGCGCAGGCGCAGGGTGCGGGTCTCTCCGGGTGCCAAGTGCAGGTTGAAGCGGGCGGCGCATTTGGTGCCCGACAGCCTGTTGGCGGCGTGCGGGTCGCCGCCCACGACGCAGCGGTCGATTCCGTCCTTGTAGAAGCCCTCGGCGGGGCCGCTGCCGAACAGCCGGTGCGTGTTCGTCTCGTTCTCGGTGAACAGGAGTTCGTGCGCGTCCTCGGCGTGGAAGAGCATCGGCGGCATCGCGGGATGGCGTGCCCAGACCGCGTCGTCGGACCCGGCCATCAGCTCCGGCCGGGGGGTGCCCTGCTTCCACGACCACGTGTTCCGCGCCCAGAGCTGGGGCAGCAGGGTCAGGTCGGCGGCCTCCGTCCCGCGGTTGGTGGCGGTGACGCGCATCAGGATGTCGTCCGGGGCCGCCTTCGCGTAGGCGATCCCGACATCGAAGTAGCGGCCGGCGTCGAACACGCCGGTGTCGAGCAACTCGTATTCCGGGTCGTCGAGCCCGCGCCGCGCATTCTCGACGACCAGCTGTTCGTACGGGAAGGCGGCCTGCGGGTACTTGTAGAGCATCCGCATGAAGGCGTGGGTCGGGACGCCGTCGAGGTAGTAGTAGAGTTCCTTGACGTCCTCGCCGTGGTTGCCTTCCTGGTTGGTCAGGCCGAACAGGCGCTCCTTCAGGATCGGATCGCGGCCGTTCCACAGGGCCAGCGACAGGCACCAGTTCAGGTGCCGGTCGCCGAACCCGCCGATCCCGTCCTCGCCCCAGCGATAGGCCCGGGCGCGGGCGTGATCGTGGGGCAGGTAGTCCCAGGCGTCGCCGCCCGGGCTGTAATCCTCCCGGACGGTGCCCCATTGCCGGTCGCTGAGATACGGACCCCAGCGGCGCCAGGCCGGGTCGGTGCGCGCCTGCGCGAGCCGGCGACCCTCGGCGGTCTCGAAGAGGGGGCGCGGGACGCCGTTGGGTTCGGTCATGGACTGGCGGCTCCTGGACCCGACTTCCGGTTCGCGGATACTGCCGCGACCGGTCGCGACCCTGTCAACCTCGACCGTGCGGTGGCAAACTCCGGCTCAGCTGGCCTCGCCGGCCAGGGCCACCCGGACACCCTCCGGGGTCGCGTCGACGCGAAGCCGCCGGAAGTCCGGGATCCGGGCATGAGCGGTGCGCATCGGCGCTTGATGCGTGGCGGTGACGACCACGACCGGGGAGCCCGCCGCGTCGGCGGCCTGGATGCCGGCCGGCGCGTCCTCGAACATCAGGCAGTCCAGCGCCGCGATGCCGAGGCGCGCGGCCGCCAGGAGAATGCAATCCGGCGCCGGCTTGCCGTGCGTCACGTCCTCGGCGGCGATCATCAGGCCGGGCGTCGGCATGCCGGCGGCCGCGAGCCGCCGCTCCGCCAGGGCGCGCGGCGCCGATGTCACGATCGCCCAGCGCTCCCGCGGCAGCGAGTCCAGGAAGGTGCGCGCCCCGGGGATCTCGACGATGTCGCCGACATCCTCCATCTCGGCCCGCGTGATCGCGGCGGCCTCGGCCTCGGGATCGATTCCGGGCAGGGCGAGGCGCCGGATCGTCTCCACCGAGCGCACCCCGTGGATGGTCGGCAGGAACGTCGCGACGTCGAGTCCGTGCGCCCGGGCCCAGCGCGACCATGTCCGCTCGGCCGAAGCCAGCGAGCTGATGATCGTGCCGTCCATGTCGAACAGGAGCGCTGCGAAGCGGCGCGCGGGCAGGGGCGTCTCGGGCATGGCGCAGCGCTACGCGGGCGCCGGGGCGCGGGCAACCGGCCGGCACGCATGGCCGCGCGTCGCTGGGGCGGGACGAGCGGGGCGACCGGAGCCGGACCCTTCGACGTGGCGCCCCGCTTCACGGGCCGGCGCCTTTGGTGTAGCGCGGGTGCAACCCTGGGCCGCCGACGGCCCTGCAACCGCGAAGTCTGCCAGATCCATGCCGAGCCGCATCGACGCCACCTTCGCCCGCGCCCGCGCGGAGAACCGGGCCGTCCTCGTCACCTACGTGATGTCCGGCGATCCCGATCCCGAGACGTCGCTGGAGGTCCTGAAGGCGCTGCCCGGCGCCGGGGCCGACATCCTCGAATTCGGCTTGCCCTTCACGGACCCGATGGCGGACGGCCCGGCGATCCAGGCGGCGGGCCTGCGGGCGCTGAAGGCCAAGCAGACCGTGCCGGGCACGCTCGACCTCGTGCGCCGCTTCCGCGCCGGGAACGACACCACGCCGGTCGTGCTGATGGGCTACTACAATCCGATCCATACCTACGGCGTCGACCGGTTCCTGGACGACGCGGTGGCGGCCGGCGTCGACGGCCTGATCGTGGTCGACCTCCCGCCGGAGGAGGATGCCGAGCTGTGCCTGCCGGCGCTCGGCAAGGGCCTCGCCTTCATCCGGCTCGCCACGCCGACCACGGACGAGAAGCGCCTGCCGGCGGTTCTCGCGAACACGGCGGGATTCGTCTACTACGTGTCGATCACCGGCGTGACCGGGACGGCGACCCCCGATTTCGGCAAGGTCTCGGACGCGGTGGCGCGGATCCGGCGGCACACGGAGCTGCCCGTCGTGGTCGGGTTCGGCGTGAAGACCGGCGCGCACGCGTCGGCCATCGCCAAGGGGGCGGACGGTGTCGTGGTCGGCTCGGCGCTGGTCGACGCGCTGGTGCGCTCCCTCGACGGCGACGGCCGGCCCCAGGCCGGGAGCGTCGCCGCGGTGGTGGACCTGGTGCGCGAGCTGGCCGCGGGCGTGCGCGCGGCGGGCGTCGAACGGGCCGCCTGAGCGGCCCCTGGCGGCGGAGCACGGCCAACCTGATATTGGCGCAGGCTTGAAGCGGACGGACGCGAGTCGATGGTCGAACCGATGAACTGGATCTCGGAGGTGGTGCGCCCCCGGATCAAGACCCTGTTCAAGCGCGAGACGCCGGAGAACCTGTGGGTGAAGTGCCCGGATACCGGGCAGATGGTGTTCCACAAGGAGGTGGAGGCCAACCACTGGGTCATCCCGGGCTCGGAGCATCACCTCAAGATGAGCGCCCAGGCGCGCCTGAAGATGATGTTCGACGAGGGCACGTGGATCGACGTGGCCCTGCCCGAGGTCGCGCCGGACCCGCTGAAGTTCCGCGACGAGAAGCGCTACGTGGACCGGCTCAAGGAGGCGCGGGCCAAGACCGGGCTGCAGGACGCGTTCAAGATCGGCTACGGGCGGGTCGGCGGTTTGCCGATGGTGCTGGCCGCGCAGGAATTCGGCTTCATGGCCGGGTCGCTCGGCATGGCGGCGGGCGAGGCCTTCGTGCGCGGCGCCGAGACCGCGCTGGAGAAGCGCACGCCCTACGTGCTGTTCGCGGCCTCCGGCGGCGCGCGGATGCAGGAGGGCATCCTGTCGCTCATGCAGATGCCGCGCACGACCGTGGCGGTGCGCCGCCTCAACGCCGCGCGGCTGCCCTACATCGTCGTGCTGACGAACCCCACCACGGGCGGCGTCACCGCCTCCTACGCGATGCTGGGCGATGTCCACCTCGCCGAGCCGGGGGCGCTGATCTGCTTCGCCGGCCCCCGGGTGATCGAGCAGACCATCCGCGAGAAGCTGCCGGACGGCTTCCAGCGGGCGGAATACCTGCGCGAGCACGGCATGGTCGACCAAGTGGTCCACCGCCACCAGCTCCGGGAGACGATCACCCGCCTCTGCAAGCTCCTCACCAACGCCGCCGAGGCGGGCACGTCGCTCTCCGCCCCCGAGGCGGCATAGTCCCGCGCATGGCCTCGTCCGATGCCCTGATGGCGCGCTTCCTGGCGCTGCATCCCCGCACCATCGATCTGTCGCTGGGGCGGATCGAGCGGCTGCTCGCGCGCCTCAACCATCCGGAGCATCGGCTGCCGCCGGTGATCCACGTCGCTGGGACGAACGGCAAGGGCTCGACCATCGCGTTCATGCGGGCGATCCTCGAAGCGGGCGGCCTCGCCGCACATGTCTACACCTCGCCGCACCTCGTGCGCTTCCACGAGCGGATCCGGATCGGCGGCATCGGCGGCGGCCATTTCGTGGACGAGGACCGGCTGGCCGACGCGTTCTCGCGCTGCGAGACCGCCAATGACGGCGAGCCGATCACCATGTTCGAGATCACCACGGCGGCCGCCCTGCTGCTGTTCTCCGAGAGCCCGGCCGACGTGCTGCTGCTCGAGGTCGGCCTCGGCGGCCGGCTCGACGCCACCAACGTGATCGCGCAGCCGGCCTGCTCCGTGGTCACGCCGATCGGGCGCGACCACGCCGAGTACCTCGGCGACACGGTCGAATCGGTGGCGACCGAGAAGGCCGGGATCTTCAAGCGCGGCTGTCCCGCGGTGATCGCCGCGCAGGACTACGCCGAGGCCGACGCCGTGCTGTGCCGCCGCGCCGAGGCGGTCGGGGCCGGCCCGATCCTGGTGGGCAACCAGGATTTCTCCGTCCACGAGGAGCGCGGTCGCCTCGTCTATCAGGACGAGACCGATCTGTTCGACCTGCCGCGTCCCAAGCTCGCCGGCCGGCACCAGCTGGTCAACGCCGGGACGGCGATCACGGCGCTGCGCGCCGCAGGATTCGGCGACATCGGCATCGAGGCGCTGGAGAAGGGACTCACCGACGTCGACTGGCCCGGCCGGCTGCAGCGCCTCGGCCGCGGGCGCCTCGCCGCGCAACTGGATCCCGGCGCCGAGCTGTGGCTCGACGGCGGCCACAACGTCGACGGAGGCCGGATCCTGGCCGCCGCGATGGCGGATCTGGGCGAGAAGAGCGACGTGCCGCTGGTGCTCGTCGTCGGTCTGCTCGGCACCAAGGACGCCGACGGCTTCCTGCGCAATTTCGTCGGTCTCGCGCGCGCCCTCGTCGCCGTCCCGATCACAGGAACGCTGGCGGCACGCCCCGCCGAGGAGGTCGCCCGGATCGGCGAGAGCGTCGGCCTCTCGACCTATGCGGCGCCGAGCGTCGAGGCGGCTCTCGCACTCGTGAAAGACATTTCCTTCGAGCGTCCGCCCCGGATCCTGATCTGCGGATCGCTCTACTTGGCCGGCTTAGTCTTGGCGGCCAACGACACCCCGCCTGTCTGAGTCGTCGCCAGTCTGGGCGGGGCCGAGTCGGCTGCAGTCGGCTCACGGATCCTCACTGGACATCTCGCCAGCTCTGGACTCCCGCTTCGGAAGGTCGTCGATTCGCCGCAATTGATCCCGCCGACAGCCCGCCACGGCCACGCTTTCCAGCGGCTGTGGCAGCTAAGCTACATCCACGGCGGTCACGATCGCATAATTTCACTGGCGATCGGGCTAATGCTGGGGATCACAGTAATGAAGAAGCTTCTCACCTCTCTCGCCGCCTTCACGGCGCTCACCGCCGCCGCTTCGGCCGCCGACCTGCCGCGCCGCGCTGCGCCGCCGCCGATCTTCACGCCCGCTCCGGTGTTCCCCTGGACCGCCGCCTACTTCGGTATCAATGCCGGCTACGCCTTCGACGCCAGCAGCAACGGCAACAACAGCTTCACGCAGATCCCGGGCGCCAACCCGGTGGCGATCACGGCCGCCGGCGGCCTGTTCGTCCCGCCGATCCTGACCCCGGGCTCCTCGCTGACCTACGGCCGTAACCAGAACGAAGGCTTCTCCGGCGGTGGCCAGATCGGCTACAACTACCAGTTCACCCCGGGCACGGGTGTCGTCGTCGGCTTCGAGGCTGACGCTCAGTACCTCGACTTCGGCGGCCGTCGCCAGGGCTTCGCCATCGCGGGTGCCCCGGGCGCCGGCTTCGGCAACTTCGTGCCGGCCAACGGCCTGCTCAGCACGCTCGACTTCTTCGGCACCGTTCGCGGCCGCCTCGGTTACGCCTTCGACCGCGTGCTGTTCTACGGCACCGGTGGTTTCGCCTACGCCACGGGCGACCAGGGCGCGCGCGTCGCGTTCCAGAACTTCTCCGGCAGCCGCAGCAGCTTCGTCACCGGCTGGACGGTCGGCGGCGGTATCGAGTACGCCCTGCCCACCGACTCGTTCCTGAACTTCTTCCGCTCCTCGGCCGTCACGCTGAAGGTCGAAGGCCTGTACGTGAACCTCGATCAGGGCCGCAACACGGGTCTGCCGCTGGTCGGTGGCTACATCACCCCGGCCGGTCTGGTGCCGGTGTTCAACAACGTGCCGGTTCGCAACAACGCCGAGTTCGCCGTCGTCCGCGCCGGCCTGAACTACAAGTTCGGCTCGTACTGAGACCGGACGACCGGTCCCGGGCACAAGCCCGGGGCCTGCTATAAAAATTGGGTCCTGAAACCGAGAAAGCCCGGCCTTGCGGCCGGGCTTTCTTTTTGCGTGCCCGATGCGCGGGATCAGGCGGTCTGCGCACCGATCCAACGAGACAGATCACCCTTCGGGGCCGCGCCGACCTTCTGGTCGACCCGCTCGCCGTTCTTGAACAGCAGCAGCGTCGGGATCGAGCGGATGCCGTACTGGGCGGCGATCTGCGGATTCTCGTCCACGTTGACCTTGGCGATCTTCACCTTGCCCTGGAGATCGGTCGCGATCTCCTCGAGCGCCGGGCCGATCTGGCGACAGGGGCCGCACCACTCCGCCCAGAAATCCACCACGACCGGCTCGGCGGACTTGAGTACGTCCTGCTCGAAGCTCGCGTCGGTTACTTTCACCGTCGCCATCACGTTACCTTTCGGTCTGCGCCGCACGTCGTGCGGCGTCGAGCGGGCAGGGGCCCGCGCGGTCCATCCAGAATTGGAGACGGGCCCGCGTGCGGTCAAGAAGTCGAGCCCCTCGGGCGAGCGCTCTGATGGGGATGCACCCCACGCATGTGTGCTGGCGCATGCCGGACCCGTAGCGGAGGGTCGACCGGACGCCCAGTCGGTCAGGCCCGTCCGGTCGCGTCGCTCCACTCCTGCGCCCGGCCGGACCGCGCCGAACGACGCGATCACCGAAGGCCGCATCGACTCCGCGTCAGGCGGAGATCCCGGCCCGGTCGAGGGCCGCCGCGATGTCGTCCGCGCTCAGCTCGCGGATTACCGGTCCCGAGGTCCAGATGAGCATCGGACGGATTGTCAGGCCCGGATAGATCTGACCGAGAAGCCGTGCGTAGACGGCGATCTGTCCGGCCTCCGCGGGGGGCAGCGGCGCCTCCGCCTCGGGCGGGCGCCCGGTCTTGAAATCGGCGATCCGTACGGTGTCGGCCGTCACCGACAGGCGGTCGACGCGGCCCTGGACCGGCCGCTCGGCGCCCCCCGCCCGCACCCGACCCGACAGGCTCACTTCGGCACGCGCGTCGGGCGCGAAGAGGGGGGCGAGATCCGGGTCGTCGATGATGCGCAGGACCGATCGCACCAATCCGTAGAAGGCCGGCCGGGGCAGCCCCGGCGCCCGTGCCTGCACGAAGGCCAGCCCGGCCGCCTCGCGGCGGGCCGGTTCGACGCGGGGCAGATGCTGGAGCAGCGCGTGGATCAGGATGCCGCGGCGTCGGGCCTGGGCCTCCGCCAGGCGCGGCGGCGGAACGCGGGCGCCGTCCGCCGCGCGGAGGGCGTCTGAGGGACTGAGCGTCTGGAACTCCGGCTCCGGCGGAACCGGGCTGCGCAGCCAGTCCGGCGCAGGCCGTGGCGCCGCCGCTGGACGCGGCACCTCGGGTGCGCGGGATGCGTCGCTGCCGTCGTGCCAGACCGTCGCCGGTCCGTAGGGCAGCTCGACCATCCGGCCCGTGCCCAGCGCGGCCTCGAGGCCGGCCTGCACCATCCGGCACCAGGCTGTCTCGGTCTCGCGCTCGTGGCCGCGGAAGGGCGCGACGATCAGCCGGTCGGCCGCCCGGGTCATGGCCACGTAGAGGAGGCGGTTGTGCTCCTGCCGCGCCCGGGCGAGCAGGGCGGCACGGGCGGTCTCCGTCGCCGCGCAATCCTGCGTCCGGCCGCTGGACCAGACCGGCGGCACCACGGCTCCGTTCGCCGCCAGGGGCAGCAGGGGCGGATCGTTGCGGCCGAGGGGTTCGCACCCGTCGAGGACTACCACCACCGGCGCCTCCAGGCCCTTGGCGCCGTGCACCGTCATGACCCGGACCTCGTCGCGGCCCGATTCGAGGTCGCGTTTGACCGTGTGTCCGGCCTCGGCATCGATGTAGCGGGCGAGGAAGCCGCCCAGCGAGGGCGCGTCCTCGGCGGATTCGGCCTGTGCGGCGGCGGCGAGGAACACGTCGATGGCGTCGCCCGCCTCACCCCCGAGTCGGGCGACCAGCTTGGCCCGGCCATTCTGCGGCCCCAGCAGCCGGGCGTAGAAGCCGAAAGGCCCGTGGAGGCCCGCGAGCGCGATCCACTCCGCGAGCGTCTCCAGGCCGCGCCGCGCCGCCGCATCGCCCGACGCGGCGTGGCGATGAAGGGCGTCCTCCAGCGTCTCCGACAGATCGCGACGGGCCGCGATCCGCACGAGGTCCTCGTCGGTGAGGCCGACCAGGGGCGTCTTGAGAGCCGTCGCGAGGGTCAGGTCGTCGGCGGGCAGGAGCCCGGCCCGCCCGGCAGCCACGAGATCGGCCACCGCGATATGGGCGGAGACCTCCAGCCGGTCCTGCCCGGCCACCGGGACGCCGAGGCTTTTGAGCGCGCGGATCACCTCCTCGAAGGCCGGGCCGCGCTTGCGGACCAGGATCAGCACGTCGCCGGGTCGCCACGCCCGGCCCGTGGCATCGCCCTGGCTCGTCCAGGTTCGTACCGCCTGCGCCACCCGCCGCGCGGTGATGATCGCGGGGGCGCTGGTCTCCAGGGCGTCCACCGGGGCCGTCCAGGCATCCGGCTCGGCCGTGGGTTCCGGCTCGGCGATGGGCCAGAGCTCGACCGCGCCGGGGGCGTCGGGCCGCGCACTGGCATGGACGGTCCGGCGCACCGTGTCCTCGAACGACAGGCCCTCGTTGTGCGCGTCAAGGGCGAACACCGCGTCGACGGCGCGCAGAACCAGGCTGGTCGAGCGGAACGACAGGGTGAGCGGCACGTCCGCGAAGTCCAACCCGGCCGCGCGCGATTCGGCGATCCAGGAGGCCCGCGTCAGGGCGAATTCCCGCGGCTCCGCACCCTGGAAGCCGTAGATCGACTGCTTGGGATCGCCCACCGCGAAACGCGTGCGGCTGCCGGTGCGCGCGCCTTCGCCGGCGGCAAATTCCTGCGTGATGGCGCGCAGGATCGCCCATTGCTCGGGGTTGGTGTCCTGCGCCTCGTCGACCAGCACGTGGTCGATGCCGCGGTCGAGCTTGTACAGGACCCAGCCGGCGCCGACCCGGCCGAGCAGGTCCAGGGCCTTGTGGATCAGGTCGTCGAAGTCGAGGGCGCCGAGCCGGGCCTTCTGGGCTTCGACGCGGCGGTGGATCTCGGCGGCCAACAGGAACAAGGCGTGAGTCCGCGCATGGGCGCGGGCGGCGCGCAGGCGGTCCGACAGCGGGTCCAGACGGTCGCGCTCCGCGATCAGGACCTCCTTCACGCCGGCCGGAACGCTCTTGGTCCCGAGGCTGCCGTCGGCCTTCGGCTCGTCCTTCTGGGTGAAGAAGACGGCCCGGTACAGCGCCAGCGCCTCGGACCGGTCCGGGAGGTCCTCGGAGCGCGCCCGCTCGGCCTCGGCGGCCGCCAGGGCGTCGGCGAGCTTCTCGTCGTTGGCCTTGCCGGTGCGCAGCGCCTGGATCAGGGCGGCCCGATCGTCCGGCCGGCAGCCGGCGCCGCCCTCCAGGATCGCCGCCTCGATCCGCTCGGCGCTCTCCTCCGCGGCGAGACCCAGCGCGTCGTGCAGGCGGGCGAACGCGGCTTCGAGGCCGGCCGAATCACCCACGAGGCCCCGGGCGCGCATCGCCGAGCGGATCGCCGCCCGGAGCGTGTCGCCTGTCGCCTCCGGGGCCACCCGGGCCAGAGCGGCGCTCAGCGGCGTGTCGCCGTTCGACACGGCGTCCGCCAGCACGTTGGCCATCTCGATGTCGAAGAGTTCCCGCGCCTTGGCCTCGTCGAGCACCACGAAGCGGGCCGGCACGTTCGCCTCGAAGGGGAACATGTGCAGCAGGCGCTCGCACAGGGCGTGGAGGGTCTCGATCTTGAGGCCTCCGGGTGTCTCCACGGCCCGGGCGAAGAGCCGCCGCGCCATGCGCAGGCGCTCCGCCCCCGCCCGCTCGCCGGTCAGCTCTTCGAGTTCGGCGGCCAGCGCCGCGTCGTCCAGCGTGACCCATCGCCCGAGGAGGCGGAACACCCGGATCGCCATGTTGGCGGCGGCCGCCTTGGTGAAGGTCAGGCACAGGATCCGCCCGGGCGGGGCGCCGTCGAGCAGCAGCCTGACCACGCGGTCGGTGAGAACCTTGGTCTTGCCCGCGCCCGCGTTGGCCGAGACCCAGGCCGAGGCGCGCGGATCGGCGGCCCGGCGCTGGTTCGCCCGGGTGAGGTCGTCGACAACGAAGGGTCGGATGGCGGGCGTGGTCGCGCTGCTCAACGGTCCTGTCCGGCTCGGCGGGCGCATCTCTCTACAACAGAAACGCGCCCGCGGGGTCGCCAAGGCGTCACACCGGGCGTTGCGGGATTGCCCCGGACGCGGCGCCGCCGCATGGATGCGGACGACCCTTCCGCGACACCGAACACGCCCGTGACCCAGCCGACATCCGAGCCGGTGCGCCCGCCGATCCGCTTCCGCGGCCGCTCCTTCATGGCCACCGTCCTGGCCCCCGTGCCCCCCGTGAGCGACTGGCTCGGCGATCTCGACGCCCTGAACCGGCGCGCGCCGAACTTCTTCGCCGGCCGGCCGGTGATCCTCGACCTCGCGGGCCTGCGGCTCGGCCGCGAGGACCTCGACGGGCTGCTCGCGGAACTCACCGCGCGTAACATCGCGGTCCTGGGCATCGAGGGGGCGCCGCCCGCCCTCCTGGGGGATGGTCTGCCGCCGGCCCTGTCGGGCGGTCGCCCGGCCGGGGAGATCGACACGCCCGGAGAAGCCGCGCCGACCGAGCCGCAGCCCAAGGAGACGGTCCGGTCTTTGATCCTCGACGCGCCGGTGCGCTCGGGTCAGACCGTGCTGAACCTCGAGGGCGACGTCACGGTGCTGGGCGCCGTCGCCTCCGGGGCCGAGGTCATCGCGGGGGGGTCGATCCACATCTACGGAGCCCTCCGCGGTCGCGCCATCGCGGGCGCCGCGGGCAATCCGGCGGCGCGAATCTGGTGCCGCAAGTTCGAGCCGGAACTCGTGGCGATCGACGGTCTCTACCGCGCGGCCGACGATCTCGATCCCGCCTTCCGGGGTCAGGCCGTCGAGGTCCGGCTCCTGGACGACGCGATCAAGCTCAACCTGTTGGAGCGGGGTTGAACCCCTCGATACCAGGATCCCGGCAGAATTTGCCGACCGGATCAGAAACTTAACCCTTCGGTAACCATACCCGCCGTCAATGGTCCGGTAAGGACTCTTAACGGGCGGACATGAGCGAGACCCACCCCGAGCCGATCGATCCGGAGACCGCCCCCGCGGCGGCTCCTTCCGCGCCCCGGCCGCTCAGCCTGCGCGGACGGGCCTTCAAGGCCCTGGCCCTTTCCCCCGAGCCGCCGCTTCCCGAGTGGCTCGCGGGTCTCGACGCGGCACTCAAGCGATCGCCGACCCTGCTGCAAGGCCGGGCCGTCATCCTGGATTGCGCCCGGTTCAAGCCCGAGCCGGACGCCCTCGAAACGCTCATGCGTGAGCTGAAGGCCCGCGGCATCGCGGTCCTCGGCATCGAGGGCGCCGACGCGGTCGCCGAAGGTCTGCCGCCTCTCCTCGTCAACGGACACCCGTCCGAGACGATCGAGATCCCGACCCCGGCCGAGCCGGAGCCGCAGGTGGTGACCTCGATCACGGTCGAGGGCTCGGTCCGCTCCGGACAGAGCATCATCAACCCGACCGGCGACGTGACCGTCATGGGGTCCGTCTCATCGGGCGCCGAGATCCTGGCGGGCGGCTCCATCCACGTCTACGGAGCCCTGCGCGGACGCGCGATCGCCGGCGCTGCGCGCAACCCGCGCGCACGAATCTACTGCCGCAAATTCGAGCCCGAGTTGCTGGGGATCGACCGCCTCGTGCGGACGGCGGAGGACATGGGTACGGCCCTGCGCGGCAAGGCCGCCCAGGTCTGGCTCGATGGCGGCAACATCCGAATGGCGAGCTTAGACTAAGTCAGCTCTGGATTAAGGGAGATCGACGCGTGGCAAAGGTTCTCGTCGTCACATCGGGCAAGGGCGGCGTCGGCAAGACGACGACGACCGCAGCCCTCGGAGCGGCCCTGGCGCAGGGTGGGCAAAGCGTGTGCGTCGTCGATTTCGACGTCGGCCTGCGCAACCTCGACCTCGTCATGGGCGCCGAGCGGCGGGTCGTCTACGACCTCATCAACGTGGTCAACGGCGACGCCAAGCTCCCGCAGGCGCTCATCAAGGACAAGCGTCTGGAGACCCTGCACCTGCTGCCGGCCTCCCAGACCCGCGACAAGGATGCGCTCACCGACGCCGGCGTCGCCCGGGTCATGCAGGAGCTGCGCGACAAGTTCGACTGGGTGATCTGCGACTCGCCGGCCGGCATCGAGCGCGGCGCCCAGCTCGCCATGCACCACGCCGACGTCGCCGTGGTCGTGACCAACCCCGAGGTCTCCTCGGTGCGCGACTCCGACCGGATCATCGGCCTCCTCGATTCCAAGACCGCCAAGGCGGAGAAGGGCGAGGACATGGAGAAGCACCTGATCCTCACCCGCTACGACCCGGGCCGGGCCGACCGCGGCGACATGCTCAAGACCGAGGACGTGCTCGACATCCTGTCGATCCCGCTGCTCGCCATCATCCCCGAGAGCCAGGAGGTGCTGCGCGCCTCGAACCTCGGCTGCCCGGTGACCCTCAACAACCCGCTCTGCGCCCCGGCGCGCGCCTACGCCGACGCAGCGCGCCGGCTCAAGGGCGAGGACGTGCCGATGAGCCTGCCGGTCGAGCGCAAGTCCTTCCTCGACAAGCTGTTCATGCGGAGGGCGGCATGAGCATCCTGGGGATCTTCCAGAAGCGCAACTCCGGAGCGGTCGCCCGCGACCGCCTTCAGCTGATCCTCGCCCACGAGCGGGCCGAGTCGGGTCGCCCCGACCTCGTGCTCCAGCTCCGCGAGGAGATCCTGGCGGTGATCGCCAACCATGTCGCGGTGGAGCCCGACAAGGTGAAAGTCACCCTGGAGCGCGGCGAGGGCGTCTCGACCCTCGGCCTCGACATCGAGCTTCCGCTCGGCGTGGGCGGCAAGCTCGACGCCAAGCTGGCGGCGAAGCTCGCCGAGGTCGCCGCCAACAGGGGCGGCGCCAAGGCGGCTTCCAAGAAGGCCGCTTGAGCCGGAACGGGACCGCGCCCGCCGGTATCGACATGCGCAAGCCGCGCCCGGTAAGCCGGGTGCGGCTTTCTGCGTGCGGGTTCCGCCTCGGTCCGCCGCGAGGCGCGTCCGCGTAGAAAGTCCGCGATGTTCGGGGACGTTGGAACCCGGATGCCGCCCCGATTGTCAGCGACGGTGATAGCCCCCGTCGAAGGCCTAGCTCCGGACGGGGAACCCCGCCGGGGCTAGGCCTTCGACCGGCGCCGGCTCCGGAATTCGCCTTCCGGGGCGCGGTCCCGGAACGACGGACGGGTCGCATCGAGGACAGGGTCGGGACCGGGGTCGCGCGCTGCGGGCCGGATCCTTCGGGAACCCGCGGAGGGAGCGACATGCCGAGCGCGACGACGGATGACGGGGTGCGCCTTCACTACGAGGAGAGCGGGCGCGGGACACCGCTGATCTTCGTGCATGAGTTCGCCGGCGATCACCGCAGCTACGAGGCGCAGCTCCGCCATTTCGGCCGGCGCTACCACGCCGTCGCGTTCAACGCCCGCGGCTACCCGCCCTCCGACGTGCCCGAGGCCGTCTCGGCCTACACGCAGGCCCGTGCCGCCGACGACATCCTGGCGATCCTCGACCATCTCGGGGCCCCGAAGGCCCACGTCGCGGGGATCTCCATGGGCGCCTTCGCGACCCTCCATTTCGGCCTGCGCCATCCAGGCCGCGTTCTGTCGCTCTGCCTGGGCGGCTGCGGCTACGGCGCTGAGCCCGAGCGGCAGGCCCAGTTCCGCGCCGAGGCGGACGCCACCGCGGAGGCGCTGCGGCGGGACGGGATGGCCGCCTTCGCCGAGCGCTACGCCGTCGGCCCGACCCGGGTGCAGTTCGAGACCAAGGACCCCCGCGGGCACGCCGAGTTCAAGCGGATGCTGGCGGAACATTCGGCGCTGGGCGCGGCCAACACGCAGGCCGGCGTGCAGAAGGAACGCCCCTCGCTCTACGACCTGACGGAAGCCCTGGGCCGGCTCACCGCGCCGACGCTGATCGTCGCCGGCGACGAGGACTGGCCCTGCCTCGCGCCAAGCCTGATGCTGAAGCGGGCGATTCCATCCGCCGCGCTGGCGGTCCTGCCCAACACCGGCCACGCCCTCTCGGTCGAGGAGCCCGACGCCTATAACCGTCTCCTCGACGTCTTCCTGGCCCAGGTCGAGACCGACCGCTGGCCGATGCGCGATCCGCGGGCGATCTCTGCGACGATTACGGGGATCAGGGGCTGACTTCGTCCCGCGGAATCAGCCGGAACAGCGGGTGCCGGTCCGGCTGGGTCGTCACCACCGCCTGCGGAAGGACCGGCTCGCGACTGTCCAGAACGATGCGGAACCGCGCCAGCAACCGGGCCAGCGACAGCACGGCCTCGCTGAGCGCGAATTGCGCCCCGATGCAGACCCGCGGGCCGGCCCCAAAGGGCAGGTAGGCGAAGCGGGGCGGCGGCGGCGCGCCCGGCAGGAAGCGGCCGGGATCGAACGCCTCCGGATCCGACCAGAGGCTTCGGTGCCGGTGCAGCACCCAGGGGCTGACCATCACGACGTCATTCCTCTTCACCGCGTGGCCGGCCACCGTGTCCGGGCCGAGCGCCCGGCGGACGACCACGAAGGCCGCCGGGTAGAGGCGCAGGGTCTCGTCGATCACCGCGCGGGTGAGGGGGAGCCGGCCGTCGCTCTGGCAGCCGGTGGGGTCCGCGAGGTCGGCCCCGCGCGCCTCGGCGGCGACGCGTTCCTGCAGGTCGGGGGCGAGGGCCAGCAGGTAGGCCGCCCAGAACAGCGTGCCGGCCGTTGTCTCGTGGCCGGCGAGGATCATCGTCGCGACCTGGTCGCGCAGCGCCTTGGGTGTGAAGGCGGCCCCCGTATCCGGGTTGCGCGCCGTCGCCAGCAAATCGAGCAGATCCCCCGAGCCGGTGTCGTGCCGATCCGACGCCTGGCGCGCCGCGATGATGCGGTCGAGGAACGGGATCCAGCGCCGACGGAAGCGTGACCGCGACCAGTCGAGGGGCACCGGCCAGCCCGGCGGCATCACGATGTCGAGGAGGTGGGGGCGGCCCATCCGCTCCGCGTACTCGGCGATGAAGGCGCGCAGGTCGGTCCCGTGCGCGTCCATCCCCACCGAGAACATGGCCCGTCCGGCGATCTCCAGCGCCAGCCGGTAGAACGACGTGAACAGGTCAACCGGACCCGCCGCGGCCTCGGCGGCGATGTCGTCCAAGCCCTTCTCCACGGCGGCGGCGATGTGCGGCACCAGACCGTCGATCGCCCGCGGTGTGAAGGCAGGCGCTAGGGTGCGGCGCTGGTGGCGCCACGCGGAGCCCTCGCTGATCAGGAGCCCGTCGCCCAGGATCGGGCGGAGGATGCGCGTCGTCCCGGTGGTCCGTGCGTAATTCGCCTGGTTCTCGACCAGCACCCGTCGGATCGCCTCCGGATCGCTGAGGACGAAGCTCGACCGGCCGAGGAGGCCGCGGCGCGTGACGAGTTCCTCGAAGGCGCGCCGCGGAAAGCCCGTCAGGCTGTTGTCGCGGATCGAGCGCAGATAGGCCGGAATCGGCAGCTCGCGCTCCGGCGGCACGCGGTGCGGCGGCACCACGCGGGGCAGGTCGGCGAGCCTCCCGGTCGTCTGAGCCGGGGTCTCGATCGCGTCCGAAAACGTGGGCATGCGACTACCTGTGGCCGCAGACGGGGCACCTGTAAACCGCCGGATCCCTGTGTCCCGCCGATGTCATTCGGCCGCGGTGCGCAGGCGTGTCTCGGCGCCGCGGATCGGCAGCCGTTCGGGAAACCGATCGAGATCCGCCTCTGCCGAGAGGCTTGCCACCAAGCTGGCCCGGGGCAGCGCCGCGCCCGTGACCGCGAGCAGCGTTTCGACGCCGTGTTCAAGGTGTTCGTCCACGCGGTCGACGACGAGGATCTCGGGGTCCCGCAGGATCGCCCGGGCGAGGCCGATCCGCACGCGGACGCGCTCGGCCAGCAACTGCCCGCGATTGCCCACCGCCTTGTCCAGGCCGCGCCGCTGGATCGGTCGCTCCAAATCGAACTCCCGGAACACCGCGCGCGCTTCCCGCTGGATCAGCGCCTCACCGTGCATCCGGGCGGTGTCGATGCGGCCGAACAGGAGGTTGTCGAGGACGGTGCTGCGCGGGTTGATCCTGTTGGGATCGTAGGATTCCACGTCGCACCCGTCCTCGCCGTGCATCATGCCCTGCACGACCGCCCGGGCTCCGACGATGCGCATGGCTAGGCCCTGGTCGAGCAGGCCGAAACGCATCCGCGGCTCCACGTAGGCCAGGGTCAGGGCCAGGAACGCGACGCTGTCCGCCTCGCTCAGGCGTCCCTCGTCCGGAAGGCGGGAGAGCCGATGGAGGTAGTCCGGCAGCGCGTCCGGGGTGATCAGCGAGAAGCGCCGGAACAGCGGATGGCCGGGCGGCACGTCGGCGAATATGTCCTTCAGGTTGCTGGCGATGGCGACGCCCATGCGATCGAGCTCGTCGAGGAGTTGGACCTTCTCGAGCGCCTCGCGGAACAGGGTTGTGCCCGCCAGGCGCCGCGGATCCGTCAGCGTCGGGTCGCGCGGCACGCCGAACAGCAGGTTTTCCCCGACGGTCGCCTGATCGTTGTAGCGGCTCCGGGCGAACGGGATGACGAGGTCGGCGAGGCCCTTCTGGACGAAGAGTTCGCGCAGGTGCTCCCGGGCCGCGATCATCCGCTGGCCCGCCGGCGTCTCGTGCGTGATCGAGCTGAGCGCGCCGAGGCCGAACCGGTACAGGTCGTCGCCGAGATCCAGCCGGACGAGGAGGTCGAGGAGCCGCTCGTCGAGATCCGCCGCGTCGCGGACGCCGAGCCGCTGATAATCGATCCAGGGATCGTCGACGCTGTCGCAGGGGTTGCCGGTCTTCACCGCCTCGTTGATCTGCGCCCGGCTCAGGTCGAGGGTGCCGGTCCGCAGCGGGCAGATCCGCAGACCGTAGAGGATGTTGTCGCGCACCGTGCCGGGGAACAGCACGGGCTCGTTGCTCGCGTAGGCGATGCGGCGCGCATGGGCGGGGCGCGGCAGGGTGGAGAGGTCGTGCTCGCCGATGCGGATCAGGCCGTTCGGCGCCGACTGCAGGCCCGCCAGGACGCGGGCGAATTCCTGCGCGACCGAGCCGGACGGGACCAGCGCGAACCGGCCGGGCAGGGGCACCTCCACGTCCCCGACCTCGACCGGATTGCCGCCCTGCGGGTCGCGCAGCGTCAGGCCCTCGATCTTGAGCGGCGTCCCGAGATGCGGCGGCGCCGCCGCGGTCTCGGATTCCGCCGGCCGGAGGCGCTGCGGGCCGAAATGCGCCGCCACGGTCTCGTACTTCACCTCGACGTCGAGGCGCTGCTGGTCCCAGTCGATCAGTTCCTTGAGGGGCGGGGGCAGGTCGCGGTAGGCGGCGAGGACGGCGACGAGCTGGCCGATGTCGAGTTCGCCCTTCAGGGCGAAGACGCCGCCGATGGCGTAGAACAGGAACGGCGTGACCTGCGCGAGCAGGTTGTTGAGGTATTTGACCGCGAACTTGCGCCTGTAGATCCGCAGGCGCAGGTCGTAGAGGTTGTAGAGGCGGTCACCGATTTCCGCCCGCTCCCACCGGCCCGTGTCGTTCAGGAGGACCGCCGGCAGGCCGTCGAGAACCTCGGCGACGCGGCCCGCGAGATTGCGCGATGCGATCTGGCGCCGCCGGCTGAGGCGGATGATCTCGCGGCGCAGCCGCGGGATGACGGTCATCTGCACGCCGACCATGCCGCCGGCCGCCAAGCCGAGCCACAGGTTCTGCATCATGATGAAGGCCAGCGCGGTGGCGGCCTGGGTGCCGAGGAAGACCGGCACCACGATCGCGTCGCCGATGAAGGAGCCGATCGGCTCCACCTCGTCGCGGATGATCGTCGCCGTCTCGGAGGATTTCACCTCCCGCTGCGCCTCCGGCGAGAACCGCAGCATCAGCGAGAAGAGCTGGAAGCGCAGCCGGCGCAGCATCCGCTCGCCGAGGATCCCCTTCTGCAGGTTGATCCAGAACTTGAACGCGCCGTTGATCAGGACGAGCGACAGGAACAGGGTCGAGAGCCCGAGCAGCAGCTCGAACCGGTCCAGCTGGAAGCCCTCGAACAGCTGGGTCGTCCCGCCGCCGAGTACGTCCGGCCAGTGCACGGTGATGTTGAGGAACGAGGCCGTCGCCTCGCCGTGCGAGAACGCCTTGCCGGTGATGGCATCGTTGACGATGCGCTTGGGCAGGTCGAGCGACGCGAAGTAGAACGGCAGCGAGGCCATCACCACGGCGCAGATCTTGAGCTGATCGCCCTTCGAATAGCGCCAGATATACGAGAAGAGCCGCGGCTCAAGCGCGCGCATCGTGTCCGTCCGCTGAGGGCCCATCCTGTCGAGGGCGATGCCGAATCGGTCCGCGCCGGTGCGACCATACGACCGGGGCGGGCGCCCGGCACGCTCGGCTCACCGGCGCCGCCTCATACGTCATCGTTCGGCAGCCGCATTCGCATCGACATATAGGGCACGCCGCGGCGCCCGGAGGAGCCCGCGACGCTGATCTCTACCGCTACGGCTCCGGCTGGACAGGCTCATGCGGCCGCAATCCCGATATGAGGCACCCGCCATGCGCGCGTCGGCCTTGCTCATGGACGCATGTCCTTATATTGCGACGCAACCACCACGACTCCGTACCTGAACCGGCGCGGACGGCCGCGCCGCGCGGCCGCCAGGGAGCCGGCACAACCCGTTTCGGGCCGCCATGAACTTGCGCAACATCGCCATCATCGCCCACGTCGACCACGGCAAGACGACCCTGGTCGACAAGCTGCTGGCCCAGTCCGGCACCTTCCGCGAGAATCAGCGGGTCGAGGAGCGGGCGATGGACTCCAACGACCTGGAGAAGGAGCGTGGCATCACGATCCTCGCCAAGGCGACCTCGGTCGTCTGGAAGGACACGCGCATCAACATCGTCGACACCCCCGGCCACGCCGATTTCGGCGGCGAGGTCGAGCGTATCCTGTCGATGGTCGACGGCGTGATCGTCCTCGTGGACGCCGCCGAGGGGCCGATGCCGCAGACCAAGTTCGTGGTCGGCAAGGCGCTGAAGATCGGCCTGCGCCCGATCGTAGCGATCAACAAGGTCGACCGTCCGGACGCGCGCATCACCGAGGTCGTGAACGAGGTGTTCGACCTGTTCGCCGCGCTCGACGCCACCGACGACCAGCTCGACTTCCCGATCCTGTACGGATCGGGCCGCAACGGCTGGATGGCCGACAGCCCCGACGCCGACCCGTCGGTGGGGTTGGAGCCGCTGTTCGAACTGGTGCTCAAGCACGTTCCCCCCGCCAAGGTCGAGGACGGCCCGTTCCGCATGCTCGGCACCCTGCTCGAGGCCAACCCGTTCCTCGGCCGGATCATCACGGGTCGCATCGCTTCCGGGACCGTGAAGCCGAACCAGCAGATCAAGGTGCTCTCGCGCGACGGCAAGGTCGTGGAGACTGGCCGCGTCTCGAAGATCCTCGCCTTCCGCGGCCTGGAGCGCGCACCGATCGACATCGGCGAGGCGGGCGACATCGTCTCGATCGCCGGCCTGATGAAGGGCACCGTCGCCGACACGTTCTGCGATCCGCAGGTCGACACCCCGATCCAGGCCCAGCCGATCGATCCGCCGACCGTGACGATGTCGTTCATCGTCAACGACTCGCCCCTCGCCGGCACCGAGGGCGACAAGGTCACGAGCCGGATGATCCGCGATCGCCTGTTCAAGGAGGGCGAGGGCAACGTCACGCTGAAGATCGAGGAGGCGGCCGACAAGGACTCGTTCTACGTGTCCGGCCGCGGCGAGCTGCAACTCGCGATCCTCATCGAGACGATGCGGCGCGAGGGCTTCGAGATCGCGGTGTCCCGCCCGCGCGTCGTCTACGAGAAGGACGAGGACGGCGGCCTGCTCGAGCCGATCGAGGAGGTCGTGATCGACGTCGACGAGGAGCACTCGGGCGTCGTCGTCCAGAAGATGTCGGAGCGCAAGGCCGAGATGCTGGAGATGCGGCCGTCGGGCGGTGACCGCCTGCGCCTAGTGTTCCACGCCCCGACCCGCGGCCTGATCGGCTACCAGGGCGAGTTGCTCACCGACACCCGCGGCACGGCGATCATGAACCGCCTGTTCAAGGCCTACGAGCCCTTCAAGGGCGAGATCGCCGGCCGCCGCAACGGCGTGCTGATCTCGAACGACAAGGGCGAGGCGGTGGCCTACGCCATGTGGAACCTCGAGGACCGCGGCCCGATGATGATCGAGCCGGGCTGGAAGGTTTACCAGGGCATGATCATCGGCGAGCACAACCGCGAGAACGATCTCGAGGTGAACGTGCTCAAGGGCAAGAAGCTGACCAACATCCGCACCACCTCGAAGGACGAGGCGGTCCGCCTGACGCCGCCGATCCGCATGACGCTCGAGCGCTCGCTCGCCTGGATCCAGGACGACGAGCTGGTCGAGGTGACGCCGAAGTCGATCCGGCTGCGCAAGACCGTGCTGGATCCCAACGATCGCAAGCGCGTCGAGCGGTCGTCGAAGGACAGCGCAGCCTGAGATGAACGGCCGGCAACCGGGCGCTCATGCCCGGTTGCTCACGGGACGTTTATGCCACGTGGGTCGGCCGTCCCTCGAACCCTTATGCCGGGCGGCTTAGCTCGGCCTTGCGGTCCTTCGAGGGCCGCGTGAACCCCGTGACTCCCATGCCCGTCGCGTTGACTCCGCTTCCCCCCGTCCGGCCGCACGCTGCGGCGCCGCCCTCGTATCTCGTCGGCCAGGACGGGGAGGGCCATTGGGTGGCCGTCGCGGCCGGTGGACGGGCCGGCGGCATCTTCCGGACCCGTCAGGACGCGATCCGGTACGCCTGCATCGAGACCGGCTGCCGACCGGACGACGTGCGGCTGGCTGCGGATCCGATCGCCTTCCGGCTCACCTGATCGCCGACACGACGGTCGCGCTGAGCGTCGTGGGCCATGGCGGCGCGTGTCGTGCAGCCATGGCCCAGATCCTCGCGCTGCCTGCTCCTGCGGCGCGATGCTCCAGACCGTATCGGTCGAGCGTCGCCCCCCGCCGGGCCTGGAGCGCCAACGGCTCAGCTGCCGCCGGGATCGGTCTCGTCGTTCTGCCTTCCGCCGCCCGATGGCCCGAGCCCGGGCTTGCCGTCGGTCTTCTCGTTCGGATCCTTCACCGCATCCGGCGCGATGTTCTTCGGCTTCTCGGGCTTCGGTTCGGTCGTCTCGCGCTCACTCACTCTGGTTCTCCCGCTCCGCCCGGTAGCGGCCGCCCGCCACCTTCTCGTCCGCGGCCGGGCCGCGCGACGCCTTCTGATCGGAATGCCCGCCGGACGAGCCGCCCACGGCCGGCGGTGATCGTCCGGGCTCCCCGGTCGATCCCCAGCCGTCCTTGGGCTCGGGGCGCGCCTCGCCCCCCGAGCCCATCTCGGTGACGGCCGCCTGTTCGGCGGTCTGGTGCCCGCCGCCGGCGGGCGGATCCCCGCGCGTGCCGACCGCGTCGTCGGGCTTGCGGGTGACGGTTCCGGAATCGCTGGTCAGCCTGGGCATCAGCGCTTTCCGTCGTCTTGGCCGACGGAAGCCGTGGCGCGGTCGATCGCTTCGCTCAGCTCGGGCTTCGCGGCGGGCGGTGCGTCGCGGTCCTGTCGGGCCGCATCGGTCCGGCGGTCGGTCGCGGCCGGATCCCGCGCCTCGCCGCCGGACCCGGTGCCGGTGTCGCCCGGCGACGATCGGTCTTCCTGCATTGTCATGGTTCGCCTCTCTCCGTCTTCGCGGGACAACGGGGGCCGAGGAGGACGGTTGCGCGAGGCCGGCCGAGCGGGGCCGTCAGCGCCCGACGACTCGCGGCATGATGGCCTGCGCCAGCCGCTGGACCGCCTCCGCGGCGGTCTCGCGGTTCGCGGCGTGTGCCTCGATCGAGAGCAGGTCGCCGTCGCGGAGGAACACGGCGGTCGCCCCGCCGCCTCGTTCGACCGGGTAGACGCTGATCCAGCCGATCGCCGGTCCGGCGGAGATGCCGGAGAGCCGGCAATCCGGATTGCGCTTCAGACAGATGGATTCCAGCGCGCCGAGGGACGTCTTTCCGGAGCGCACCCGCTCCTCGGTGCCGTCGTTCAGACGCCCGAGTTGCAGATCGACCGTAGGGGCGCCGTCACAGGCGGGGCAGGTCAGGGCCAGGCGACGCGGTTCGGCCCGCGCCGACGATCCGGCGCCGAACGCGCGTCTCGCCTGCTCGGCGATGCTCGTCAGGTCGCGGATCGCGAAGCCCTGGGCCAGTCCGGACTGCGCCCAGAGGCAGCACAGGATCACCAGGAAGCCGCGCATGTCGAAATCTCCGTCCGATCACCGGTTTGGCCGTATCGGAATGGCGAACGAAGATCCAGGCTCGAGATGGGGCAGGGCGGTCGAGCAACGATGTCGCGAGACTATTGGGAGATAAGTAGATGATACTTTCGATCGCGTCGATATCGATCGTGTTGTCGCCTCGACGCGATGGAGAGGATTTCAAGATTACTTGAGTGGTGAAGCGGCGGCTTCACCGGTTCCGGTGCTCATGCCACGGGCGCCCGCGACATGAGCACCGGATGATCCGGTCGTGGCCGCTCAGCCGATCCCGTCGAACAGCGCCGACGAGATGTAGCGCTCGGCGAACGAGCAGGCGATCGTCACGATCCGCTTGCCCTGGAATTCCGGCCGCTTGGCCAGTTCGAGGGCCGCGGCCACGTTGCCGCCCGTCGAAATGCCGCCCGGGATGCCCTCCAGCCGGGCGAGCGCCCGGGCGGTGTCGAAGGCAGCTTGGTTGGTGACCTTCAGCACGCCGTCGAGGATGTCGGTGTGGAGGTTGTCGGGGATGAAGCCGGCGCCGATGCCCTGGATCTTGTGCGGACCCGGCTGGCCGCCGGAGATCACCGGGGAATCCTCCGGCTCCACGGCGAAGACCTTCAGGTGCGGAAGGCGCGGCTTCAGGACCTCGCCGACGCCGGTCACGGTGCCACCGGTGCCCACGCCCGCCACGAAGGCGTCGAGTTGGCCGTCGGTGTCGCTCCAGATCTCCTCGGCGGTGGTCTTCCGGTGGATCTCGGGATTGGCCGGGTTGGAGAATTGCTGCGGCATGACCGAGCCGGGGATGTCCTTGAGGAGTTCCTCGGCCTTGGCGATGGCGCCCTTCATGCCCTGCGCGCCGGGCGTGAGCGCAAGCTCCGCGCCCAGGAAGGCGAGCATCTTGCGCCGCTCCAGCGACATGGTCTCCGGCATAACCAGGATCAGGCGGTAACCCCGGGCCGCGGCCGTGAAGGCCAGCGCGATGCCGGTGTTGCCCGAGGTCGGCTCCACCAGCGTGCCGCCGGGCTGGAGCTTGCCGGAGGCCTCCAGCGCGTCGATCATGTTGACGCCGATGCGGTCCTTCACGCTGGCGATCGGGTTGAAGAACTCGAGCTTCAGCAGGATCTCGGCGTCGACCCCATGCTCCTTCGGAAGGCGGTTGAGGCGCACCAGGGGGGTGTTGCCGATCGTCTCGGTGATCGAGCCGTAGACACGGCCGTGGCCGACCTTCGCCGGCGCGTTGAGGGAATCGGCCATCGCGGAGCTCCTGCTCGTGTAAGCGTCTAAGACTTGTCGGGTCGGACGGACGGCATGCTCTGCCGGTCTGTCGGGAGGCTGCGATATCGCGTTGCCGCGGCCGGGGCAATCGGGCTAAGTGCCGTTACCGAAAGTTCTTTCCGCTTTTTCCGGTACTTGCGGCCACGTGTAGGACAGCTTTGCTGGTCCACGGCATCGCGATAGAAGATCTTTCTCCGACATCGGGTCGGGCCGGATATTCGCCGCAGCGGACTGATCGAGGAGAATCCGTGTGGACCATGCCGAGGGATCGACGCGCAGGGGTGTTCTCACCTCGGGACTCGGATTCATCGTCGTGCGTCCGGCGCTGTCGGCCGAGCCGGCCCATCTCGTCCTGGCCACGGCGACCCCCGGGGGCGGGTTTCCAGCCTTCGGCGAGGCCTTCGTGGCCGCGCTCCGGACGGTTGATCCCGCGCTGACGGTCGAGACCCGGTCCACGGGTGGCTCGGCCGAGAATATCGGGCTTCTGCGCGCCGGCCGCGTCGACCTCGCACTCGTCCAGGGCGAGTACGCCTATCCGGCCCTGGCGGAGGGCGGCCTCACCGTGCTGTCGCCGATCTACGCCACGCCGGGCCTGTTCGCCGTCCCGGCGGCGAGCGGAATCCGGGCGGTGGCGGATTTGCGCGGTCGCGCCGTGGTGCTGGGCACCCACAAGTCCGGGCTCACCGTGATGGGGCGCGCCGCGCTCGGCGCCTCGGGTCTCGATCCCGAGCGGGACATCCGCCCGATCCTGCTGGACCGCGCCGGCGACGGGCCGCCCCTGGTGCGGGACGGACAGGCCGACGCCCTCTGGGGCGGCGGCCTGGACTGGCCGGGCTTCCTGGCCATGGCCAATGCGCCGGGCGGCGCCCGCTTCTTCGGGCCCTCGGAGGCGGCGATCGCGCAGCTCGCGCGGCCGGGATCCGCGACGAAGAGGCTCACCGTGCCGGCCGGGAGCTTCCCGGGTCAGACCGCGCCGATCGAGACCGTGGGCTCCTGGAGCTTCGTGCTCGCGCGCCCCGGCTTCGATGGCGAACCGGCCGACCGCCTCGTCCGGGCGATCGCGCGGGCGGATTTCGGCACGACCCATCCGCGGAATCTCGCCGGGCTCGTCCCGGCAGAGTCCATCAACCCGGCAACCCTACGCGTCCTGCGTCAGGCCGGGCTCGTGCCGCGCTGAGAGCGTCGTTCAGCGGAACGACGCCACGCGGCGATCCCGCTTCCGCTCGGTCGCCGGCTGATACGCGATCTCCGCGTGATGGGTGCAGTAGGGGAGCCCCGTGATCGATCGCGCGCCGCAGAACCGGAATTCCGGCGTCGTCGGATCGCCGAGGGGCCAGCGGCACATGGATTCCCGGAGGTCCATGATCGTGACGCGCTGGGAGACCTGAAGGGCGACCGGCTCCGGCGCCGGGACCGGCGGCGTGAACTCCGGCGCGGGGCGGTGCGAGAGGATCGCCACCGGCTCGGGCGCCTGCGTCTCCACCACCGCGATGGCGGTCTCGATCTCGACGATCTTCGACGGCGGGGCGGCGACCTGCCCCTCCTCGCCGCCGCGGGCGCGCCCGGCGAGGCCGAGGCGATGCACCTTGCCGATGACGGCATTGCGGGTGACGCCGCCGAGCTGCGCCGCAATCTTGCTCGCGCTCTGCCCGTCCTCCCAAAGCCGGCGCAGCAGAGCCACGCGATCATCCGTCCAGCCCAGGCCCGCTTCCATAGTCCCCCTCCGCCCTGCAGCCCGAGAATCGCCAAGGTCCGCGGTCTATGATGCGGGCCGTCAGACCCGTCATCCGGCTGTTCATGCTGCCGTGCAGACTGCGCACCCATGCGCCGGCTGCCGCACTGCGTGCGACACCCTGTCCCGCCGGGCCACGGCAGGACCCTAGCGCGGCGCTCCCGAGCGTTGCAAGGGCGGCTGCCCGCCGGTGGCGGCGCCTGTCCACCGGCAATGGCGCCCGCCCGGCGCTGACCGCCCGCAACGGCCACGCTTGCGCCGCGATCGGATGGGATCGTGACTCCTGCGCAACAGCGCGGCCATATTGCTCCGGTTGGCCGGCTAAGCGGGAACAGCCGGTACGGCCAAGCTCGTTCCGTGTGGCAGAGTGGCTGCGGACCACGGATCAGGATGAGGACGATGGGTTTCCGTCAGAAGGGTCTGCGCATGCTGGCCGCGGTCGGGCTCGCGGGTCAGCTCGCGGCCTGCGGAAGCGTGCCGCGCACGGCCTACACGGCCGAGCAGGCGGTCGGGGCCAGCGTGCCGGGCATCCCGGGTGCGCGCGTCTACGCCGACGCCTCGGTGGAGACCATCGCCGAACTGGCGGCCAATCCGCAGCGGCGCAGCGCCGGCTTCACCTACCTCGCCCTCTCCGGCGGCGGCGGCGACGGAGCCTACGGGGCGGGCGTGCTCAACGGCTGGACAGCTTCCGGCCGGCGGCCGGAATTCACGCTGGTCTCGGGTGTCTCGACCGGCGCCCTGATCGCACCCTTCGCGTTCCTGGGAGCGGCCTACGATCCCTACCTGACCGAGTTCTACACCAGCGGCGTCGCCGGCGAGCTGGTCGCCTCGCCCAACATCGCGAACGTGCTGTTCGGCTCGGGCTTGTTCGGCGACGGGCGCCTGCGCGGCCTGATCGACCGGTACGTGACCTCGGACCTGATCCGCGCGGTCGCCGAGGAGCACGCCAAGGGGCGGCGCCTGCTGGTGGTGACCACGAATCTCGATTCCCAGCGCGCGGTGATCTGGAACATGGGCGCCATCGCGGCCAGCGGCGTGCCCAACGCCCGGGAGCTGTTCCGCGACGTACTGGCCGCGTCCGCCAGCATTCCGGCGGTCTTCCCGCCGCAGTTCATCGACGTGTCGGCCGGCGACGCGCGCTTCCAGGAGATGCATGTGGACGGCTCGGTGGTGACGCCGGTCTTCACCCTGCCGCAGACCCTGCTCCTGCGTGACGGCCGGATCCGCACGGGCGGCAAAGCCGAGATCTACGTCGTGATCAACGGACGCCTGGAGCCGGATTTCGAACTCACCAAGGACAACACGCTGTCCATCGTTGAGCGATCCTTCACGACGGCGAGCCGCGCGCGCTCGCGTGCGACGCTGACGGCGACCTACGCGCTGGCGCGCAGCAACGGGATTGGCTTCAACCTCACCTACATCGACGAGAACGGCCCGAAGGCGTCCGCCGCCAAGGGCTTCGACACCGCCTACATGCGTGCGCTGTACGCCGAGGGGCTGGAGAAGGGCCGGAGCGGCACGTTCTGGCAGCATACCGTCCCGGCGGCTCCCGCCGTAAGGGCCACACTCAGCGCCGTCGCCAACTGATTCCGGCCGACCTGCGCCGCGCCCGTCGAGGGCGCGGCGTCCGAGGCGGTTACTTGCCCAGGATCTTGGTGACGAGGCGGCCGATCGGCGTTGCCGTGCTGGCGTTGCGGTCGTCGCGGTCGATGGGACGGTTCTCGTTGCCGAGAAGCTTGGTGACGATGCGTCCGATCAGGTTCATGGGGCAGCCCTCCGGTAAGGCGCCGAAACGGCGCAGCTTTCGAGTCAACGGGTGAGGCCCGGGCCGCGTTCCCGCCAAGGCACCGTCAGACCTGCATCAGGCGGATGTTGTTGGTGTTGCCGGGGGTGTGGAACGGGATGCCGGCGGCGACAACGATGATGTCGTGCGGCTTGGCGAAGCCCTCGTCCTGCGCGTGCTGGCAGGCCTTCGTGGTCATCTCCTCGTAGCTGTCGACATCCTCGGTGAGCACGCTGTGCGCCCCCCAGAGCAGGCACAGACGGCGCGAGGTGTCGACGTTCGGCGTGAGGGCCAGGATCGAGGAGGCCGGGCGGCGGCGGGCCACCCGGGCCGCCGTCGTCCCGCCCGCCGTGTAGGCGACGATCGCGGCAGCGTGCACGGCCTGGGCGAGATCGGCCGTGGCGGTCGCCACCGCGTGGGGTGGCGTCTCCTCTTCGCCGGGCTCTAGCGCCGCCACGATCGAGTGGTAGAGCTTGTGCCCTTCGACACTCCGGACGATCCGGTCCATCATGGCCACGGCCTCCACCGGATACCGGCCCGTGGCCGATTCCGCCGAGAGCATCACGGCGTCGGCGCCGTCGTAGATCGCGGTGGCGACGTCCGAAGCCTCCGCCCGGGTCGGCGCGGGGGCGTTGACCATCGAGTCGAGCATCTGGGTCGCCACGACCACCGGCTTCACCGCGCGCCGGCAGGCGCGGATCAGCTCCTTCTGCCGCGCCGGGACGTCCTCGTGGGGGATCTCGACACCGAGATCGCCGCGGGCGACCATCACGGCGTCTGAGAGCTGGATGATGTCGTCGATCCGCTCCAGGGCCTGCGGCTTCTCGATCTTCGACATGATGCCGGCGCGCTCGCCGATGATGCCCCGCGCCTCGATGACGTCGGAGGGTTTCTGGACGAACGACAGGGCGACCCAGTCGACGCCGAGATCGAGGCCGAAGGCGAGGTCGGCGCGGTCCTTCTCGGTGAGCGGCGAGAGGTCCAGCAACGTCCCCGGGAGGTTGACGCCCTTGCGGTTGGAGATCGGCCCGCCGGTGACGACCTCGGCGGTGATGGCGGTCCGCTCCGGCCCGGTGACCCGCACCCGCACCCGGCCGTCGTCGATCAGCAGTTCCTGCCCCGGTACCACGGCGTCGAAGATCTCGGGGTGGTGGAGCGGGATCGCCTGCTTGTTGCCCTCGCTGCCCTCCAGGACGAAGCGCACCCTCTCGCCGGCCTCCAGCTCCAGGCGACCGCCCTGCAGCGTGCCGATGCGGATCTTCGGACCCTGCAGGTCCTGCAGGATGCCGATCGGCCGGCCGACCTCCTTCTCGAGCCTTCGGATCGCGGCGTGGACCTTGGCGTGGTCGTCCTGGGTGCCATGGCTGAAGTTCAGCCGGAAGGTGTCGACGCCGGCGAGGAACAGGGCGTGCAGCTGCTCGGGGGCCGCACTGGCGGGGCCCACGGTGGCGACAATCTTGGCGTGGCGGTGTCGGCGCATGGAAAACTCGGCCTCCTGAGTCTGCCGCGGGTTCGAGCCGGGCGATCAGGCGCGCCGACGCCGCTCACATCGGTACAGGATGGGGCCAAGGCGAGGGGTCCGGCGCGCGAGCTGCGCATATCCGTCGCAGACCGCGAGTCCGACGGAGCTATTTGGCCGCCTCCCGGGCGATTCCGGCCAGCCCGGCCTCGAACACGCCCGCGATGTCGGCCACGGCCTCCGGCTCACCCATCCCCTCGGCGTCGAAGGTCGCGGTCCAGATCACGGTGGAGCCGGCCCCGTTCGGGCGCACCGCCAGCGTGGAATTGTAGGCGCGCACCGGCAGCGGCCCCTGGATGAAGCTGTAACTGTAGCTCATGCCGGCCTCGTCCCGCGCCGTCTCGACCTCGACGATGGTGCCGAGGCCGCCCTTGACGACCAGGCCGCGGATCTGCGCGCGGATGCCGTCATCGTCGTCGTCCGCCGACGCGATGCAGCGCTCCACCTGGGGATGCCAGAGCTGGATCCCGCAGAAATCCCCGATCAGTGCCCAGACGGCCGCGGCCGGGGCGGGCAGGTCGCGGCTGCGGGTGACTTCGATGGCGCAGGCGGGCTTGTCGGCGAGGAGGACGCCGAGGAGGACGGCGAGAGGTCCGGCGAGGGCATTGCGCGTCACGCGGTTGGGCTCCATCGCGCTGAGGTCGACGTATCTAGTACGTCTGACGCGTCCCGTCGCCGGCCCCGGGGTCACGGAAGCGGCGTCTCGGCCTCTGATCCCATCTCCGGGGCGACACGCGAGCGATCCGTGCCTAGAAGGCCTCCGGAGGGTCCGACCCTGTGCGCCCCCTTCGACCTGGATCGCCGGAGCCCGCGATGAGCAGCACGCCGCGCATGTCCCGTGAGCTCGGCCTGGCCGTCCTCGCCTGTGCGCTCATGCCGGTGACCGCCCGCGCGGCGCCGGAGCCGGCGCAGCCCTTCGACACCTGCCGCGCCGACCTCATCGCCGCCGCCACGACCCGAGCGGTCCCGCAGACCGTCGCGACCGCACAGCTCGCCGACCTGACCGCCGATCCGGAAGTGATCGCCGCCACCGGGAGCCAGGGCGAGTTCGTCCGGCCGCTCTGGGACTACATCGAGGCCAGCGTGACCCCGGCCCGCGTCGAGGCCGGCCGCAGCAAGCTCGCCGAACATGCCGACACCCTCGCGGCGATCGAGGCCAGGTACGGGATCGACCGCCACATCCTCGTGGCGTTCTGGGGCGTGGAATCGAGCTACGGTGCCGTGCTCGACAATCCCGCGGTGGTGAAGCCGGTGGTGCGCTCGCTCGCGACGCTGGCCTGCGGCGATCCCGCCCGTGCCGGCTACTGGCGCGACGAGCTGACGGCCGCCCTCCAGATCCTGGCCTGGAACGAGGCGCCGCTGGACAGGATGCCCGGTGGCCTCACCGGATCCTGGGCGGGCGCCATGGGCCACACGCAGTTCATGCCGACCGTCTACCATCGCTTCGCGGTCGACTTCGACGGTGACGGGCGGCGGGACATCTGGACCTCGGTCCCCGACGCGCTCGCCTCCACGGCGAACTACCTGCGCGCCCACGGCTGGAAATCCGGGGCGGGTTGGGGCAGCGAGGTGGTGCTGCCCGCGGGCTTCGACGCCGCGCTCGCCGACGAGACCACGCCCCGCAGCCTCGACGCGTGGCGGTCCCTCGGAGTCCGGCCGGTCGATGATCGTGCCTTCGCGGACGGCGCCGCGGACGCCACCCTGATCCTGCCCGCCGGAATCCGCGGCCCGGCCTTCCTGCTCCGGCCGAACTTCGCCGTGATCCTGCGCTACAACACCGCGCTCGCCTACGCGCTCACGGTGGCGCATCTCTCGGATCGCCTGCGCGGCGATCCCGCTTTCGCCCGCGACTGGCCGCGGGGTGACCGGCCGCTCACCGCCGACGAGCGGCGCGAGATCCAGAACCGTCTGACCGAGCGCGGCTTTCCCACGGGCGGCGTCGACGGGAAGATCGGCCCGAGAACGCGGGCGGCCCTGCGCGCCTTCCAGGGGTCGGTCGGTCTGTCAGCGGACGGCTACGCGGACGCGCCGCTCCTGGACAGGATCCGGTCGGCGCCGTGACGGCGGTCAGGCCAGGAAGGCGGGCTCGTCCCGGGCCAGCACGCGCTTGACGCTCTCAAGGTGCAGCCGCGCGCTCTCGGCGCGCCCGGCCGCCTCCTGGGCCGCCACCCGCTGAACGACGGCCTCCGGCACGATCTTGAGCGTGCGCCCGGTGCTCATGGCGAGAACCTGCGCCTGCGCGGCCCGCTCCAGATAGTAGAGGTCGTCCCAGGCTTCCGCGATCGTCTCGCCCAGCACCATCACGCCGTGGTTCTTCAGGAAGACCACGTCGGCCTCGCCGGCGCTGGTGGCGATCCGCTCGCCCTCGCGGGAATCGAGTGCCAGACCGTTGTAATCCTCGTCCACAGCGATGCGGCCGTAGAACCGCAGAGCCGTCTGCCCGGCCCACAGCAGGGGTTGGCCCTCCAGCATGGCCAGGGCCGTCGCGTAGGGCATGTGCGTGTGGAAGGCTGCGCGGGCGCGGGGCTTCAGCCGGTGCAACTCGGCATGGATGTGGAACGCCGTGGCTTCCGGCTGGCCATCCCCTTCGACCACGTTTCCGTGAAAATCGCACAGGAGGAGGCTTGAGGCCGTCACCTCCGCGAAGGCGAGTCCGTAGGGGTTGACCAGGAACAGGTCGGGCCGCTCGGGCAGCACGGCCGAGAAGTGGTTGCAGATGCCTTCCTCCAGGCCGTTGCGGGCGGCCCAGCGGAGGCAGGCCGCGAGATCCACCCGGGCGCGGCGCACGCTGTCGGCGTTCAGGGGCTCGTTGCTGCGCAAGGGCGGCGTGCCGGAGGCGGTGACGGCGTGTGCCATGTGTGGACCTTCCCGTTCTCGATAGCGGTTGGACGTGTCGCGGCCGTGAATTCGCAGATTGCGCGGGCTCAAGCCGTCGACGGCGTTGGCGACCACGCCGCCGTTCCGGAGCGCCGGCGGCGGATCCCCACCCCCGCTCGCCCGCCTCCCGTCATGGCGGGCTCGCGAGGGCGGCGGGCCGAGCGGCCCCCGCGTTGGTCAGCCAGCGCCATCGGTGACGCCGCCGACGAGGTTGAGCCCGAGCAGGAAGTCCGACGCGAAATCGGTACGCACCACCGGCTCGCGGGCGACCGGCTCGCGGACCGCATCGCGCTCGATCCGGCGCGCGGCGACGGCTTCCGCCACCGTGACCTTCTGGAACGTGAGGCTGGTTCCGCCGCGCAGTTGGGCGATCCGGCCGATGTCGGGGCCGATCACGGTGGCGATCTTCGGGTAGCCGCCCGTGGATTGCCGGTCGGCCATCAGCACGATCGGCAGGCCGTTCCCCGGCACCTGGATCGCCCCCATCGCCACGCCATCGGAGACGATGTCGTGGCCGCGGGCGTGCTTCAGCGGCTCCCCGTCGAGGAAGCACGCCATCCGGTCACCCCGCGGCAAGACGGTCCAGGGGCCGTCGAGGAAGGCGGCGATCTGATCGGGGGCGAAGTAGTCGTCCTGCGGTCCCGGTACGACCCGGATCGTCCGCGCGTTCCGCGCCAGCCACGGGACGACGAGCCGGTGGGGCGCGCCGTCCCCCGCGCGGCCATCGGCCACCGGCAGGCGGTCGCCGGCGGCGAGGCCGCGACCGTCGAAACCGCCCAGCGCGGAGCGGGTGTGGGTAGCGTTGGATCCGAGGACCGGCGCGACATCCAGCCGGCCGCTCACCGCGAGGTAGCCCCACGACCCCGCATCGCCGGCCCGCACCGCGAGGATCTGGCCGGGCTCCAGGGTGAGGGCGACCGCCTCGGGCAGCGCCGCGCCGTCCAGCGCGACGCGGAAGCCCGGCGCGAGCAGGGCGAGCCCCAGGGGTCCGCCCGCGGCACCCACCGTGATGCCGCCGGTCGAGACCTCGATCGCGGTGGCGTCGAGGGGATTGCCGGCCGCGCGATTGGCGCTGGCGTGCATCAGCGGATCCATCGGCCCGGCGGCCGTGATGCCGAAGCGCAGATAGCCGTGCCGCCCGCCATCCTGAAGCGTGACGCCCGGCCCGGCGGCCTCGATCGCGAGGATACTCATCGGCGGGCCTCCCCGCGGCGCGCCACCGCCTCGCCCGCCGCCTCGCGCGCGGTCAGCGCGTCGAAGGTCGCCGCATCGACGGGCTCGAAGCGGATCTGGTCCCCCGCGCCCACGAAGAAGCTCGGGTCGCGTTCCGGCGCGTAGAGGCGGGCCGGCGTGGCGCCGAGCACGTACCAGCCGGTCGGCATCGGCACGGTCGCGACTGCGGCGAGGCCGCCGCCGATCATCACGGCGTTTCGTGGATGGGGCGGCCGCGGGCTCTGCCGCCGGGGCACCGCCAGTACGTCCGCCAGGCCGCCGAGATAGGCGAAGCCCGGGGCGAAACCGTACATGTAGACCCGGTAGGTCGCCCCCGCGTGGGTGGAGACCACCGCGTCGGGCGACAGGCCCGCCCGCTGGGCGACCTGAACGATGTCCTCGCCGTGCGGGGCGTCGTAGCAACAGGGCAGCGTCCACAGCGTCGGGGTGGCTGCCCGCGCCGTGGCGCCCGCCGCGAGCGACCGGACCCGGGCCACGAGGGTCTCGCGGTCGAGCACCAGCGGGTCGTAGTGCAGCATCAGGGACCGGTAGGTCGGCACCCGCTCCAGCAGACCCGCGAGGGGGGCGGCGCCGAGGGCGTCGTCGAGCGCGAGGACACGGTCGCTGATCGCGGGATCGACCGTGGTGCCGAACTCGACCACCAGGGCCGCCTCGCCGGCATCGAGGAGCCGGGGTTCATCCGGGACGTCGCTCACGGCCGGAACGGCGCCAGCGTGACGCCCGCCCCCTCCAGCCGGGTGCGTACGGCGCGGGCGGTGGCCACGGCATGGGCCGAATCCCCGTGCACGCAGATCGACCGGATCGGCGTCGGAAGGGCGCTGCCCCCGGCCGTTCGGATCGTCCCCGTCTCGACCATGTGCAGGACGCGGTCGGCGGCCTCGCCCGCGTCGGTGATCATCGCACCGGGCTGGCTGCGCGGGATCAGGAGGCCGGCCTCCGTGTAGCCGCGGTCGGCGAAGATCTCCTGGTGCACTTCCAGGCCGCAGGCCTCACCCGCCTGGACCTGCGCGGTGAGCGCGATGGCGAGCAGCGCGAGGTCGCGATCCACCGCCCGGACCGCCCGCGCGATGGCGTCGGCCACCGGCCGTTCCTCGGCGGCGACGTTGGCCAGCGCCCCGTGCGCCTTCACGTAGGTGATGCGGTGTCCGGCATAGCACGCCAGCGCCTGCGCGGCGCCGACCTGATAGGCCACGAGGCGCTCGATCTCGGCCGGCGTGAACGGCATGCGGCGGCGGCCGAAGCCCCACAGGTCCGGGAAGCCCGGATGGGCGCCCACCGCGACGCCGCGCTCCTTCGCCAGCGCGAAGGTCTGCGCCATGATCTCGGGATCGCCCGCGTGCAGGCCGCAGGCCACGTTGGCGGAGGTCACGATCCCGAGGATCGCCGCGTCGTCCCCGCAGGCATAGGCACCGTAGCCCTCACCGAGATCGGAGTTCAGATCCACGCTGATCAACGGTCTCGCTCCTTCGCCGCCGGGTCCGGACCTGTCGCCTCGGCATGCCGCACGGCCAGGTCTGCGCTCATTCAACACCCTCTCTTACCAGAAGTCGCACGTGCGCCTCCATGGCGGCGCGGCCGATCCGACGTCCGGGCGGCTCCGACCGCAAGACCCGGACCCGGCGCCGGCGCGTCGGCTTCGAGCTGCTGTCATCGCGCGCCGCTGCAGCGCAGGGCGGGGGTCAGCCCGTTCAAAGTTCCACTTTTCAAGGAACTCTCAGGTCGATCCGGCACTTAAACTCATGCAAAAATATGGAGGAGCAATTGATGAAGGTCTCTCATCTGGCAAGCGCGCTTGCGCTGTTGGCGTTTACTGCCGGTCCCGTGCTCGCCGCGCCCTGCAGCACCGGCACCACGAAGGCCAAGAGCCCGGATCAGCAGGCGTCCAATCCCAGCAGCTCCGATGTCGACAAGTCCAGCAAGAACCTTGCCGGCGGCCAGCAGCCGGCCTCGCCCGGAACGGTCGGCGCCATGAACAACGCTGGCGCCACGCAGACCGCCCCCGCGCAGGCACAGGCGAATACGGGCGGGAAGTCGAACTCGACCGATCCGGCCGCGGCGAACCTCGCCGGCGGACAGCAGCCGGCTTCGCCGGGCACCGTCGGGGCGATGAACAAGGCGGCGGCCGATCGGCAGACGGCTCCGGCCGACGACAACTGCTGATCCACGACTTCCGTCGAAACGTCCTGCGCAAGCCCGCCTCGGTTCCGAGGCGGGCTTGCTTGCATGTGGATACCGGTGGTTGCGCGACGGGACGCGCGAACCGGCGTGGTCCCACGCCCCGGATCGGTGTTTAAGCCTCGCGACGGCGTCGTTGGCGCGGCTTTCCGCGATGGCCGCCATCATCGGAGCCGGAGGATGCGGAGGGGTACGACGGGATTGGCTGGAACCGACATCACTGTACTTATCCAGGCAAATTTGGCAAACAAGACCGGGTAAATTCGGCAATCACTGGGGAGATGGGGACGTGGGTCAGCGGCGTACGCTCCTGCTGATCGGGGGGTTGCTGCTCGCCGCCGGGGCCGCTGTTCTCACCGAGCCCGGCGAGCGTCTCCGCGCCCGCGCCGCCCCGATCCTGTCGGAAATCGGCGCACGTCTCGAGCCGCTGATCCCGACACTGCGCAGTGGCCCGACCGCGGATGCGCGGCTCCCGACGCCGCGCACGGCGATCGAGGACGGGCGCACCTTGGTCCGGCTGTCGGCGCTCGAACGGCAGCGCATCGGCCTCGTCGCCGAAGCGCGACCGTCCGTACCGCACCAGCAGGAGCTGACCGCTTACGGAAGCGTCCTCGATCTCGCCCGGATCACCGAGCTCACCAACAGCTACGCGGGCGCCGTCGCGTCGCTTCAGACGGCCCAGGCGCGGGTCGAGGTCTCGGGCAGCGCCGCCCGGCGCGCGCGCAGCCTCGGCGCGGGGATCGTGGCGGTCGCCCAGATCGAGACAGCCGAAGGCACCCTCCTGACCGACCGCGCCGCCGTGACCACGGCCGAATCGCAGGTGCGGACCCTCGCGGCCACGGCGCGACAGGAATGGGGCTCGGTGCTCGGCAAGGCGATCATCGATCGTTCACCCCTCGTCACGCGGCTGATCGAGCGCGCGGACTTCTTGGTTCAGGTGACGCTGCCGCCGGGCGAGAGCCTTCCGGTGCCCCCGCAGGCGGCCTACGCCGAGGTTCCGCCGCAGAGCGAGCGCGTCCCCCTGCGGCTGGTCTCGGCGGCGACCCGCACCGATCCACGCATCCAGGGGCAGAGCTTCTTCTACTTGGTGTCGGGCGACAGCGGCCTGTTGCCGGGCACCAGCACGATGGCGTTCCTGGCGGCGCCGCAGACGATTCGGGGCGTCCTCGTGCCCGAGGATGCCGTCGTGCACGGCGAGGGGGGCACCTGGGTCTATCGGGGCACCGGCGACGGTGCCTTCGTGCGGCATCCGGTCCGTGCCGATGCGCCGATGTCGGCCGACGCCTTCGTGGTCGAGGATCTGCCGGATGGCGGGGAGATCGTGCTGCGGGGTGGGCAGGCATTGCTCTCCGAGGAGATGAAGAGCCGGATCCGCGTCGTGGGCGACGACGATGACTGAGCCGCCGGGTGCTGCCGGCCGCGGCGGTCCCCAGGCGGCCCTCGTCGGTTTCGCCGTGCGGCTCCCTCGGGTGGTCCTGGCTCTGGCCTGTGCCGTGCTCGTCTTCGGCCTCTACGCGCTCGCGGCAGCGCGCTACGACGTCTTTCCGGAATTCGCCCCTCCGATCGTGACGATCCAGACCGAGGCGCCGGGCCTCGACTCGGAGCAGGTCGAGGTGTTGGTCACCCAGCCCGTCGAGGTCGCGGTCGGCGGCCTTCCGGGGCTCGAGACCCTGCGCTCCACCTCCATCCAGGGCCTGTCGGTGATCACCGCCGCCTTCAAGTCCGGCAGCGACGTCGATCGGGTCCGCCAGCGCGTCAACGAGCGTCTGGCGGCTCTGTCCGGCCGAATGCCGGACGGGGTTGCGACGCCGGCGATGACCCCGCTCACCTCCTCGACCCTCACGGTGCTCCTCGTCGGGTTGACCGCGGAGGCCCGCGACGGCATGGACCTGCGCCACGTGGCCGAATGGACCGTACGGCGGCGCCTTCAGGCCGTGCCGGGCATAGCGCAGGTGTCGATCTACGGCGGGGCGGTGCGGGCGCTGCAGGTCCAGGTCCGGCCGGACGACCTGATCCGTTTCCAGATCGGCCTCAACGACGTGCTGACGGCCGCCCGGAAAGCAACCGGCGTGCGGGGCGCCGGCTTCGTCGACACCCCGAACCAGCGCGTGCTGCTGCGGAGCGAGGGCCAGTCGCTCACCCCGGAGGCCCTGGGCCGCACGGTGCTCCACAACGACGGGGGGGCGAGCGTCGTGCTCTCGGACGTGGCGAATGTCACGGCCGCCCCCGAACCCGCGATCAGCGCGGCGCTCGTCGACGGGAAGCCCGGCGTGCTGCTCATGGTTGGCGCCCAGGTCGGCGTCGACACGCGGGCCGTGACGGCGCGGCTGGAAGCCGCCCTCGACGAGTTGCGGCCGGTCCTGAACCGGGAGGGCGTGTCCCTGCGCGCAGACCTGTTCCGGCCGGCGAACTTCGTGGATGTCGCCACCGGGAACGTCCTCCAGGCCCTGGCTTTCGGCGGCGTCCTGGTGGTGATCGTGCTGTTCGTCTTCCTGGCGGATTGGCGGGCCGCGCTGATCAGCGCGGCGGCGATCCCCCTCTCGTTGGTCGCCGCCGCGCTCGCGCTCCAGGCCTGGGGCGAGAGCCTCAACACGATGACGCTGGGCGGGCTGGCGCTGGCCATCGGCGAGGTGGTGGACGATGCGGTGATCGGCGTCGAGAACGTCTCCCGCCGCCTGCGGGCCGCGCGTGGCGAGCGACCGGCCCGCGTGGTGCTCGCCGCCATGCTGGAGGTGCGCACCTCGGTCGCCTACGCGACGCTCGCCGTGCTCCTGATGTTCCTGCCGGTGCTGGCGCTCACCGGGGTGGCGGGGCGCCTGTTCGGCCCCCTGGCGCTCGCCTACATCGCGGCGGTCGTGGCCTCGCTCCTCGTCGCGCTCACGGTCACGCCGGCCCTGGCGCTGCTCCTCCTGGGTGGCCGGATGGCGCGCGCCGAGGCCGCTCCGCCGCGCGAGCCGCCCGTGGTCCGCTGGAGCCGTGCCGCCTACCTCCGGCTGCTGGCCTGGATCGGCCGGGCCCCGCGCCTGGCGATGCTGGGAAGCCTGCTGCTGACCCTCGCGGGTGCCGCGATCCTCCCGACCCTCGGCGCGGTGTTCCTGCCCGACCTGAAGGAGGGCCACTTGATCCTCCACATGGTGGCGATCCCCGGGACGTCGCTGCAGGAATCGCAGCGGCTCGGCACGCTGATCACCGGCGACCTGAAGGGCATTCCGGGCGTTCGCGCCGTGGCCGCACAGATCGGTCGCGCCGAGGCCGCCGAGGATACGGCGGGTCCCCATTACAGCGAGATCCACATCGACCTGCAGCCCGGCCTCGACGGCGCGGCCCAGCGATCCGTCGAGGCGGCGATCCGCGACCTGATCGCCGGGTTTCCCGGTGCCGCCTTCTCGCTCAAGACCTTCCTGACCGAGCGGATCGAGGAGACGGTGTCGGGCTTCACGGCGCCCGTCGTGGTCAACGTGGTCGGCAGCGACCTGGACCGCATCGAGGCCGCCGCCCGCTCGGTCGCCCGCGAACTCGCGGAGGTGAAGGGCGCCCGCGACGTGCAGCAGGCGTCCCCGGCCGGATTGCCGCAGGTCACCGTGGCGCTCCGCCCGGTGGATCTGCGCCACTGGGGTCTCGATCCGGTCGAGGTGCTGGAGGCGGTGCGCACCGCCTACCAGGGCGACGTCGTCGGCCAGACCTATCGCGGCAACGCGGTGTTCAACGTGCTGGTGATCCTCGACGCGGCAGTGCGGAGTCGACTCAGCGCGGTGGGTGACCTGCCCCTGCGGGCGACAGGCGGTCGCTACGTCCGCCTGTCGCAGGTGGCCGACGTCTACGAAAGCGCGGGCCGCTATCAGGTGCAGCATCTCGGTGCGCAGCGGGTGCAGGCCGTGACCGCCAACGTCGCCGGACGGGACATGGCGGGATTCGTGGCGGCGGCCAAGCGCAAGATCGCCAAGGAGGTGCGGCTGCCCGAGGGTGTCTACGTGACCTTCTCGGGGGCCGCGGAGGCGCAGGAGGCGGCCCGGCGCGACCTGCTGATCCACGCCGGTCTCGCCGGTTTCGGCATCGTGGTTCTGCTCGCCATCGTCACCGGTTCGGCGGCGAACCTGATGCTGGTCCTGGTCAATCTGCCCTTCGCCTTCGTGGGTGGGGTCGCCGCGGCGGCGCTCACCGGGGGCTTGCTCTCGCTCGGCTCCCTCGTCGGTTTCGTCACCCTCGCGGGCATCTCGCTGCGCAACAGCGTGATGATGATCGCCCATTACGAGCAGATGGTGACGCGGGATAAGCTCCCGTGGGACGCCGCGACCGCGGCCGCGGGCGCCGCCGACCGGATGGTACCGATCCTCATGACCTCGCTGGTCACCGGTCTCGGCCTGCTGCCGCTGGCCCTCGGGGCCGGGGAGCCCGGCCGCGAGATCGAGGGCCCGATGGCGCTGATCATCCTGGGCGGCCTCGTCACCTCGACGGTGCTCACCCTCCTGATCCTGCCGGTGCTGGCCTTGCGCTTCGCCCGGTTCCGGATGGAGGAGCCCGGGGAGGCGATGATCGCGCCCGCCCTCCGGTCCTGACATCGCTCCGCCTGCCGGTGGCTGCCAAGCCCGAGGGGGGCTGACGACGGGGCGGGGCAGCAGCCCCGGCGCGGAACGCGTCGGCGATCTTGTCCTGCTCGGACGGTCCGGCGCGATGTCCTCGAAGGTCAGACCGGCCTTCGCGGGGCGGTGACGAGCGGGTCCTGGCTGCCGCCCGCGGTCACCGCGAGCCGCTTCCCCCGCAACCCGGCCACCGACGTCGCAGCCGCGTCCGCAGCCACCAGGAACGTCTACGCCCCGGGGGAGGGCGCCTCCCGGGCGATATGGGTGATCCCAGCGCCGGAGGCCTGCGCGTGGATCGGGTCCGTGTCGGCGCGGTCGGCCGAAAGGGCGATCGGTCCGGTGTTCCGTGCCTCCTTGACCGGCACTCCGCGGGTGAACCCAGGCCGGGACTGGCCGGTGCCGAGGGGTGTGAGGTCCCGCTCCCGGCAGCCGTCCCGGAGCAGCGGCGCGATCAGCGTCGAGGAGCACTGCCAGCCGATGCGCGAGGGGCCGGTGCGGGCGCGGCGCGACCCCGTCACGCGAGACGGAAGGCCGACCGGCCGGCGATCGGGATTCGGCGGAGACGGGCAGCGGGATCATTCGTCGAGGCGGGCCGGGACGGGGCCGCAGCTACCACCAGCTGGCGCGGGTTTCCGGGGCAGGGGGGCGGTTCGCCGCGGCCGGACGGAGGGAATGATCGAGGGCCGCTAAAACCCTGCGCACCGCCTCCTCGTAGGTCGCCGCCACGGGGTCGCGCGGGCGGGCGAGCCCGATCGCGACGGTCTCGTCGAGGCGTCCCGGCCGCGGGCGCATCACCACAACCCGGTCGGCGAGCGTCACCGCCTCCCCGACATCGTGCGTGACGATGACGATCGTCGGCTTCGACTCGGCCCAGAGGTCCAGGAGCTGGTCGTGAAGCCCCTTCCGGGTGAAGGCATCCAGGGCTGAGAACGGCTCGTCGAGGAGCAGCACCCTCGGCTGCGCGACGAAGGCTCGGGCGATGGCGACACGCTGCTGCTGGCCCCCCGAGAGTTCGCGCGGCCAGCGCCCACCGTGCTCGGCCAGCCCGATCCGCTCCAGCGCGTGGGTGACGCGGGCCCGGCGCTCGGAGCGGCCGAGGCCGGAGAGCCCGAAGCCGACATTGTCGGCGACGTTGAGCCAGGGGAGGAGCCGCGGCTCCTGGAAGACCACCCCGACGCTCGGATGGGGCTCGGCGATCGTCTCGCCGTCGACCTGCACGAAGCCGCGGCTGGCTTGGTCGAGCCCCGCGATCAACCGGAGCAGCGTCGTCTTCCCACAGCCGGAGCCGCCGATCAGCGCGACGATCTCCCCCTGCTTCACAGACAGGCCGATGGCCTCGAGCGCCCGCGTGCCGTCCGCGTAGGTCTTGGAGAGATCGTCGATGACGAGCACGGGCGTCCCTTGTCCGGGCCTGGCGCGGGTGCCGGTGCGCGACCCGGCTGTCCCGGCGGAGCGGGATCCGGCGGTCACAGGCTGTCCCGCGCGGTATCCTGCCAGCGCGTCAAGGGCAACGTCAGCGTCACGAGGGCCATGTCGGCGAGCTTGCCGACCAACGCGAAGGCGATGATCGCCGCCACGATCTGATCGGGCTTGCTGAACTGCTGGCCGTCGACCAGCAGGTAGCCGAGGCCCTCGGAGGCGCCCATCAGCTCCGCCGCCACGACGAACAGGAAGCCGAGGCCCAGACCGGTGCGCAGGCCGACCAGCGTGGCCGGCAGCACCGCCGGCAGCAGGATCCGGCGGGCCAGCGCCGGCCGCGACAGCCGGAAGATCCGCCCGACCTCGACGAGCTTCCGGTCCACCGAGGCGATCGCTCCGGAAACCCCGACATAGACCGGGAAGAAGACGCCCACGGCGATCAGCAGGACCTTCGGCGTCTCCAGGATGCCGAACCACAGGATGAAGAGGGGCACCCAGGCGAGCGACGGGACGGCGCGGAGCGCCTGCAGGCTCGGGTCGACGAGCCAGCGCAGCACCGGGATCGTGGCCACCAGGGCGCCGGCCAGGATCCCGGCCGCCGCCCCGAACAGGAAGCCGAGCCCGACGCGGATCAGGGTCGCCTCCACGTGCATCCACAGGTCACCCGAGGCCGCCAACTCCCACAGGGTGGCGCCGATGCGGCTGGGCGGCGGAAGCAGGCGCCCGGACGCGAGGCCGGCCGCGACCGCGATCTCCCAGCCGATCGCCAGGAGCAGCGGCAGAAGCAGGCCGAGACCGGCGCGGCCGCCCCGCCGCAGCAGCGGAACGCCCCCCATCACCGCCCGGCGGCGGGATTGAAGGTCGGATCGAGCAGGCTTTCGACCGCGGCCGCCACATCGGTCCCGGCGGGGATCACGCCGGCCTGCTGCAGGGCCAAGCCGGCCGCCTTGATCGAGTCGGTCTGTGCCGGGCCGATCGCGGGCTGCGACAGGTCGGTGCGCTCGATCTGACGGGCGATCACGGGCGCCGGCAGCTTGGTGGCCGCCACGAGGGCGGCCGAGAGCGCCTGCGGGTTGGCGAGCGCGTAGGCCCGCGCCTTCTCGTAGGCGGCGATCACCGTCCGGACGAGCTCTGGATGGGCCTTGGCGAACTCCTCGCGCACGTCGAGCAGCCCCCAGGTGTTCGCCGCGGCGTCGCGGTAGAACAGGACATCGCCGTTCTCGATCTCGGCCGCGGCCATCATCGGGTCGAGCCCCGCCCAGGCGTCGACGTCACCCCGGTCGAGGGCCGTGCGCCCGTCCGCATGCTGGAGCAGGACGAGCTTCGCGTCGCGCTCAGTGAGACCGGCGCTCTGGAGCGCGCGGATCAGGAAGATGTGAGGGTCGGTGCCGCGGGTGACCGCGACCCGCTTGCCCTTGAGGTCCGCCGGCTTAGTGATGCCGGTCTCCTTGCGGGTGACGAGCGCCGTCCATTCCGGACGCGAGTAGGCGTAGATCGCCTTGATCGGGTTGCCGTTGATCCGCGCCACCAGCGCCGCCGCGCCCGCAGCCGATCCGAAATCGATTGCGCCGGCATTCAGGAACTCCAGCGCTTTGTTGGAGCCGAGCGACTGCACCCAGCGGACCTTGATGCCGCGGGATGCGAGTGCCTCCTCGAGGAAGCCCTTCTCCTTCAGGAGCAGGCCCACCGGATTGTAGGTCGCCCAATCCAGGCGGATCTCCTTCGGGTCCTCGGCGCGCGCCTCCCGTCCCGGCAGGATGCCGAGGCAGGCCAGGACGAGGCCGGCGGCCAGCAGGGATCGGCGGGTCGAGAACATGGGCGGGACCTTTTGGCGTGAGACTGGGGTCTGGGCGTCCGGCGTTCCGGAGCGGACGGGCGGCGCCGCGATCGGCGCGATCAACCTGTCGGGTATCCCGGGGGCCGATCAGCGGTGCTGGATCACGCGACGCGTACAGGGAGGCGCTGAGGCGCCGCTGTGCTCCAGCCGGCTCCACCGGACGGTCATACTGCGCCTCCGAGCGGTGACGACGCGCGAGATCGCTCCGGGATCACGTCCGGACGGCTCATGCGTCTTCATCTTCGGCCCGAAACCCCGTTGCAGACAACGAACGCACCATCCTGTCCCGGTGATCGCGAGTCAACGAAAGCCCATTCTCTACTTCGACCCGAAAAGATAAGAATCTTCGGCGACGCGGCGAACGAGGGGACTCGTTCGCCGCACGGCCGCGGAACGCGCCGCAGACCGCTCTCCCAGGCCCGAGATCGGGCGTTCGCGCTGCGGCCGCCGCCGCGCGGACGCGGGACGAGCGCGGGCTGGGTGACACCGCGCCATCACCCTCGTGGCACCGGACTCGTCCCACGTCATCCGGATGCGTTGCTGCGAGGCCGACCTTGCGCCCCTGCGCGAGCCGCCCGACGCACCCTCCCTGTGACGGCCGCCGCTCCGGATCGTCATCCGGAGCGCCGGCCGCTCCGTTCTACGAGCTGCTCATCCTGGCCGCCGGCAGCCACCTGCAGCGGCCGCCCGTCCCGGCATCGCGCACGCCTTCGAAGCCGGCACTTACGACGGCGCGCGGGCTCTGGCAGCGCATCTCGATCGCCTCAGTCAGTCCGTATCGGAATCCGAGCCGCCGGGCCTCCGGACCGCGTTGGCCGTCGATGCCGGGCTCGCCGGCCTCGAACGCGCCTGCGTGAGGCCCGCACGCCTCGCCGCCGCGCGTGACGGGCCGGTACCGGGAGCGTGCGCACGCTCCGGATCGACCGCGCTGCCAAGATCGGCAACTTCCTGGGACAGGCCGCGCTGCCGTCGATCCGCGCGGCGTTCGCGGCGGCGGGGTGCACCTGCATCGCAGGCGCCAGCGTCGCCGCGGTCGATGCTGCCGGCGTAACGCTGGCGGACGGGAGGTGCGGTCCGGCGCGGACGATCGTCCGCGTGACCGGTATGCTGGCGAACCCGCTCGCGGCCCTGCTGGGGCTTCCCCTGGACACGCTCGTGCCCTCCGGAGCCGCCGCCAAGGCCACGAAGCGGGTGATCAATTGGTGCCGCCGCTATCCGCCCCGCGACCGCGATCCTGCGGCTAACCGTGCGGCGGCGGCACCAATACTTCACGCATCGCCCGCCACAGGCCGGCGGGGCTGATGGGCGCCACACCGGTTAACATTCTCGCTCCAGTCGACCGCGGAGCCGGAACGAGCGTTCGGAAGCCAAGACCTCACGGGGATTGCCAAGCCCGGCATCGCCGCCCGATTCCGGCGGCGGCACGCCCCGGGACCGGCGAGCGGTGCGGGCCGTATTCGGCTGCAATCGCCGGACGATAGCCGGCCGCTCGCCGTATTGATGGAGGTACCTGCAGGCCACGGCTTCTCGGACGAGGAAGCCCGGGTACGTTCTCGGTCTAAACGGCGACATCAAATCTTGATTTGTCTGGGGCAAGAGCTTCGCGCAATTTCTATTCCCCGCCCTCGATACGATGCGTGCCGCGGCCAGACGGCGGCGCGGTCGCATGAATTCAGAGTCGGCACGACTGTCCAGCGCAGTCCTGGGGCGGCTGAAAATTAATTCTGGTTAGGCAGAGCTTACGAAAAGCTAGCAACCCCGAAGCCGATTAACGATGCATTAACCATAGCCGTGTCTGCATGATGCCACGTTCGGCTCTCGGAAGGGCAGATTTCATCATGGTTGCGGCGCCCACAGCCTCGTGGTCTCATATCCTGACGCAGGTCGCGGAAAGTCTCGACCGCATCGTCGAGAAACCGTCAGCCGAGATCCTGAGGCTCAAACCCTCCTTCACCGGCGCCGAGGCGCCCGCTCTGCGCCTGGGGCAGCAGGTCGAGGACTCCAACGCGGCGCTTCTGCCGGACCCGGCCGTCAACGATGCCGAGCCGCCCGCCGGCGCTCACGACGCAGAGGACGAGGCGGTGTCGGACTGGATGAGCACCCTCGACATCATCAACGGCATGGTGGGGCTGGCCGACGAGCAGAAGCGGCGCCTGCGCTCCCAGAGCGCGACGCACGAGATGGCGCTCGAGACCCTGCAGCGCGAGCTGAAGGAGACGCAGCAGAGGCTCCAGCTGTCCGAAATGCGCGCCCACGAGATCCAGGCCCGCGCCGATATCCGCCTGCAGCGGATCCAGGCCGACGCGGATGCGCAGGTGGAAGAGATCCGTGCCGAGGCCGAGGCCCGGGTGCGGACGATCCAGGCCGAGGCTGAAGCCTGGGTCCGGGCTGCCGAGGAGCAGGTCCGGGTGGCCGATGTGAGAGCCGACACCGCCGAGAAGTGGCTGTCCCGGATCGACGCGGCGGCGAAGAACCTGCTGCTGGGGGGGCATATGAGCCAGGCCGAGGCCTGAGACGCTGCGGGTGCCGCAGCGCTTCCTCCGAGACGGGCTCCAGGATTGATGATGGAACACTCACGATGGACCACGGCTGACCAGCCGGCCGAACGCCAGGCGCATCTCGCGCCGGCCTCGGGGCCCGGCGGGCCCGCATCCCCCGCCAAGGTCGTCGTCCTGGCCTCGGTGCCCGCCGGTTCGCCCGCGGCACGTGGACCCGCCGCCGAGGCGGCCTCCGGCAAGTGGCCGGGCGTGCTGGAGCGGGTACGCGGTGCTGCCCAGTACATCCGGCACATCGAGGATCGCGCGCAGGACTACGAGGTCCGCGTGCACGAACTCCTGGAGCAGGTGCGCGCCGACATGCGGGACGCCGACGCCAAGGTCCGCGCCGCCGAGCAGCGCACCCGCGAGATCCAGGCCCGGGCCGACGCCCTCATCGGCGCCGCCGAGGAGCGGGCGCGCGTGGCCGAGGAGCGCGCCGGCTCCGCCGAGGAGTGGCTGCGCCGCATCTCGGATGCGATCGAGTCCGAATTCGTCGTCGAGCCGGCGCCGCTCAAGACCGGCACGCAGGACGCCTGACGCGACCGTCTCCGCACAGTGACAGGAAAAGGGACACGTGATGCCTGCGATGGACGAGGCTTTCTGGGCCACCCTCGATGCGCAGATCACCGCGCAGCGCCCGGAGGCCGAGGGGCGGATGCCGGTCGCTCCCGTCCGGCCGGCGCCGCAGGTCCCCGCCTTGAAATCCCCCCCCGCAGCGATGCCCACCGCCCCGTCACGCCGGCTGGCATCGGACTGGACCAGCGTGCTCGACACGCTCACCGCGGCCAAGAGTGCCGCTCAGCAGCAGGAGATGCGCCTGCGCGAGCAGGCCGCGGAGCAGGACGCCCTGCTTCAGGAACTGAAGCGCGCGCAGCAGGAAACACGCGCCTTCGAGGTTCTCCTGCGCGAGTGCCAGACACAGGCCGAGGCGAAGCTCAAGGACGTCCAGGCCCAGGCCGAGGCCCGCGTCCGGGATCTGCGAGCGGAGTCGGACGCGCAGCTTCAGGCCCTTGAGGCGCGGGCGCAGGCCGCAGAGCTGCGCGCGGAGGCTGCCGAAGAGTGGCTGCGCCGGATCGAGCAGGCGAGCCGCGACCTGCTGCCCGCCGCCGAACGGGCGGCAGCCTGATGGCGCTCGCAGCTGCCTCGACCGGATGAGCCCATGCGCGCGGCCGGCCCCCTCATCGCATCCCCGCGGATGCTTGTTCTGGCGGGACTGATCGCGCTGCTGCTCGGCGGTTGCGTTTCGACGCTGGATCATCCGGTCGAGCGGACCTTCGCCGAGCAGATCACGCAGTCCGAGTCCGTCCCGGCGCGCGCCGGTCCTGTCGAACCGCCGGACCAAGCCGAGTGGCGGCTGCGGCTCTCGTACCTGTAGTCATCCCCGGCCCGGCGGAACGGGCAGACTGGCTCGCACCGCCGCGCGGGAATGCGGCCCGCGAGGCACCGGACACGCCTCCCGGCTCCCAACGATGTCAGGCCCCTCCAGCGGGTGGCCCGCGTCGGCCTGCATCGTGGATCCGCTGTCACAGGGCTGGACGGAGCGCAGCTTCCCGCAGCTGACGGTTCGCCGCCGGGCGCCTGCTCCGCTAAGATCCGTGTTCCGCGCAGCCCGGACCGGGCTGGCCCCGGTATCAGTCGGATCGATGAGACAGGATCACCTGCGCCTCGGCGCGTTCTTCTACGCGACCGGCCACCACGTGGCGGGTTGGCGCCATCCCTCCAGCGAGGCGGATGGCGGCCTCGTCCTGGAACGCTACGTCGGCTGGGCGCGCCGCGCCGAGGCGGCGAAGTTCGACCTGATCTTCCTCGAGGACGGATCCGGCATCCGGGACCTAGACCTGCGGTCGAGCGAGCGGACCGCGCGCTCCACCCATTTCGAGCCGGTCACCCTGTTGTCGGCGCTCGCGGCTGTGACCAGCCGGATCGGGCTCGTGGCCACCACCTCCACGAGTTTCAACGAGCCCTTCAACGTCGCGCGTCGGTTCGCGTCGCTCGATCACCTCAGCGGCGGACGGGCCGGCTGGAACCTCGTTACCTCCGCGACGGATGCGGAGGCGGCCAATTTCGGCGGCGACCGGATCGCTGGCCACGGAGACCGCTACGAGCGCGCCCAAGAGTTCGTGGACGTAGTCCTCGGCCTCTGGAACACCTGGGACGACGATGCGGTGATCATCGACCGCGCCAGCGGACAGTTCTCGAAGCCCGACGGCTTCCGCCCGCTCGATCACAGCGGCAAGTATTTCGACGTCCGCGGACCGCTCAACATCTCGCGCACGCCGCAGGGCCAGCCCGTGCTGGTGCAGGCCGGATCCTCGGGGCCCGGCAAGGATCTGGCGGCGCGCACCGCCGAGATCGTCTTCACGGCGAACCAGACACTCGAGGAGGCGGTAGCGTTCTACGGTGACCTGAAGGCGCGGATGGCCAGCTTCGGCCGTTCGCCTGACGACCTGAAGGTGATGCCGGGTCTCTTCCCCGTGGTCGGGCGCAGCGAGGCGGAGGCGCGGGCCAAGTTCGAGGCCCTGCAGGATCTGATCGATCCCGTCGTCGGTCTCGCCCTGCTCGGCCGAATGATCGGCGGGCATGATCTGTCCGGCCACGATCCCGACGGGCCCGTGCCCGAGCTGCCCGAGACCGACGGCATCAAGTCCCGACAGCAATTGATGGTCGACCTCGCCCGTCGGGAAGGGCTGACACTGCGCCAGCTCTACCTGCGCATCGCGGGCGCGCGCGGCCACTCGCAGATCGTGGGCACGGTCGCCCAGATCGTCGACGAGATGGAGGAGCGTTTCCAGGCCGGGGGTGCGGACGGATTCAACATCATGCCGCCGACCCTGCCGGGCGGGCTCGACGATTTCATCGAGCTGGTGCTGCCCGAGCTGCGGCGGCGGGGTCTGTTCCGCACCGAGTACGAGGGCCGGACGCTGCGGGAGAACATCGGCTCGCGACCGCCCGCAGCGCCGCGCCCCGCAGGTGCCACGCGATAGGGCACGGAACCGCATTCGTTGACCTGCGTGCTGCCTCGCTCTTCGCCAGGAAAAAGGAGGCGTCACGCGGCGCGGGCCCGCGGTCTGAGCGCCCGGTCAGACGGATCGCGCCGCGTAGGCTGTCAGAATCGCGGCGAGAAGGCCCGGGAAGCGTCCGTCGATCTCGGCGCAGCGCGCGTGGTTGCGCATCTCCACGCCGTGGCGTTCGCACCGGATCAATCCGGCCTCGCGCAGCACCTTGAAGTGGCTGGACAGCGACGATTTCGGGATTACCCGGTCTCCGACCGCCGAGACCGTCGCGCAGGTCTCGACGCAGCCCGCCTGGGCGATCTTGGCGAAGATCGACGCCCGGTCGGGGTCGGAGAGCGCGTGAAGGATCGCCTCCGGCCGAACGTCGTCGATCGCGGGATGGAAGAGAGGCCTCATGATTCAACCATATGGGGCCTTGCGCTTCGTCCCGTTAGTTCTGAAATTCCGAACTATGGGACTAGCGAGGCCATCCCGGCACCGTCCCGTGGCGAAGGTTTACACACATGTCCAAGCTCGACGGCAAGGTCGCGGTGGTGACGGGCGCATCGAAGGGTATCGGCGCCGCCATCGCCAGAGCGTTGGCCAAGGATGGGGCGGCGGTCGTCGTGAACTACGCGTCGAGCCAGGCGGGGGCCGATGCCGTGGTGGCGGCGATCACCGCGGATGGCGGCAGGGCGATCGCCGTCCGGGCCGACGTGTCGAAGCGCGAGGAGGCTCAGGGTCTCGTCGACGCCGCGGTGAATGCGTTCGGGCGGCTCGACATCCTCGTCAACAATTCCGGCGTGTACGAGTTCGCCGCCCTCGCGGAGGTGACCGAGGAGCACTACCGCCGTCATTTCGACGTCAACGTGCTGGGCGTGCTCCTCGCGACGCAGGCGGCGTCGAAACACCTCGGAGAGGGTGGCAGCATCATCAACATTTCGTCGATCGCCGCGAGCATCCAGCCTCCGAACTCGGCCGTCTACAGCGGTACGAAGGGCGCCCTGAACGTGATCACCGGTGTGCTCGCGAACGAATTGGCGCCGCGCAAGATCCGCGTGAACGCGGTGAGCCCGGGTTTCGTGGTGACCGAGGGCACGCGTACCGCCGGCATCGCCGGATCGGAGATGGAAGCCGGCTTCGTCGCGCAGACACCGCTTGGCCGTGCCGGCCAGCCCGACGACATCGCCGGAGTGGTCGCGTTCCTCGCCTCCGACGATGCGCGCTGGGTGACCGGTGAGGAGATCAATGTCGGCGGCGGCGTCCGCTGACCTGAGGCGTCGCGTGCAGGCACAGCGGCGCCTGCGCGCCATCGGCGATTGAGACAACAACGCCGTGCGGACGCCGCGGCACGTGCCATTTGCTGAGAAAAGCCGTCATCCATTCGGATGAGGCGCCTGGATGTGCCAGCGGTTATTGAATACCCGACTCAGTCCGCAAGGCGCAAGGTTCGTCCATGCCCGAGATGCGACCGTGACAGTTTCCAGGATCGCACGCGCTGGCGGACGCCTCCGCGGCCGCATCGGAGAACACCCTGCTCGACGATGTCTCGCAGGCCAGCGGCAAGCGGCTCGGCGAGCGGTACCTCGACCGGCGGAAGGATCGCGATCGCCCGGTCTACAAGGCACGCCCCCTCGACGGGATCTGGGCGACAGGTCCCTTCAAGTCCGACACGACACGACCGGCCACTGCGAAACGCGGTCACGCGGCCACCACCAACGGGGCGGACCGGCTGGATGACGCGCAGCGGCGTCAGCTCCTCAGATATCTGCGGGCGCTCTGAGCTTTATTGGTTCCGCACAACAAATATTGGTAGTATCGATATTCGCTTGTCGTTTATTGATGATGCCAGCCGGGGGACGTTGCGCTAGGTTCCGTGAACCTGTCACTCACCGTGGAGTGTGGCTATGGAGGAACTTGAGGTCTATTCCCGACTGGTTGGGTCGATCTATGACCGGGTCGGGCAACCGGAAGAGTGGCCGGCTCTCCTGGAAGATCTCACGAGCTTCGTCGGCGGGCGGGTCGGTCAATTGGCGGTCTTCAGCCTCGACGGGACGCGCAAGCCGATGTGGGCCGTCTCCGGCTTCGACCGGTCGCAGTACCGGACGTTTCTCTACCGTCACGCCACCGAGGATCCGCGCCTCCCCTACATCCTCTCGAACCAGGGTAAGGTGATCCGCGCCGAGGAGGGGGTCGATGCGGCGCAGTTCCGCGAGACCGCCCTGTTCAAGGAGGTCGTGCGTCCCTTCGGAATCGAGCACAGCCTGGTCACCTATTTCGCCCGCGAGGCCGACGTCATGGCGACGCTCGCGGCCATGCGCGACGAGGAGGCTGGAGCCTTCCGGCCGGCGGAGGTGCGGCGCCTCGCGATGCTCGTGCCGCACCTGCGCCGCGCCTTCGAGTTCTACGCATTGATGCGTCAGGCCTCCGAACGGTCCTCCGACCTCGCCTCCGCCCTCGACCTGCTCGACGCGGCGGTGATCCTGACCGATTCCCGCCTGCGGGTGGCGCATGCGAACCGCGCCGCCGAGGAACTCGCGAAGGCCCGCACGGGCCTGTCCCTCGACAAGGGCAGTCTGGCCATCAAGGACAGCCAGTGTTCCCGCCGGATCGCACGGGCCGCGAGCGAAGCGCTCGCGGCGGCGAGCGGCGATGCCACGATCACGCAGGCCGAGCACATCGCGATCACCTGCGGCGAGAGTGGTATGCTCTACCGGGTGTCGCTGCACCCCCTCTCGCGGCGACCCGCCGGGACGGGGACGCGGGTCAAGGCCGAACTCGCGGTGGTGATCCGCAGCGGCGCGCCCAAGGCCCAGGAGAATTCAGCGACGCGCCTCCAGCGCCTGTTCGGCCTGACCAGCGCGGAGGCGATCCTCGCCAACGCGGTCGCGTCCGGGCGATCGCTGAACGCCCATGCCCAGGAGCGCGGGATCGCCATCTCGACGGTCCGAACGCAGCTGCGGTCGCTCTTCGCCAAGACGGAGACGCACCGGCAGGGCGAGCTCGTCGCGCGCCTGCGCGAGGGTCTGGACATATCCCTGCACTGACGATGCGCGCCGCGGAGCAGCCCCGGAACGCGGCACGGAGAACCCGCATGCGGAGCGTTATGCAGGACGCACCCTGCCTCGATACCCTGCTGGCCTTGCCGGAGGATGAGCGCTGGCCGGTCGCCCACGACTGGATCAGGCGTGCGCCGCGGCCGTTCTTCGCGCAACTGCGGGCACGGCAGCCCGTGCTGGATTGTGGCGCCGTCGTCCTCGTCGCGAAACGCGCCGCGGTGGCGGAGATCCTAGGTCTCCCGGGTGTCTTCTCGGTCGCGCTCTACAAGCCCAAGATGGGCGCATTCATGCTGGCGCTGGACGAAACCGAGGTGAACTACCGCGACAAGGCCGTGATGCGCGCGGTGTTGCCGTGGGGCGACCTTCCCGCCATCCGCGACCTCGCGGGATCCATCACCGACGCCGCCCTCGACGCGGGCAACGGCGCCCTCGACGTCGTCGCCTCGATCGCGCGGCTGGTGCCATTGCGGATCGTTCAGCGCTTCTTCGGGTTCGCCGCTTCCGACGACGACCTGCTGCGCTGGTCGTACGCGAACCAGCTCGATCAATTCAACAACCTGCCCTTTGACGGACGTCCCGATGCCGATGCGGTCCAGGCCGCCGCGGCCCACGCCCGGGATGAGATGCGCGCGGCCTTCGCCTCCCTCATACCCGCGCGGGTGGCCGCCCTTGAAGCGGGCGCCGACGTGCCCGACGACAGCCTGACGCGGCTCCTGCGGCTGCGCCTTCCGGCGGCGACGGGCTTCGGCATGGACCGGGTCGTCATCAACGTCGGTGGCCTCCTCATCGGCACCATCGAGACCACCGCGGAGGCGGTGGTGAACGCCCTCGCCGAGATCCTCCGCCGCCCCGACGTTCACGCGGCCGCGCGGGCCGCCGCCTCGGCCGGCCCCGCCGCCTTCGACGGTTTCGTGTGGGAGGCGCTGCGCTTCGCGCCGATCGTGGCCTTCATGTTCCGACAGGCCGAGGCCGACCACGTCCTTGGTCAGGGCAGCTCGGGTCAGGCCCGGATCCGGAAAGGCCAGGCCGTCCTGCCGCTCAGCCTCTCGGCGATGTTCGATGGCGATTGCGTGCCGGATCCCGACCATTTCGACGCGACCCGCCCGGATCACGCCTTCCTGCATTTCGGACTCGGTCACCACGAATGCTTGGGCCGCCACGTGGCGGGCGTCATGGTCCCAGAGATCGTGCGTCGAATCCTGCTCCGGCACGATGTCCGAGCGGACGGGCCGGTCGAGGACGGGGGCACGCCGTTCCCGACAGCCTTCCGGATCACCTATCGGCCGGATCCGCCGGGCGGTGCGAAGGCCCGATGATCGACCGCGGCGGACCGCAAAGGCCGCACTCTCCGATGCGGACGGCGAGGACGACAGGAGCTGACGCGGAATACGGCTGTCTAAGCTTCCCGGGGGCCGGAGTACCGGAGGGCAGGCTGTCCGGTGCGTGCGTTGGAGCGGGCGATCGGGATCGAACCGACGACATTCAGCTTGGGAAGCTGACGTTCTACCACTGAACTACGCCCGCGTCGGGAAGCGTTTTGGACGGCGCAGGGCCTCCGAGTCAACAACCCGCACGGCCGTTGAGGCCGTGCGCCGACGAATTTGATGCGCGGCGCTACCTCTACACCGCCTGCGTCCGATCCCGACGGCGGCTGCGACGGGTCAGCGGGCAACAGTTGAGACGCGACGATCTCGTCCGCCGATCAGCTGAGGGGCACCGCGAAGCCCCGCGCCACGGCGGGCCGGTCCATCAGGTCGCGGTACCAGCGCTCGACCATGGGATAATTGGCGAGGTCCACCTGATGTCGCTCATGGCGCCAGACCCAGCCGAGTATCGCAAAGTCGGCGATCGAGAGCGGACCGGCCACATAGGCGACCTGCGCGAGACGGCGGTCGAGGACGCCGTAGAGCCGTCGCGTCTCGTTGAGGTAGCGCGTGAGACCGTAGGCCCGGTCCTTCTCGGCGACGCCCAGGAAGTGGTGCACCTGGCCGGGCATCGGCCCGAAGCCGCCCATCTGCCACATCAGCCATTCGAGCGCGGCGACGCGGGTTCGCCGGTCTTCGGGGAGGAAACGTCCCGTCTTCTCCGCGAGATACAGCAGGATCGCCCCCGACTCGAACACCGAGATCGCCGCGCCGTCCGGTCCCTCCGGATCGACGATGGCCGGGATGCGGTTGTTCGGACTGATCGCCAGAAAATCCGGTTCGTGCTGCTGGCCCTGGGTGATATCCACCGGCTTGACCCGGTACGGCAGCGCCATTTCCTCCAGCGCCACGCTGATCTTGCGTCCGTTCGGCGTGTTCCAGGCATACAGATCGATCATGGGGTAATAAATCCCGCTCGCGCTCAAGGTTTCGCCGGCCCGGATCGGCCGTCCGTGACGTCCAACGCGCGATCCACGGCCGTGGCTATGACCCGGATCGGGTTTGGGCCAGCTCCCTGCGGGCGCAAACCTCTCTCGAGGCCGTCAAGGTACAACCTGAGGGGCGGCGAGGCCGCGTCGCGGGGCCGAACGACCCGATTGAGGAACGAAACAACCGTCTGTCGAAAGCCTTCGGCGGCGGAACGCTGCGGTTGCAGGACCGTTGCGCACCGTGGAGGCGACGAGGCCGCCGGAACAGGGACGTTCTTCCACGATGTGCGGAATCTGTGGTGAGATCACCTTCGACGGTCCGGCCGATCCCGCCGCAGTCAAGGCCATGATGGGCTGTCTCCGGCCGCGCGGCCCGGACGGCGAGGGTCTGTTCGGCTCCGGCCGCGTCGTCTTCGGACATCGCCGGTTGAAGATCATCGATCTGTCCGAGGCAGGCCAGCAACCCATGGTCGATCCGGGCCTCGGTCTCGCCATCGTCTTCAACGGCTGCATCTACAACTTCCGCGAGCTGCGCGCGGAGCTGGAGGCAAAGGGCTACGCGTTCTTCTCGACGAGCGATACCGAGGTGGTCCTCAAGGCCTATCATGCCTGGGGCAAGGGCTGCGTCGCGCGCTTCTACGGCATGTTCGCCTTCGCGATCCTGGAGCGGGATTCCGGACGCGTCGTGCTGGCCCGGGACCGGCTCGGCGTGAAACCGCTCTACTACAGCGCGACCCGCGGTCGCTTCCGCTTCGCCTCGTCGCTCCCGGCCCTCCTCGCCGCCGGCGATGTCGACACCGCGATCGATCCGGTAGCGCTGCATCACTACATGAGTTGGCACGCGGGCGTGCCCGCGCCGCTGACCATCCTCAGGGGCATACGCAAGCTCGCGCCAGCGACGATCCTGACGCTCGAAGCCGACGGACGCCGCAGTGAAGAGATCTACTGGAGTGTCACGATCGGCCCGAGGGAGGCCGATCGCCGCATGACCGAGGCCGACTGGCGCGAGGCGGTCCTCGAAACCCCCGCCACCGCCGTCGCGCGCCGACAGGTCGCCGACGTGCCCACCGGCGTCCTGCTCTCGGGTGGCCTCGACAGCTCGCTGCTCGTCGCGCTGCTCGCCCGCAACGGGCAGACCGGCTTGAAGACCTTCTCGGTCGGGTTCGATGCCGTGAACGGCGTCGAGGGCGATGAATTCAAGTACTCGGATATCATCGCTCGCACCTTCGAGACCGACCACACCAAACTGGCGGTCGACGGCTCCCGGACCCTCGAGGCGCTGCCCGCCGCCATCGCGGCGATGTCCGAGCCGCAGATGAGCCACGATGCCGTCGCCTTCCTGCTTCTCTCCCAGGAGGTCGCCAAGCACGTGACGGTGATCCAGAGCGGACAGGGCGCCGATGAGGTGTTCGGGGGCTATCACTGGTACCCGAAACTGATGCAGTCGAGCGATCCGGTGGCGGACTACGCCAAGGCGTATCACGACCGCGACCATGCCGAGATGCGCGAGGCGCTGGTGCCCGACATGATCGGCGGCGATCACAGCACGGCCTTTCTCGCCGATTTCTTTTCCGCCTCGAAGAGCGCGAGCCCGATCGACAAGACCTTGCAGCTCGACCAGCAGATCATGATGGTCGATGATCCGGTCAAGCGCGTCGACAACATGACCATGGCCTGCGGGCTCGAAGCGCGCGTGCCCTTCCTGGATCACGACCTGGTCGAACTGGCGGCCCGCATCCCGGCCTCCCTGAAGGTCCGCGACGGCGGCAAGTACATCTTGAAGGAAGCGGGGCGGGCGGTCGTCCCGGCGGAGGTCATCGACCGGAAGAAGGGCTATTTTCCCGTCCCGGCGCTCAAGCACATCCGCGGCCCGTTCCTGGACTACGTCCGCGACGTGCTCGGCCGGCCGGAGGCGCGGTCCCGAGGCATCTTCAACCGTCCTTACGTCGACCGTCTGCTCGCCGACCCGGACGGGACTCTGACCCCGAAGGGCAACTCGAAGCTCTGGCAGGTCGCCCTGCTGGAGAGCTGGCTCCAGACCCACGGCGTCTGACGGCCGCGGCCGCGGCACGGCTCTCGCGAGGGATCGTGATCGATGCGGCGCTCAAGGTGCCGCGCTTTGCCCATGATCGTCCCGGATCAGACCCGGGACCGCCACCCGGAGAAGCCCGTCGATGTGCCGCTGGATCGCCTATGCGGGACGCACCATCCCGCTGGAGCACTACGTCACCGAGCCGTCCCACAGCCTCGTCTCGCAGAGCATCCAGGCGCTGGAATCGACCGCAGCCACGAACGGCGATGGATTCGGGCTGGGCTGGTACGGCGACCATCCCGAACCCGGCCGCTACCGCGAGGTTCAGCCCGCCTGGTCGGACGACAATCTGCGCTACCTGTGCCGCCACCTCCACTCGCACCTGTTCTTCGCGCATGTGCGCGCCGCCACGGGGACGTCGATCACCCGGCCGAACTGCCATCCGTTCGCGTGCGGGCCGTGGCTGTTCATGCACAACGGCTATATCGGCGACTGGAACCGTCTGCGTCGGCCGGTCGAGGCGATGATCCCGGATGAACTCTACCCGTCCCGCGCCGGGACGACGGATTCCGAGGCGATGTTCCTCGGGTTGCTCGGCTGCGGGCTGATGGGGAGCACGCCGCCTCGCGACCCGATGGAGGCGACGGCCCGTGCCCTGGCGCGGCTCACCGAACTGGCGGGCGAGCATCCGTTCCGGTTCACGGCCGCGCTCGCCGACGGGCGGGATCTCTACGCCTTCCGCTACGCGGCCAACGACAGGGCCAACTCCCTTTACTACCGCGCCTCGGAGGGGGGCGTGGTCATCGCGTCCGAGCCCTTGGATCGCGACCACGGGACGTGGACGCCCGTCGCGGAGAACAGCGTCGTGGTCGCGCGGCGGAACGCGCCGGTGGAGGTTCACTCACTGACCCGGTTCGGTCTCGGGCAAACCGGACCGGAGGCCGCCATCCGCCGGCTGCGGGCCTGAGGGCGCGGCTCAGGCCACCCGGGACAGACTGCCGGGCTGCGATCCGTGCGCGCCGCGCGCGGGATCGTAGGCGCGATTGCGCAGGGCCGTCTCGCTCGGCAACTGCTCCAGAACGGTGCCGGACGCGGGATCCATCACCTGGAAGACGATCGTGCTCGTGTCCAGGTCGCGGATGTAGCGCGCCTTGCTTCCGGTCGTTTCGATGTCGAGTTTCACCGCCGGCTCGAGCGGAGACGAGGCGGACTCGGGCGCCTCCTGCGTGACCGCGGGGGCGGCGGTCGCGCCGAGCGCGTCCAGGCCCAGCGGCCCCGGCGTCGGATTGGTGAGCGGGCGGATCTCCATGGCTGATCTCCTGCGATCCTATGATCGAAGGATTGAGCGGAGGGCCTGCCTAAGCGTTCCTTAAAGGGAACCGCTCGTCCACCGAATGCGGCGTCCGGTCCGGACACGCGATGAACATCCGGTTACCGGGCGTGAACAAAAGCCCGCTGTTATCCGCGCCGATCCATCAAGCGGGCTGCAAAGCGGAACCGTGGAGGCAGCCGCGCCCACGATGTCTCGCACGCCAGCGAATCCTGGGTTTCCGCCGGTCACGACGGCAGAGAGAGGGCCTCGGCGGCAGGTCTCGGGCCCGGATCCGCGAGGACCCGGGCCCGACGTCGTGTCACTCCGCGGCGTCGACGTAGAGCTTGCCGCCTTCGGCCAGGAACTCCTGCGACTTCGCCCGCATGCCGGCCTCGGCCTCGGCCTTGGACATCGCGGGCGACGCGCCCACGACCTCACCGGCCACCTCCATCGCCAGCACCTCGGCGCGGAGATCCTGCGTGATCTTCATCGAGCAGAATTTCGGACCGCACATCGAGCAGAAATGCGCGACCTTGTGGGCATCCTTCGGCAGCGTCTCGTCGTGGTAGCGGCGGGCCGTATCGGGATCGAGCCCGAGGTTGAACTGGTCCTCCCAGCGGAAGTCGAACCGGGCGCGGCTGAGCGCGTCGTCGCGCAGCTGCGCGGCGGGGTGGCCCTTGGCGAGGTCGGCGGCGTGGGCGGCGATCTTGTAGGTGATCACCCCGGTCTTCACGTCGTCCCGGTCGGGCAGGCCGAGATGCTCCTTCGGGGTGACGTAGCAGAGCATCGCGGTGCCGAACCAGCCGATCATGGCGGCGCCGATGCCCGACGTGATGTGGTCGTAGCCGGGGGCGATGTCGGTCGTCAGCGGGCCGAGGGTGTAGAACGGCGCCTCGCCGCACTCCTTCAGCTGCTTCTCCATGTTGACCTTGATCTTGTGCATCGGCACGTGGCCGGGGCCCTCGATCATCACCTGGCAACCCTTGTCCCAGGCGACCTTGGTCAGTTCGCCCAGCGTCTCCAACTCGCCGAACTGCGCGGCGTCGTTGGCATCGGCGATCGAGCCCGGCCGCAGGCCGTCGCCCAGCGAGAACGACACGTCGTAGGCGCGCATGATGTCGCAGATCTCGTCGAACCGCTCGTAGAGGAACGATTCCCGGTGCCCGGCGAGGCACCAGCGGGCCATGATCGAGCCGCCGCGCGAGACGATGCCGGTGACTCGCCGGGCGGTCAGAGGCACGTGGGCGAGGCGCACGCCGGCATGGATGGTGAAGTAGTCGATCCCCTGCTCGGCCTGCTCGATGAGCGTGTCCTTGAAGACTTCCCAGTCGAGCTTGAGCGGATCGCCGCCGACCTTCTCCAGCGCCTGGTAGATCGGCACCGTGCCGATCGGGACCGGGCTGTTGCGGATGATCCACGAGCGGATGTTGTGGATGTTGCGGCCGGTGGACAGGTCCATGACCGTGTCGGCGCCCCAGCGGATCGACCAGACCAGCTTCTCGACCTCTTCGGCCGCCGAGGAGGTGACGGCCGAGTTGCCGATGTTGGCGTTAATCTTGACCAGGAAGTTCCGGCCGATCGCCATCGGCTCCAGCTCGGTGTGGTTGATGTTGGCCGGGATGATCGCCCGGCCGCGGGCGATCTCGTCGCGGACGAAGTCGGGGGTGATGAAGGGCGGGACCGAGGCGCCGAAGCTTTGGCCGTCGGCGAGCACGGCCTCCGCGCCCTCCAGCATGGCCTCGCGGCAGGCGTTCTCGCGGTGGGCGACGTAGATCATCTCCTCGGTGATGATCCCGGCGCGGGCGAACTCGTACTGCGTGACCATCTGGCCGTCGGCAGCCTTGCGGATCGTGCGCTCGGCCGGGCAGGGCGCCACGAGCTTGTCGCCCGCGAAACCGTTATCCTCCGGCTTGACCGCCCGGGGCTCGACGGCCGCGTAGCCGCGTCCCGCGAGCCAGGCCTCGCGCACGCCAGGCAGGCCGGCGCTGAGGTCGACGCGCGCGTCGGTCTCCGTGTAGGGGCCCGACGGATCGTACACCCGGACCGGCGGCTCCTTCGGATCGGACAGGGCGATCTCGCGGTAGGGCACGCGGATATCCGGCCTGCCGGCGGGGCTCGCGTAGACTTTGCGCGATCCGGTGACCGGGCCGGTGGTCACGGCCTCGGGGCTGCCTTTCACGTCCTTCGGGAGAACGGGTGCGTTCATCGTGGGCCTCTCCTCGTTCTGGAGCGGTCCGGTCCACGCGATGGTTGAGATGAGAGCCGGCCGCGCGACGCGCGACCGCAGGTTCCCGTCCCTCCGCCGGTATGAGCCGGATCAGGTTCAAGGGTCAGGGCCACGTGCCCAATCTCAGCCCCCTGCGGGGCCCCCCTCGGAACGGTTCCAGACTCGGGCCCGGAGAAGCCTTTGTCAATGCAGGGCCCGAACCGTAGAGGACAGATCCGATACATCCGTCGCCCGGTCGCCGTCCCCTGCCCGATATGCGTCTCCTGATCGGCTTCGGCCTCGCGGTCCTCCTCCTCTACGGTGTGTCGCTGGCCGCGCTGGCGTTCAATCAGCGCCGCTTCCTCTACCCGGGCGCCTACCGGACGCCGGTGCTTCTACCCACGCCAGAGGGCGTCGCCCCGATCACCCTGATCACCGCGGACCGCGAGCGGTTGCATGCCCTCTGGCGGCCGCCGGCCCCGGGCCGCGGCGTCGTCGTGACCTTCCACGGCAACGGCTCACGCCCCGAACCGCACGCGGCCCGCTTCACCGGCGAACCCTGGGCGGCGGCCGGTTGGGGGGTTCTGGCACCGGCCTACCGGGGCTATCCGGGTTCGACCGGCCAGCCGAGCGAGGAGGGCCTGATCCGGGACGGTCTGGCGGCCGTCGCCGCCGCCGCGGAGCGCGCCCCGGGGGCGCCGATCCTGCTGCACGGCCATTCCCTGGGCGCCGCCGTGGCGATCGCCGTCGCCGAGCGCGTCCCGGCCCTCGGGCTTTACCTAGAGGCGCCCTTCGACTCGATGACCCACGTGGTGCGGCTGCATGCCCCGCTGGTCCCGGCCTGGCTCCTGCGCGACACCTATCGCTCCGATCGGCGCATCCGCGCCGGAACCGGCCCCGTCCTGATCGTCCAGGGCCGCGACGACGCGGTGGTCCCGGCCAAGCTCGCTCTGGCCCTCGCGCGTGCGGCGGGAGCCCGGGCACGGTTCGATCCGGTCGCGGGCGATCACGTGTCCATTCTGGGCGTCCGGGATCGAGAGGCCGAGGCGCTGTTCGGCGGGTCGGTCGGTCCGGTCCGCGTGCGCGCAAAGCAGGTGGTACCGTAGCGGCAGGAACGCGAGGAGGAGGCGGATGGTCGGCCGGCGCTCGCGGCGCTGGAGCGCCGATGATCCCGAAGCGATCGCGGCAGAGGCACGCGTCGATCCGATCTGCCCGCTCTGCGAGCGGCCGATCCCAGCGCGCGCCCGCTCCAGCCTCCATCACCTGACGCCGAAGCTGAAGGGGGGGACCCACGGTGGGACGGTACGGCTGCACCAGATCTGCCATTCCGCCATCCATGCGCGCTACAGCGAGGCCGAAATCGCCAAGCGTCTCGCCGACGTGGCGGCCCTGCGCATGGATCCTGAGATCACCCGGTTCCTCGCGTGGGTCCGGGGCAAGCCCGACGACTTCCATGCGGCAACACGCATGACGCGCGACCGGCGTGCGGCGAAGCGGCGAACCTGACGGCCTGCCCACCAAGCCGACCGCGTTTACCGGGTGTTGGGCACGTCCAGAGGTCGCCGGCCGCGCGGCGGGAACCCGTCAACCTTGTCGATGCAGGATGGTCCGGTCGCGGGGGCTGGATCGATGGGGCAGGCAGGTGGAACGGCGGGCCGGCTGGCCTGGGTCGATGTCGCGAAGGGCATCTGCATCCTGCTGGTCGTCATGATGCACTCGGTCATCGGCACCGGGGAGGCCATGGGCGGAGAGGGCTTCCTGCACCCTGTAGTCGCCTTCGCGAAGCCGTTCCGGATCCCGGATTTCTTCCTGCTGTCCGGCCTGTTCATGGGCCGCGTAATCGACCGGGACTGGCGGCTGTTCTCCGACCGCCGCGTCGTGCACTTCGCGTACTTCTACCTGCTCTGGCTCGTGATCCAGTCGGCCGCCCGGTACGGGAAAATCGCCGGCAACGACGGGTTTGCGGCATTCGCCGGGCACCTCGCGCATGCCCTGATCGAGCCCTATTCGAGCCTGTGGTTCATCTACCTGCTGGCGGTGTTCTCGGTGGTGACGAAGGCGCTCCGCCGCGTCCCCGCGGCGGTGCTGCTGGCCGGCGCGGCGCTGCTGCAGATCGCCGATCTCCGCAGCGACTCGACCCTCATCGAGGAATTCTGCGCCCGCTACGTCTACTTCGTCGCCGGCTACCTCTTCGCGGACCGCATCTTCGCGCTGGCGGACGCCGCCCGTGCCCGGGTCGGCCTCGCCCTCTGCGGCCTCGCCGCCTGGGCCACGGTGGAGGGCTGGCTCGCCCTCACGCCGTCGAGCCATCCGGCCTATCCGACGCTGGCGAGCCTGCCCCTGGTAAGCCTCGCCCTCGGCGCGGCGGGGGCCCTGGCCATCGTCGTCGGGGCGGCGCTGATCACCCGGGCGGGCGGTCCGATCGCGGAGGCGATCCGGGTCTGCGGCCAGCGCTCGATCGTGATCTATCTGGCCTTCTCGTTGCCGATGGCCGCGATGCGGGGATATCTCGTCGGCACCGGCGCGATCGCAGATGTTGGCTTGGCGAGCGTGACCGTCATGGCGGCAGCCGTGCTGCTTCCACTGATTCTGGAGCGGATGGTGCGCAACACGCCGCTCGCGCTGCTGTTCGTCCGCCCCGCCCGGTTCCGGCTGGCGGAACCGGGCGTGCGGGGGCGACCGGCACTGCAGGTGACCTGAGCCGGCGCGTCAGCCCTCGAAGGCGATGCCGATCCGGCGGTCCCGCCGCCACGCCACGGAAGCTAGCCGCGGATCGCTGTTCTCGGTCAGGCGCAGCGGGAAGCGATCGGGCACGGCTTGGTCCTCCGCCACCTCGATCTGGGCGCCCGTCTCGGTCGCGTCCCAGACGAGGCAGCCGACCTCGCCGCAGGCGAGCAGCAGCGTGCCGAACGTGAAGGCGTTCTTTCGGAAAGCGCCGCGGCGATTCTCCGTCATCAGCCCCTCCATCCATCGGATCCGCGAGCCCGCGGAGCCGGACCCGGCACGGCGGGACGATGCCGGATGGCGGTTAACAGGCTGAATACCGCCTCTGAATTGCCTGCGGGTTTCGAGATCAATAATCGCCCGGTTCGCCGCGCCGGCCACAACCGGACGGTCCGTAGTCTTCTGCGTTCGGTCGGTGCGCGAACCTCACGGCGACTGGAGCTTCGGCCACGGTTCGTGCCGACGTCGCGCTCCCGCATGCGGCCCGCTCGATGCGGCGTATGGCGCCGGCAGGTGCGCGGTGGGGGCGGTGCGATCGGGCCCTCTCCCTCGTCGAGGCGCCGAGGGCTGCGCCAACCGGTCCACGCTCGTTCGAGAATCCCCCTGGCTCGTCGCGGCGCGGCCGCATAATCGGGTTGACGGCTTCCGGCCGAGCGCCTCGCTCGCTATGGCGTCCCATCGGCCTGCCGGGTGCCGGCGATGCTGCGACGATCATCGGACCCGCCGCGGGATCACCGGAGATCGGCGCTCTGAGGAGACCTTCATGAGGGACGCGTCCGCGCAGGAGCTCTTGCTGCTCAGCGCCCTGCAGGAATGCCGGATCCAGCTGGACGCCGCGCGCATGGACCAGGCGCGCCGCGACGCCGTCCGTGGCGACCTGGAGGACGCGCTCCGGCGGGAAGCGGCCTTGAAGGACGAGCTCGTACGGGAGCGGGAGCGGACGGAGGCGGTCCGATTGGTCCTGCGGGCGTTCGCGGCCAGCGTCGGCCGGTTCGGATTGCGCCGCCGCCTGTTCCTGTCGCGGATCGCCCGCCTCGGCCGGGAGACGCCGGATGCCGGTCCGCAAGCCGCCCGGCATCAGGTGTTGCTCGAGGAAGCCCGGCATGTCCTCGGGGCCCCGCTACCGGCGGAGGCGGCGCCGGAGAGCCGACGCTGACGCGCTCCAGGGTGGCGACGCGGGACCTTCCGCGGAGCTTCACCACCGCTGCCGAAGGGGTGGTGTCGACCGAGGCGCTGGGGTCGCTCGCGAAGATTCACACCGGGCGCTGGCTGCACGATCCGCTCCGGTGCGGTGTCACCCATCCATCGACGTTCAGCCGAACCTTCCGTCGGCGGTCGGCATCTCGGCGCGCGAGCGCAAGCCTCCCCGCCGAGGGGACCCGCTCCGACGGCCCTGAACGCCGTCTCCGGATACCGAGGGATGTCAGATGCCGTCTGCGCGGAGGCCGTCGCGACGAGCCGGTGCCGCTGAGGCGGCGGAGCGGCCGCTGTCGGACTGCGCAACCGATCCTGCCAGCGGCGATACCGGGCTGGAAGCGGTAGCCGGCGCGACATCCGCTCCCGACCGATGCGGCCTGACGGCGAACCGACCTCCTCCCGGTCCGGCGGTCGGCTCAGGATCTGGCTGAGCCCCGGTACCGCCTGGGTCGCCGGTAGCCTTAACCGAATGGCCACCCTTCTCCCCCACCGTTACCGCGCTGCGGTCACAAACGGATTCGAAAGGGTGGGCCGGCGGTGCTGACCCACGGGTCATTTCCGTCCGCAGCGCGAAACCGCCGCATTTGACGTGCGGAAACCGTTCCGCACCGCAGAAGAGACGGGCCGGTTCGGATCATTCGAAGACGGGATGCATGGCCAAGGGTCGAGGCAGGATTGAGCCGAACTTCGACGTGCCCGAAGGGCGCGCGCGGGATCGCGGCGAACTCGATCTGCGCCTGTCCCGCGACGACCGTCCCGGGACAGGAGACCGCGTGGCGAAGCGATCGGGCGGGACATCGCGCCAGCCGACCAAGGCGACAGGCCGCTCGAAAGCGCCGGGCCGCGGCCGGCGTCGCCGCTCCTGGCTCGGCCGGCTCACCTACGCGACCGTGGTGCTCGGCCTCTGGGGCGTCATCGGGCTGGCCGGTCTGATCGCGTATCACGCCTCCCAGTTGCCGCCGATCGACCAGCTCGCGGTGCCGAAGCGTCCGCCCAACATCGCCATCCTGGCGAGCGACGGCTCGCTGCTCGCCAACCGCGGCGAGACCGGCGGCCGGGTGGTCTCGATCAAGGAGCTTCCGCCCTACCTGCCGCGGGCCTTCGTGGCGATCGAGGACCGGCGGTTCTACCAGCATTTCGGTGTCGACCCGGTCGGTATCCTGCGGGCCATCGGCCAGAACCTGACCCGGCGCGGAGTCGCGCAGGGCGGTTCGACCCTCACCCAGCAGCTCGCCAAGAACCTCTTCCTGACGCCGGAGCGCTCCGCATCGCGCAAGATCCAGGAGGCGATCCTCGCCCTCTGGCTGGAGCACAAATACTCCAAGGACGAGATCCTCGAACTCTACCTGAACCGCGTCTATTTCGGTGCCGGCGCCTACGGCGTCGAGGCCGCGGCGCAGCGCTACTTCGGCAAGCCCGCCAAGGAGGTCAGCCTCGCGCAGGCCGCGATGCTCGGAGGTCTCGTGCAGGCGCCCTCGCGGCTCGCGCCGAACCGCAACCTTCCGGCCGCCCAGGCGCGCGCTGCCCAGGTTCTCGCCGCCATGCAGGAACTCGCCTTCGTCCCCGCGCAGGACGTGAAGGTGGCGCTCGCCCAGCCGGCGAGACCCGCCAACGCCCGCGGCGGCGGCTCGGCCAACTACGTCGCCGACCTCGTGATGGACGTGCTCGACGATTACGTCGGCAAGTTCGACACTGACATCACCGTCCAGACGACCGTCGATACGGGGATGCAGGCGCTGGCCGAGAAGGCGCTCACCGACGAACTCAACGCCAAGGGCGCGCGCTTCAACGTGAGCCAGGGCGCCGTGGTCTCCATGCGACCCGACGGCGCGATCCGCGCGCTGATCGGCGGCCGCGACTACGCGCAGAGTCAGTTCAACCGCGCCACCACGGCGAAGCGGCAGCCCGGCTCCTCGTTCAAGCCCTTCGTCTACCTGGCCGCGGTGGAGCGCGGCGCGACCCCCGATTCCGTGCGGGAGGATGCCCCGATCCGGATCGGCAACTGGGCGCCGGAGAACTATTCCCACCGCTACGAGGGCGCGGTCACGCTCCGGACGGCGCTGGCGCAGTCCCTCAACACCGTGGCGGTGCGGCTCGGCCAGGAAGTCGGCCCGAAGGCCGTAGTCCAGACCGCGCAGAAGCTCGGCATCACCTCGCCGCTCCAGGCCAACGGCTCGATCGCGCTGGGCACCTCCGAGGTGACGCTGCTGGAGATGGTCGGCGCCTACGGGGCCTTCGCCAACGGCGGCACCGGCGTGATCCCGTACGTTGTCACGGCGGTGAAGGGTCAGGACGGCAAGGTACTCTACAAGCGGGCCGACAGCGGGCTGGGCCGGGTGATGAGCGCCGATGCCGACGGCATGATGAACGCGATGATGCACGAGACCTTCGTGTCGGGTACCGGCAAGAAGGCCGACATCCCGGGCTGGGACCTCGCGGGCAAGAGCGGCACCACCCAGGATTATCGCGACGCGTGGTTCATCGGCTTCTCGGGCAGTCTCGTGACCGGCGTGTGGCTCGGCAACGACGATGGCGAGCTGACCAAGAAGGTGTCGGGCGGCAACCTGCCCGCCGAGATCTGGAAGACCTACATGACGCAGGCCCTGAAGGGGCAAGCGCCGGTTCCGCTTCCGGGGCTCAACCGCTGGCGCAGGGCGCCGGAAACCACCGCCTCCGTGGCGAGCGCCGCTCCGCCGTCGCCGGCCGGGATCCTAGGCCAGATCTTCGGTGACCAGGAAGCGCCGGCGCCGCGTCAGGCCGCGCCGACGCGCCGGGCGCAGAAGGACGACCGCAACTTCATCGAGAAGCTGTTCGGGATCGGGGACTGAGTTCCTTCGTCTAAGCCGCCGGGTCGGTTCGAGTGGCTCGTCACGGCTGCATCAACATCTGGTCCGCGAGGCGGGTCAGCGCGTTCTCGATCTCGGCGAGTCCCGGCCTCGGGCTTCGCGTTGCCGGCTCCGATGCCGTCACTTGGCCTATCGCGGCTGTCGGGCGGCAATTCGGAACCGGGGTAAGTCGCGGAAGACGTGGGTCGAATTGCCTTCTCGACCGCTCGCGGCGTCGATGGGCCAACGGCCGTATACGGTATGCGCTGATAGGATTAAGCGCTTTATCAGTGCGAAGATCGCCGCATAACGCCTTCTTCAATATTGGAAGCCCAAGATCGGTGCCGATCAGTGATCCGGCGGCCGCGCATCCGCGTGCCACCGCAGCCGTCCCGACCAGATCTTCATGGCCCTGCGATCGACCGCCATAGCGATCCGCGCGCATCTCGCGGATCGCGCCACGCGCCTGATCGCGGCCGCCGGGGCGAGCCTGCTGGTCTGCCTGACCCTGCTCGGCGCCTACCTCTGCGCCGACCTGCGCGGGACTGCCTGGCACAACGCTCGCCGCGATGCCGGGAACCTGCTGTCGATCATCGAGGAGGGCGTGGGACACAGCGTCCGGAACTACGATCGGGCCATGCGCGAGGCCGCTCGTCTGGCGATGCGGCCGGACGTGGTGGCGCTCGAGCCCGGGCTCCGGCGCCTCGCCTTGTTCGACGTGGCCGCCGCGGGATCGGGCCTCGGGCCGATGGCCGTCACCGACGCGACCGGTCACGTGGTCATGACGAGCGATCCGAACCAGAAGAATCGTCCCGACCTGAGCGACCTGCCGGAATTCGCGGCCGCACAGGCCGCGCCGCAGGCAGGGCTGATCCTGACCGGGCCGACCCGCTCCCGTCTGACGGGACAGGCGATCATCCGCTTGACCCGCCGGATCGAGACCCCGGACGGTGCCTTCGCGGGCATCGTGACCGGCGCGATCGTCCTGGAGCACTTCCAGGCGCTGTTCGACCGCCTGCGCTTCGAAGCCGGGCTCACCATCAATGTTTTCCATCAGGACGGAACGCTGCTGATGCGCGCGCCGGCGCGACCGGAGGCACTCGGCCGAAACATCGCCTCGAGCGCGGGCTACCAGATTTACCGCGCCCAGGCGCGCGGCGACTTCCTGGGGCGCTCCAGTCTCGATGGGGAGGCGCGGCTCTACGTCTTCTCGAATCTCGATCAATTGCCGCTGATCGTGACCGTGGCCACGAGCCTCGACAGCATCCGGGCGCTCTGGGTCTACAAGGCCGCGATCATCGCCATTCTGATCCTGTGCCTCAATGTCCTGACATTGGGGCTGACCGTGCTGCTCCACCGGGAAGTCGGGCGGCGCGCCGCCGCGGAGGCGGATACGCGGGAGACCAATGCCGCGCTCACGGTCCTGGCCCGGACCGATGGTCTGACCGGCCTGCCGAACCGCCGCAGCTACGACGAGCGCGTTGCGTCGGAGTGGAGGCGAGCCGCGCAACTCGGTGTCCCGCTGGCCCTGCTGATCGTCGATGCGGACCACTTCAAGCAGTTCAACGACTGGTTCGGTCACCAGCGCGGCGACGATGTTCTGCGCGCAGTCGCCGAGTGCCTGCGCCGGACGCATTCCTCCGGCGGCCTCAGCTTCAGGATCGGTGGTGAGGAGTTCGTGGTGCTCCTGCCCGCGCTCGACGCGACGGCCGCCAGCGACGTAGCCGAGCGCGTTCGTCGATCCGTCGTGAACCTTCAGATCGCGCATGCGCCGGAGGTCGGAAGCGTCGCGACGGTCAGCATCGGGGTCGCCAGCGCCGAGCCCGGAACGGGCGGCACGCCCGATGCCCTGTTCGTGGCGGCGGATGCCGCGCTCTATGCCGCCAAGAAGGCCGGTCGCAACAGGGTCCGAACGGCGCCCCGGTCCGGGGCGCCCGCGCTCCAGCGGCGCGCCTGAGACCGGGCAGGAAGTCACAGCATCGGCAGCATCCGGGGACGCGGCCCGCGCGGGAAATGGGCGTCGATCAGGGCGATCTCGGCCGCACCGAGATGCAGGTCCGCGGCGCCGGCATTCTCGACGGCGCGGCCCGGGCGGCTCGATTTGGGGATCGTGAACGTTCCGGGCAGGCGGGTGAGAAAGGCGAGGGCCACCGCGTAGGGCGTCGTCCCGTGGCCATCCGCGACACCCTGCAGCACCCGTCCGCCGGGGCTCGCCGGATCGGGGAAGTCTCCGCTGCCGAAGGGCGAGTAGCCGACCATCGCCACGCCCTGGCGCTCGCACCAGGGCAGCACCGCGTGCTCGATCGCCCGCTCGTTCAGGTGGTAGAGGACTTGATTGCAGGCGATCCGGTCCGGCCCGGCGATCGCGAGCGCCCGGTCGAGATCGTCGACGTCGAAGTTGCTGACGCCCCAGGACAGGATCTTGCCGGCTCGGCGCAGGTCCTCGAAGCCCGCGATGGTGTCCTCGAGGGCGTGCTGGCCCGGCCAGTGCAGCAGGTAGCAATCGAGCCGGTCCGTTCTCAATCGCTTCAGGGAGGCTTCGCAGGACCGCGTGACGCCGCGGCGCGTGGCGTTGCCCGGCACGACCTTCGAGACGAGAAAGATCTCTTCGCGGCAATCCGCGGTGGCGTCGGCGACGATCGCCTCGGCGTCGCCGTACATCTCCGCGGTGTCGATATGCGTCATGCCGGCGTCGATGCCGGCCCGCAGCGCGCGGATCGCGTCGGCGCGGTCCGCGCTGTCGATGTGCCACGTGCCCTGGCCGATGACCGGCACCGAGACACGCGTCGCGCCGAAGCTCCTGGCGTACATGGCAGCGCATCCTTCCCTGTCGCGACGTTTCTTGGGGGACGGACCCCACGGGTCCGCAGCCCTGCCGGCCGGTGAGGCTTCGATCCGTCTCCGGCCGACACGCCTTACTCGCGCCATCTTGGGGGGATGAGCAATGGGTGGCGGGCATCTGCGGCACCCAACGTCAGGCCATTGTCTGATGTCGAGTGGCGAAGCGCCCAAGTCTGCGCCTCCACGCGCCGCGCCCTCGCGCGCCGGCAGCGTGGAATTCGGCCCCGGGGCGCGGTCTGTCCGTTGGCGATGCTGGAGATGCGCCGATGCTGCCGGCCCACCGGATGTTCTGGGTGCTGATCCTCCTGGCCGCTGCCGGCGCCGGACTGCTCTACAACATCATCTTCGCGGCGGGTGCCTCGCCGCTCGCCGGGTTCACCTACGGCATCTGCATGGGCGCGACGGTGCTGGCCTTCGACCGCGGCCTGATCCTGGCGGGATTGCAGGCCCGGATCCGGCGTTTCCCGGCCTGGCTCTACGTTCCGGCTGCCGAACTGGCCTACGTGCTGATGATCATGGCCGGCAACGCGATCGGCGGCTTGGTCGTCTGGGCCCTGGCCCTCACACCCGACGACTTGCCTACGGCGACCCACATGACGGCGCGCGTCCTCGCCTATGCGCTGGCCGTGTCGGGGCTCCTCGTCTTCGTGATCCGGATGCGCGACCTCATCGGCGGCGAGGTCTTCGTGAACTTCATGATCGGCCGGTACCACAAGCCGGTGGCCGAGGAGCGGATCTTCCTGTTCCTCGACGTCGTGGGTTCCACCGCGTTCGCGGAGGCGCACGGTGACCTGCGCGCTCAGGAATATCTCGGCGCGGTCTTCGCGACGCTGGCCGAGCCGGTGCGGCGCAACGGCGGATCCGTCGACGATTACGTCGGCGACCTCGCCATGGTGACGTGGCCGATGACCCGTGGCCTGAAGGATGCGCGCTGCGTGACCTGCCTGTTCGACGTGATCGACCGCATCGAGGCCGATGCCGCCGCCTGGACGGTGCGGTTCGGCACCGTGCCGCGGCTGCGGGCGGCGCTGCACGGGGGATCCGTGGTCACGGCCGAAGTCGGCGTCGACCGGCACAAGATCGCGTATTTCGGCGACGCCGTGAACGTGACCTCGCGGATCGAAGCCCTGTGCCGTCCCCTCGGCGTGGGCATCCTCATCTCGCAGGACCTCCTCGAGCGGCTGCCGCGCCTGCCGGCGGGGATCCGCGCGCGCTCGTTGGGCGCCCATGCCCTGCGCGGCCGCGGCGCCCCGCTGGCGGTGGCAACCCTGGAGCGGGGCCCGGCGGATGCGGCATCGGTCGAGGATCTGGCGCCGCGCCGCGCGGTGGCAGCCCGCTGATGGAAACGGCCGGCGGATCGCGCGCGATCATCCTGACGAGCGCCAAGATGGCGCTGCGCTTTGGCATGCCGCTGATCGGGTTGATCATCCTGGGAGACGCCGTCGTGCGCTCGGTGGGCGGCGACATCGAGCACTGGCAGTTCGCCTTCGGCGCGCTCTTCATCCTCGCGGGCTTCGCGTCGAAGCTGGTGCCGCGGCCGTGAGCGGGGCGACGGGGGCGCCCCCGATCTACCTCGACGCCGATGCCTGCCCGGTCAAGGACGAGACCTACCGGGTGGCCGCGCGCTACGGCTCCACGGTCCACGTGGTCGCCAACAGCGTGCTGAACCTGCCGCGCGAGCCCTGGATCATGCGTGTGGTCGTCGGCTCCGCCCTCGACGCCGCCGACGACTGGATCGCCGAGCGGGCCGGGCCGGGCAGCATCGTGCTCACGGCCGACGTGCCGCTGGCCGCGCGCTGCGTGAAAGCCGGGGCCACGGTGCTGGCCTTCACGGGGAAGCCCTTCAGCGAGGCCTCGATCGGCATGGCCCTCGCGACCCGCGACCTGATGCAGTCCCTCCGCGAGGCCGGAACGATCACCGGCGGCCCGAATCCGTTCTCCCGCGCCGACCGCTCGGCGTTCCTGTCGGCCCTCGACCGCGCCGTGAATCGAATCCTGCGGGACCGTCCGAAGGCCGTCTGAGCGCGGGCGGGTGCTAGTCCTGAAGGCTCGGTACGAGCGCCTTCAACGCCTCGTTGATGCGGTCCTGCCAGCCGGGTCCGTCCTTCTGGAAATGCGTCAGCACGGCGCTGTCCAGGCGTAGGGAGACCATCTCGCGCGCAGCCGGCACGGCGGCAGGCCGCGGAGCCGGCGGTGGCGGCGGCGGGGCGGCGGGTTTCGGTGTGGTGGCGGCCCGGAAGGCCGCCTCTGCTGCCGCCCGCGGGTCACTGAAGCGGCGGCGATTGCGATCCTCGGCCATCGGCCACTAATCCTTCGCGGCAGTCTTCTTCGGCGCTGCCTTCTTGGGCGCGCTCTTGCCCGCGCCCTTTCCGGCGCTCTTCGCAGCAGACTTCGCTTCCTTCTCGGCCGCCTTCGTCTGCGCGTCAGCGGCTTCCTTGGCTAACCGCAGGGAGCGCAGCCGGACGGTCCGCTCGTCGACCGCCTTGATGGCCGCATGATGCTCCGCCATCGCCTGGGCACCCTCACGGGCCATCCGTTCGGCTCGTTCGGCGCGCTCAGCCCGGTTGTCGGCCCGCGTCTTCGCTTCCGCTTCCGCGTCGCGGACGGAATTTTCCTCGTCGAGGTCGAACTCAGTATCGTCGCTCATCCTATCCCTTTCACCCCGGCTCAGCTCCTCCGACCTCCCGCCTGCTCGGGTCGGTGACTGGGCGGGTCCGGCCTGTTCGGAGGGGAGGAGAAAGGCCGGGTGATCCTCCCCGCGCCATCGTCGAACGCGCGCAGGGGCTAATTCAGGAAGGCTTTAGCATGCGGGTCGGTCCGATGGCGAATCCGGCGGGCCTCGTCGGTCCGCCAACGCACAATATTCGTGAGCGGCACGAAGGAGATCGGCCGACACGCCGTCGTCCCCAGTCAGCCGGGCGTTGTGACGCTGGTTCTACCGCACGCGGAAGTTGAGCGGTATCGATACCGACAGGCTCGACTGCGTCACGCCGGGCGGGGCCGGCGGAAGGCTGCCCCGCACGGCCGAGAGGGCGGCGCTGTCGATCTGACCTACGCCGCTCGACCGTGCGAGGCCCGCGCTCGTGACCTGCCCCGAACGCATGACCGTGAAACGCACGGTCGCGGTGCCGCCGCTGGTGCCGCTCGCGGCGCCGGCGTTCATACGGCCGTGGATCGCCGCGCTGATCGCGCCCGTCCACTGTCGCATGGCGCTCGGATCGTTGCCCGCGGCGGCGCGGCCGGCGGCGTTCTGGCGGGAGGCGGACGCCGAGTTGCGGGCCTCCGCGCCCTCCTGAGCCTTGGCCTGACGCGCCTTGGCCTCCCGGGCCGCCTTCGCCTTGGCCTCGCGGATCTCCTCGAGGCGCTCCTGCCGGGCCTCCTCGCGCTTCTCCTCGCGCAGCTTCTCCTCCCGGATCTTCCGCAGCTTGGCCTCACGCTCGGCCTTCAGCTTGGCCGGATCCGGCACCGGCTTCGGCGGATCCTCGGTCTTGGCGATCTCGGCGGGTGGCGGCGCGAGGGGCTCGGCGGTTTCCGCCGTGGAGGTGATGACCTGGCTCTGCGAGTCGACGGGCTGCGCTTCCGGCGGAGGCTCGACGGCCTGGACATCCTCCGGCTTCACCTCGGTCATCTCCGGGGGCGGGGGCTGCGCGGCGTCGTCGGGCGGCAGATCGACCGGCTTCGTCTCCGGCGGAGCGGCCTGGCTCATCTGCTGCTCCGCGGGAGCCTCGGTCGCCGCGTCGGTCATGACCGGCGCGAGATCGACGGTGATCTGTTGCTCGCCGGGCGGCGACGGGGGCGAGAGCTGCAGGAACATGGCGGCAACCAAGGCAAGGCCGTGCAACGCCAGGGCGACCAGGAAGGCCGCGACCAGCCCGGACGGGCGGCGCGCGCCGAAATCCTCAGACGGGTCAGTCGACGTGAAGGTGCTCATCGGTTCAGCGTGCGGTCCCTGCCGGAGCGGCGGGCGATGCCGCGGCGCCGCCGGACGACTGCGCGATCAGCGACACCTTGGTGAAGCCGGCCTGGCCCACGAGGCCCATGACCTCCATCACCTTGCCGTAGGGCACGTCGCGGTCGCCGCGCACCAGGATCACCTGGTCCTTGTCGGCGGCCGCCATCTCGCGCAGGCGCGGCACGATGCTCTCCATCGTGAAAACCTCCTTGGCGATCGAGGGCTTGCCGTCCTTGTCGACCGTGACCTCCTGGGGCTTCTTGGACTGGGCGACCTTGGGGGCCGACGTCTTCGGCAGCTGCACCGGCACGCCGGTGGTCATCAGTGGGGCGGCGACCATGAAGATGATCAGCAGAACGAGCATCACGTCGACCATCGGGGTCACGTTGATCTCGGACATCGGCATGTCGTCGAGCTCGTCCTCGTCGCTCGCGCGAAGGGATCCCATCGCCATGAGGCGTCTCCGGTTCCGGTGCGTTCGGCCCGTGCGGGAGGGCGCGGGAGGGGCTTACTCGGCCGCGGCGCGGTGGGCCGCCCCCGCGCGATCGCGGGCGAGGCGGTTTCCGAGCACCGAGATGTAGGAGGCGAACGTGCTCTGGACCGAACCCACGTCGCTCGACAGCTTGTTGTAGGCCATCACGGCGGGGATCGCGACGACGAGGCCGATCGCGGTGGCGAACAGCGCCTCCGCGATGCCGGGGGCCACCACGGCGAGGGACGTGTCCTGGCTGCGGGCGATGGACGAGAACGAGTTCATGATGCCCCAGACGGTGCCGAAGAGGCCCACGAACGGTGCCGTCGAGCCGGACGTCGCCAGCAGCGACAGGCCGGTCCGCAACTTCTTCACCTCCAGCGTGAGGGCGCCCTTCATGGCGCGCTCGATCCGTTCGCGGCGCTCCGCCCGCGTCTCGGAGGAGTCCTGATCGCGCCAGGCGTCGAGGGCGGCCTTCACCACGTGCCCGGCGATGCCGCGATGTTCGCCGTCGAGGCTCCCGCCGGAGCGCACGAGCGTGGCGAAGGCCTTGGCCTGCCGCCGCGCCGCGGCCAGCCGGATCACCTTGTCGAACACCACCGTCCAGCAGGCGATCGAGGCGACGACCAGCAGGATCATGACCCCCTTCACGATCGGATCGGCCTGGAGGAACAGGCCGATGAAGGAGAAGTCGTGGGCGGCCTCGATCGGGGCGGCTTGTGTCGGGTCCATCGCGGGCTCCTGGCGTTCAATTTCGAGCGGCCCTGGGCCGCGGTCGAATCGGGGTGCGGCGAAAGCCGCTGACCGCCCGGCAGCCGTCGCCGCCGGGCGGTTGGATCTCGACGATCCTCAACTCATCCGCCTCAGCGGTCGAACGGAAGTCCGGCCTTGGTCTCGGTCTCGGTGCGTTCGAGGCAGGCCTCCCGGGCGGCATCGCCGCCGTCGCAGGCCAGTACGTCGTTCAGCAGCACGCGGCCGACCTTGTTGCAGGCGATTCCCGGGAAATCGAAAATCTTCACGGTGGTCTTGCGGGGCGGAAGCGGCCCGAGCTCGACCGCCACGCGCTTCTGCGCCACGCCCTCCGTGTCGAAAGCGAAGAGGTCGACCTTGTAGGATTTGAGGCCGGCACCCTTCGAATTGTCGATCACCATCGTGATCCGGCAGGATTCCCCGGTGGTCTCGACCTTGTTGAGCTGCAGCCTGAGCGGCGCGGCCTTCTCGGGAGCCTCCTGGGACAGCGCCGAGACGATGAGGAGCGCCGAGAGCGCGCAGCAGGCCGCCATGTCGACGGCGATCCGCCCGACACGTCGACGGTACAGGGGAACACGCAGGGCAAGCACCGACCGGTTTTCCTCTTCCACTCCAGCCCGACCGCACGGCGCGAGCCGCTCTGCCGGTTTGATGATGCGACGACTCAGTGCAGCACGGCACCGCCGGGACGCGTCGTCGGCGCGAGGCGCGCGGCGGCCGCGTCCATCGGCCCGGCGGCCGCGCGGACGGCCGCCACGAGTCGGGGCGCAGCCTCGCGCCCGGTGAGTTCGGCCGCGGCCTCCTCCAGATCCGCCCAGAGCCGCCGCCGCCCCCGGTTGATCAGGTTGACCAGCGCGCATTCGTGACCGGTCACCCGGCAGCAGCTCGCCGGCATGAACGACCAATCGTCGTCACGCTCCACCCGCAGGGCGCGGACGATCGCGACCACGCAGGCGACGAAGCGGCAGCCTTCCGCCGCCCCGAGCAGCTGCTCCGCGCCGTCGAAGGCCGCGTTCCAGCACGCCACGTCGCTCGTCATGTAGCCGGCCGCCACGAAGCGGGCTACCGATAAGGCCAGGATGTCGGCCTCGTCGCCGCACACGTCGGCGACGCGCCGCAACGCCACGTGCTCCACCGGGCTCGAAGGCGCGCTCATGGGCTCTGATGCCTCGCGGTGCGATGGTGGGTGGAAATCCGCGTGGGGCGGATGCGTGTCAGCCGCGGCAGTATCCATCGCCGCCGCAGGGATCAAGGCCCAGCGAGAAAATCAGAGCAGTTCCAAACTGTTACGTGAAAGCGTAGCTGTCTCGCGTCTTGCGTAAATATCCTAGAATTTCTTGCCGCTTATTCCTGAACACTGCCCCTGGCCCCACCGAACAAATGGGGCGTGTCCCTTGATGGCCCGGAAACCCTTGGCCATATCCTTGAATCGCCGCGGCACCCCGCCCGGTGGAGCGCTGTCCCGTGCGGGCTCCCTTTCGCTGAGGTGCTCGAAGAGCCCCGGGGTGCGGCAAGTCCCGGGGATCGGAGGCCTCGCCTTCTGGATGACGGCCGCGATGACACGAACCTCACCCTTCGGGCATCCCTTCCTGCTCGGCTTCGATGAGATCGAGCAGGCCCTCGACCGGGTCTCCAAGGCCGCCAACGACGGTTATCCGCCCTACAACATCGAGCGTCTGCCGCGGACCGAGAGTGAGCCCGAGCGCCTGCGCATCACCCTGGCGGTGGCCGGCTTCACCCGCGAACAGCTCGACGTGATGCTGGAGGAGAGCCAGCTCGTGGTCCGCGGGCGGCAGGTCGACGAGCGCGAGCGTCAGTTCCTCCACCGCGGCATTGCGGCGCGCCAGTTCCAGCGAACCTTTCTCCTCGCGGACGGCATGGAGGTGCTGGGAGCCGACCTCGCCAACGGTCTCCTGTCCATCGACCTCGTGCGTCCCGAGCCGGACCGGATCGTGCGCAAGATCGACATCGGCGCGCGCGGCTGAGCCCGATTGATCGGCCGCCGAGGATCCCCACATAGCGTTCAGGCCGCCGGTGCTTTCGAGATCGGCGGTGGACGCTCTGCCACCCAGGAGGGCTTAGATGACCGATCCGAACCCGTCGCCCCTGACCCCCGCCGATCTCGATCCGGCCGATTTCCAGCCGGCCGACCTGGCGGCTTTGGGTGAGGGCCACATCGCCTACGTCCGGCCGATCCGGTCCGACGAGGTGCGCCGCTTCTTCCCGCAGGCCCCGGAACTGTCGCCGGGCCTCGACCTGTTCGCCCTGCTGTCGGCCAGCGGCGCGCCGATCATGCTCGCGGATTCCCGCGATGTCGTGTTGGCGAACGCCGCCGCCCATGACCTGCAGCCGGTCAGCCTGCACTGATCCGGCAGGTCAGGCGATCTCCGCGACGGCGGCGACCAAGCGCGCGATATCCTGCGGCCTCGAGAGACGGTGGTCGCCATCGGCGATCAGCGTCAGCACCGTCCCCTCGGCCGGCAGATGGCCGAGGATCTTCAGGGCATGGGTGTGCGGCACGTCGCTGTCGCGCATGCCCTGAAGGACGTGGACCGGACCGCCCAGTTCGAGCATTCCGTCGAGCATGCGGTTCCGCCGACCATCCTCGATCAGAGCGAGGGTGATGGGGTCGGGTTCCGGCGCGTATGCGCTGGGTTTCTTGAGAACGCCGTCGCGCAGCATCATGGCACGGGCTGCGTCGCTCAACCGGTTCCAGATCAGATCCTCGGTGAAATCGAGTGCCGGTGCGATGAGTACGAGGCCGGCGGTCTTGCCACCCCGCGCGGCCCGCGCGCGGGCGGCGAGGCAGGCGATCCAGCCGCCCATCGAGGAGCCCACCAGGATGGGAGCCTCATCGACGTGGGCGCCCAGCACGGCCTCTGCGTCCTCAAGCCATGTCGAGATCGTGCAATCCGTGAAGGTCCCGCCCGAGGCGCCGTGGGCGGCGTAGTCGAAACGGACCAGCTTGCGCCCCGTCGCCGCCGCCCAGTCATCCAGGGCCGTGGCCTTGGTGGCCGTCATGTCCGAGCGGAAGCCGCCGAGCCAGACCACGGGCGGTCCCGAGCCGTCCCGCACTTGGACGGCAATGCGGCGGGCCGCGCCGCCCCTGCCGACATCCAGGAACTCGGGCCCTGTTTCGGTCATCGTCGTCTCCGATATCCGCGTTCACGCGTGGAAGAACTCCGTCCCTGATCGGGTCGGCTTCAGCGTCCGTTTACCGGACCGTAAAGCCCGGCGGCGATGTTGGAGCAATGGCAGCGAGCATTTGGCAGACACCGGCCGGGGGCATGCGCCTCCTCGCCGGCGGACAGCGGGCAAGCGACGTGACCCCGAGCCGGTCGGTTTTTCCCGTCGAGGTCGGAGCCCTGGCGGGCGCCCGGATCCTCCAGATCATCCCGGAACTCGAAGCCGGCGGCGCCGAGCGTACCACGGTCGACGTGGCCGGCGCCCTGGCGGCGGCCGGCGCGCGCGCGCTCGTGGCCACCGAGGGCGGCCGGCTCGTCGGCGAGCTGCAGGCGAAGGGCGGCCACTGGCTCCGCTTCCCAGCTGCGTCGAAGAACCCGGCACGCATGGCGGTGAACGTCCTGCGCCTGATGGCCCTGTGCCGCCGCGAGGGCGTCCAGATCATTCATGCCCGGTCGCGCGCACCGGCCTGGGTGGCCCTCGGCGCCGCGCGGCGTCTCGGGCTTCCGTTCGTGACGACGTATCACGGCAGCTATTCCGGTCGGACCGGCGTGAAGGTCCTGTACAACTCCGTCATGGCCCGCGGCGACGTGGTGATCGCGAACTCGCGCTACACCGCGGACCTGATCCACCAGCTCCATGCCGAGCAGGCGGGCGTTCGGGTCCGGGTCATCCATCGCGGCACCGATCTCGCCGTCTTCAATCCGGTCGCCGTCGGGGCGGCGCGGGTCGAAGCCCTCCGCCGGGCCTGGAACGTGGCGCCGCACGAGCGCGTGATCCTCCTCGCCGCCCGCCTGACCGCGTGGAAGGGACATCGCGTCCTCATCGAGGCCGCCGCGCGTATGCGCGATCAGGGCGTGGCGGACCTCGCCGTGGTGCTGGCGGGGGATCCCCAGGGCCGGACATCCTACGAGCGCGAGCTCGACGCGCTGATCGCCGCGCGCGGGCTCGGCAACATCGTACGCCGGGTCGGTCACTGCGCCGACATGCCGGCGGCCTTTCGGGCCGCCTCGGCGGTGGCGGTGCCGTCCGTGGAGCCGGAGGCGTTCGGGCGCTCGGCCGTGGAGGCCCAGGCCCTCGGTACACCGGTGGTCGTCTCCGATCTCGGCGCGGTGCCCGAGACGGTCCTGGCGCCCCCCGACGTGCCCGCCGGCCAGCGCACGGGCTGGCGTGTCCCGCCCGGCGACGCCGCCGCGCTGGCGACGGCACTCACCGAAGCCCTGTCGCTCGGCGCCAGTGCCCGGGATTCCCTCGCACGACGGGGGCGGGCGCATGTCGAGGCGCATTTCTCCCTCGAACGGATGGCCGAGGACACGCTTGCGGTCTACGCCGCCCTCCTCGGCCGCCATCCCTGAGCTGCCCCGGCTCGGGTCGCGTCATCCGTCGCGGCCTGCGGCGGGAAGCCTTTTGTAGGGGCTGACAGGCCGTAGAGGGCGGCTGGAAAGCCCGCATAGACGGCGGTCCGCATCAGGATCTCGACGATCTCGGCCTGCAAGACGCCGCCATTGAGACCGGTCGCTATGGGCGCCGTGAGCTGCGGCGCGGCATTGCCGAGCGCCGCCAGCGCCGCGATGGCGGCGACCTCCCGACTGCGCAGGCCGAGTCCGGGACGCGTGTCCATGTCGCCGGAGGGAAACTCAATCAGGTAGCGGGCGAAGTCCGGCGCGATGCCGGCCAGGGGGCGCGACCACCGCCCCGCTGGCCCGTCCGTCGATTTCAGGCAGAATTCGTCGCCCGCGTTCGAAGCGGCACTCGTTCGGGTCCTGTGCTTGCGCCATCGGTCTTCTTCTCCCCGACACCGGCCGTGGCGGCGACCTTCGAATCGAGAGAGGAGGCAGCCCTGGACATCGGCGATTCGCCGTCGCACCTGCCGACGGGGGCGTTCGCGCGGAGCGCGCCCTTCGGGTTCAGTCGACCGACCCTGCGCCCGCAAGCTCGCGGGTCGCAGCGTTTCGCTGATCGACATTCCCGTGACCATCAAACGGCCGAGGACCGCGATCAGGTGAGGATGGACGCTTCGGAGGCCCGCCGACCGGACACGTCCCGATCTGCGTAGGGAATCAGCCCGAGCCGCTCGTCGTAGCGCAGCGTGTGGTCCGGCACCCCGCAGCGCCTGGTGAGGGGTTCGATCTTCTTGGACCCTGTTCCCATGGCGAGGCCGGCACAGGTACTGCTTTGAGCGCACGCCAAGTCACGGCGTCGACAAGGCTTCCGGCGCCTCCAATCTTCGCATGGTGGCAGGCGCATTTCGACCGACGCGTCCGATTATTTCGGGCCCCGGTCCGGTTGGCCGTTGACTCTGGTCGCGCTTCCCCCAACGTTATATGTCCGGATGAGACCGGAGCGGCTGGTGGTCAGGCGATCCTCCCGGGGGTTGTCCAGTCCGCCGTTTCGTCGTTGCAGCAGGAGATCGAAGCCATTCGTAGACCGATGAGAGCCATGCCGGCCCCGCAGAAGGACGGGCCGCGCGCGAACCGCGACATTCGCGGAGTGCGGGAAGTGCAGCTGATCGATGATACCGGGCAGAACCGCGGTGTCGTCGCCTTCTTCGACGCGCTGAACCTTGCCGAGGAGGCCGGGCTTGATCTCGTGGAGATCGCTCCGAACTCCGTGCCCCCCGTCTGCAAGCTGCTCGATTACGGGCGCTTCCGCTTCAACGAGCAGAAGAAGCAGAACGAGGCCCGCAAGCGTCAGAAGACCGTCGAGGTCAAGGAGATCAAGCTCCGCCCCGGCATCGACAAGCACGACTACGATACCAAGATGAAGTCGGTGCACCGCTTCTTCGAGGAGGGCGACAAGGTCAAGGTGACTTTGCGCTTCCGCGGTCGTGAAATGGCTCACCAGGATATCGGTCTGCGCCTTCTGGAGCGCGTGAAGCACGAGACCGCCGAGATCGCCAAGGTCGAGAGCGAGCCGATGCTCGAAGGCCGGCAGATGATCATGATCCTCGCGCCGCGCTGATCGGCCGTCCTGCGAGACACGGCGCCGCCTCCTCACTGGGGCGGCGTTCTTGCGTGCGGGCGCTTCCGCGCGGCGCCGCGGACGGCTATGGGCAGCCCATGGCCCTCGCATCGGAAGAAGTCGAACGCTACGCCCGCCACCTCGTGCTGCCCGAGATCGGCGGTCCGGGCCAAGCCCGCCTCCGGGCCGCGCGGGTGCTCGTCATCGGGGCAGGGGGGCTCGGCGCGCCGCTGATCCAGTACCTCGCTGCGGCCGGGATCGGCACGATCGGTATCGTCGACGACGACACGGTCTCGCTGTCGAATCTTCAGCGCCAGGTCATCCATGGAACGCCGGATCTCGGCCGTCTGAAAGTCGAGAGTGCCGCCGATGCGGTGGCGCATCTCAACCCGCACGTGCGGATCGTCTCCCACGTCGTGCGGATCGCTCCGGTCAACGCCGTCGACCTGATCGCCGGCTACGACGTGGTCGCCGATGGGTCCGACAACTTCGCCACGCGCTACGCCGTCTCCGACGCCTGCTACCAGGCCGGCCGGCCGCTCGTGACGGCGGCGCTCGGCCGGTTCGATGGGACGCTCACCACGATCCGCGCGCACGAATCCGGCCCGGACGGACGGCCGAATCCGACCTATCGCTGCCTGTTTCCGAACCCGCCGCCACCCGGCAGCGTGCCTGCCTGCGCCGAGGCGGGCGTTCTCGGCGCGCTGGCCGGCGTGATGGGCTCGCTGATGGCCATGGAGGTCATCCGGACCGTGGCTCCCTTCGGCGAGGCCCTGGTCGGACGCTTGCTGATGGTCGATGCCCGCGCGATGCGGTTCGAGACGCTGACATACGGCTGGGATCCGGAGAATCCCCTGAGCGGGTCCGGCGACTCAGCCCAATAGCGATCCCGGCGGCATCCACGGTCCCTCGGCTTCGACCTTGCCGAGGCAGCACTTCTTGAATTTCTTGCCCGAACCGCAGGGGCAGGGATCGTTGCGGCCGACGTCCTTGAGCGGATTGCGCTGCGGCTCGCCCGCGCCTTCGACGGTCCAGTCGAGGGCTTCGATCGGATCATCCAAGTAGCCGTACTGATAGGGGCCGAGGCGATCGCGATCGTTCGGCTTCGTCTCGGCCTTGCGCAACGCCTCCTTGAACCAGTCGGCATCGCTGATTTCGTCGGTGATGCGCCCATCGGCACGGGCCGCCGCGACGCGCGGGGCGAGGTCCCGGAAGCCGAGATGCGCGATCGTCTCTTCCCAGCCCGACCAGACCGGCGCCTCCTCGACGGCGGCCTGGGCGTCGTCGAAGCGGACCAGCAGGTCGTGCATCGCGCCCCGATCGATCCGGCCCTCCAGGGTCAGGAAGGTGCAGGCCGAGAGCAGCGCCATGCGGACGAAATCGTCCACGGTGCTGTCGAGGATCAGCCGGAAGAACGGTGCGGTATCCCCGTCGAACAGGCTCGCCAGGACCTTGGCCAGGGTCGCCGTGAGGGCGTCGCCCAGCACGGCGTCGAGACTCTCCTCATCCTGCCGCAACAGGCGCAGGAGCGGTGCCAGGGCGCGGGTGTCCCGCGCATGGGCCATGACGTGCAGGCCCCAGAAGAGGAGGTTGGTCTCCTCCGGCGTCAGCTCGCGCCCATCGGCTGCCGCCTCCAGCAGCGGGAGTGTCGCATCGGCGAGCGCCCCCGGATGCGTCAGGGCCTCGCGCAAGGCTGCGGTCGGCCGATGTTCGGCGGCCGCGAGATCCGCGATGAGCAGGGCGATCCGATCCACGCGGCTCTCCTCAGGTTCGAAGCGTCGCGCCGGTCCGCCGGGATACCTCGGCGACGATCTTCGCGCTCACCGCCTCGATCTCGGTATCGGTCAGGGTGCGCTCCACCGGCTGCAATCGCACCGCGACAGCCACCGATTTCGAGCCCTCCGGCACGCCCGGCCCCTCGTAGACGTCGAAGACGTCGACGCCCGTGACGAGCTTGCCCTCCGCCCCTTGTGCGGCCTTCACGATATCGCCGGCCGGAACATCCCGCCCGACCACGAAGGCGAAGTCGCGGGACAGGGGTTGGAACTCGGAGAGCACGAGCGCCGGCTTGGCCTTCGTCGTCTTGTTCTTGGGCAGGGGAAGGGCATCCAGCACGATCTCGAAGGCGACCAGGGTCCCCTTGAGATCGAGCGCCTGAAGGGTCCGCGGATGCACCTCGCCGAACCAGCCGATCGCCGTCTTGGGGCCGAAGCGCAGGGTGCCCGAGCGGCCCGGATGGAGCCAGGACGGCCCGCCTGCCGTCACCTGCAGGCCGCCGGTCGGCACGCCGAGGCTGCCCAGCAGCGCGAGGGCGTCGGCCTTGGCGTCGAACGCGTCCACGGTCTCGACGCCGCCGTCCCAGTGCCGCCCGGCGCCGGACAGGGTGGCGCTGCCGCGGCGGACCGCCGCCGCGCGGATGGTTTGGCCCTCAGGCTCGTCGGATCCGAAGCACTGGCCGACCTCGAAGAGGGCCGCGTCCGGGTAGCCGCGGTCGGCGTTGCGTTGCGCCGCGCGCAGGAGGCCCGGCAGGAGGCTGGGGCGCATGTCCGACAGTTCCGAGGCGATCGGGTTCGCCAGGACGAGGTCGTCACCGCCGCCGCCGAACAGCGCGGCATCCGCGTGCGGAACGAAGGACCACGTGACGGCCTCCATCAGGCCGCGGCTCGCCAGGGCGCGCTTGGCGATACGGGTGCGCTTCTGCATCACGGTGAGGAGCGGACGGCCGATCCCGGCGAGCCGGGGCAGGGGCTTGGCCTCGATCCGATCCAGACCGGCGATGCGCACCACCTCCTCGACGAGGTCAGCCTTGCCCTCGACGTCGGGCCGCCAAGAGGGCGTGAGCACCTGAGCCCGGTCGCCGGTGCCGGAGACATGAAAACCCAGCGCTTCGAGGATCGCCGTCATCTCGACGCGCGGCACGTCGATGCCGGCGAGACGGCTGACCTCGGTCCACGGAAACTCGATGCGGCGTCCGGATTCCGGCGGCTCGCCGGCGATCTGCGCCTCGGTCGGCGTGCCGCCGCACAGGTCCACCACCAGTCGCGTCGCGAGGTCGAGACCCGGACGCGTGAAGGCCGGATCGACACCCCGCTCGAAACGGTAGCGCGCATCGGTGATGATGCCGAGGCGACGGCCCGACTGGGCGATGTTGGCCGGGTCCCAGATCGCCGATTCGATCAGCACGTCCGTCGTGCCGGCATCGCAGCCGGAGGCCTGGCCGCCCATGATGCCGGCGATGGATTCGACGCCGTTCTTGTCGGCGATCACCACCGTGTCGTCGGTGAGCGTGTGGGTCCGGCCGTCGAGGGCGAGCAGGGTCTCGCCGGACTGCGCGCGCCGCACCGTGATGTTCCCCGACACCTTGGCGGCATCGAAGACGTGCAGCGGCCGTCCGCGATCGAAGGTCACGTAATTGGTGATGTCGACCAGCGCATTGATCGGGCGCAGGCCGATCGCCCGCAGCCGGGCCTGCATCCAGGCCGGCGACGGGCCGTTCTTGACTCCGCGGACGAGCCGCAGGGCGAACACCGGGGCGAGGTGCCGGTCGGCGGACGCGAAGGCCAGCTCGACCTCGACCGGGCAGGGGCCTTCGCCGCGCACGCCCGGCAGCGTCTCGCGCTTCAGGGTGCCGATCCCGGCCGCGGCGAGGTCGCGGGCGATGCCATGGACCGAGGTGCAATCCGGCCGGTTCGGCGTCAGGTTGATCTCGATGACCGGATCGTCGAGCCCCGCATACAGCGCGTAGCCCTGGCCGATCGGCGCGTCGGTCGGGAGCTCCATGATGCCGTCATGGTCGTCCCCGAGGCCGAGTTCCGCGCCTGAGCACAGCATGCCGCGGCTCTCGACGCCGCGGATCATGCCCACCGAGAGGGTGATGGCCTTTCCGGGCACGTAGGTGCCGGGCGGTGCGAAGACCGAGACGAGGTCGGCCCGGGCGTTCGGCGCACCGCAGACCACCTGAACCGGCGCGCCCGCGCCGGTATCCACCGTGCACACCCGCAGCCGGTCGGCGTTCGGGTGCTGCTCGGCGGTCAGGATCCGGGCGATCACGTAGGGCTTGAGCGCGGCGGCCTTGTCCTCGACGCCCTCCACCTCGAGGCCGATCCGCGTCAGCGCGTCGGCGATGGTGTCGAGGGTGGCCTCGGTCTCGAGGTGATCCTTGAGCCAGGAGAGGGTGAATTTCATGATGGACCTTCGAGAGCCTGAGGTCGGCTCGACCGTCGGAGGAACAGGATCACGGGGCCTTCGCCGGAGCCGGACGGCCGCGGCGGAGGCGCTCAGCCGGTGAGGCCGCCCACGAGGCTCGGCACGTCGAGCGGCCGGAAGCCGTAATGATCGAGCCAGCGGACATCCGCCTCGAAGAACGGCCGCAGGTCCGGCATGCCGTATTTCAGCATGGCGATCCGGTCGATGCCGACGCCGAAGGCGAAGCCCTGCACGACGTCCGGGTCGAGCCCGCAATTGCGGAGCACGTTCGGGTGCACCATCCCGCATCCGAGGATCTCCAACCAGTCGTCGCCCTCGCCGAAGCGGATCTCGCCGCCCTTGCGCGAGCACTGGATGTCGACCTCTGCCGACGGCTCGGTGAAGGGGAAGAAGGACGGGCGGAAGCGCATCTTCACGCCCTCCACCTCGAAGAACGCCTTGCAGAACTCCTCCAGCACCCATTTCAGGTTGGCGATGTTGGCCGCCGTGTCGATCACCAGCCCCTCGACCTGATGGAACATCGGCGTGTGGGTCTGGTCGGAATCGTGCCGGTAGGTCCGGCCCGGGATGATCACCCGAATCGGCGGGGTCTGCGCCCGCATGGTGCGGATCTGCACCGGCGAGGTGTGGGTGCGCAGCACCTTGCGCTTCCCGTCCCGGTCCGGCGCCAGGAAGAAGGTGTCGTGCATCTCGCGGGCCGGGTGCCCGGGCGGGAAGTTGAGGGCGGTGAAGTTCAACTCGTCCGTCTCGATGTCCGGACCTTCGGCCACCGAGAAACCCATATCGGCGAAGATCGCGGTGATCTCATCGATGACTTGGGAGATCGGGTGGATCCGGCCGCGCACCTCCGGCGCCTCGCGGACCGGCAGGGTCACGTCGACCCGCTCGGAGGCGAGGCGGGCCTCCAGAGCGGCCTCGGCGAGTTCGGCCTTGCGCGCGGTGACGGCGCCCTGGACCCGGTCCCGCAGGCCGTTGATCAGGGGCCCGCGCTCCTTGCGCTCCCCGGGGGTCATGGCGCCCAGGGTCTTCAGGAGCTCCGAGACGCTGCCCTTCTTGCCGAGCGCGGCGACGCGGACCGCGTCGAGGGCCGCCTCGTCCGAGGCCGCCGAGATCTCGGCCAGGAGATCGCGTTCGAGGGAATCGAGATCGGTCATCGCTGTCTTCGAGCAGGGTTGGCGGAGTCGGCCGTCGGGCCGTGCTCTCGCGCGTTGTGCGCCCGGGTGCAAGCGCGGGGCGTGGGACCTCGAGAACGACGAAGGCGCGGCTCCCCGGGGGAACCGCGCCTTCCGTACGTCTCGCCTCAGGCCTGGATCAGGCCGCCTTGGCGGTGGTCTGCGGCAGCGCGGCCTTCGCCTTCTCGACGACGGCGGCGAAGCTTGCCGGCTCGTGGATCGCCAGCTCCGACAGCGCCTTGCGGTCGACGACGATGCCGGACTTGGCCAGACCGTCGATGAAGCGCGAGTAGGTCAGGCCGTGCTCGCGGACCGCCGCGTTGAGGCGCTGGATCCAGAGGGCGCGGAACGTGCGCTTCTTGTTCTTGCGATCGCGGTAGGCATACTGCATGCCCTTTTCGACCGCCTGCTTGGCGATCCGGATCGTATTCTTGCGCCGGCCGTAATAGCCCTTGGCGGCCTTCAGGACTTTTTTGTGCTTCGCGTGACTGGTCACGCCGCGCTTGACGCGGGCCATCGGTTATCTCCTGGATTCGACGAAAGACAGTGGCAACGGGTGTAGAAGGACTTACCGCGCGTTCGGCAGGAAGTACTTCTTCACGTTGGCGGCATCGCCCTCGAACAGGGTCGTGGTGCCGCGCAGGTTGCGGATCTGCTTGGTCGTCCGCTTGATCATCCCGTGGCGCTTGCCGGCCTGGGCGTACATCACCTTGCCGGTGCCGGTGATCTTGAAGCGCTTCTTCGCGCCCGATTTCGTCTTCAACTTGGGCATTTGGCTCTCCGTTGCGCGAAGATTCCCCGGGCCGACCCGCGAGGATCGGATGAGGTTCGCGCGTTTATGCTTCTGGTGGAGCAGCACGAGCCGCCACGGCAGCCCTAATCAGCCGGGCGGTTCGACGCGGGGCGGCTTATGACAGAAAGGCGGCGCCGCGGCAACGCCCGCGCGAACGGGCCGCCGGAGCGGTCTGCCGTGGAGGCGCGCGCCACCCTCTTCTCCGCGAGCAAAAGGTCGAGAACGCCCGGATAGCCTCGCTGATTCGGGGGAATTCGGGGACAGCGCGCGCACTGCACAAAACGGGGAGCGACAGCTGGGGCGCCAGGAACCATAACCTTGGCCGTCCGTTTCATTCATGTCCCGCTCAGGCCGGCAGGGTTAGACCCCCCGTCAAATTCGGCCAACCAGGAGACACTTCGTGCGCATTGCCCAGATCGCTCCGTTGTCGGAGGCCGTCCCTCCGAAGTTCTACGGCGGCACCGAGCGCGTCGTCAGCTGGATTACCGAGGAACTGGTCCGCCAGGGCCACGAAGTCACGCTGTTCGCAAGCGGCGACTCGAAGACCTCATCGAAGCTCGCATCCTGCACGCCCGAGGGCCTGCGCCTTCTGGGATACCGGGATCACACCGCCAGCCACTTGGCGATGCTGCATCAGGTGCACCGGCGCGCGCACGAGTTCGACATCCTGCACTTCCACATCGATCTGCTGCAGTATCCGATGTTCGAGGATCTGAACCACAAGTGCATCACCACGATGCACGGCCGCCTCGACGTGCCGGACTTCATGCCGGTCTACCGCACCTTCACGGGCATGCCCCTGGTGTCGATCTCCGACAACCAGCGCCTGCCCATGCCGCCGACCTCGAACTGGCTGGCGACGATCCATCACGGCCTGCCGGCCGAGAACTGCCCGTACTACCCGGACGCGAAGGGCGGCTACCTCGCCTTCCTCGGCCGGATCTCCCCCGAGAAGCGTCCCGATCGCGCCATCGAGATGGCGATCCGCTCGGGGACGCCGCTCAAGATCGCCGCCAAGGTCGACAAGGCCGACCAGGATTATTGGGATGAGGTCATCGAGCCGATGATCCATCACCCGCTGATCGAGTATATCGGCGAGATCAACGAGGAGCAGAAGAAGGAATTCCTCGGCAACGCTCTGGCGCTCGCCTTCCCGATCGACTGGCCCGAGCCTTTCGGCCTCGTCATGATCGAAGCGATGTCCGCCGGCACGCCGGTGATTGCCTTCCGCAACGGCTCCGTGCCGGAGGTCATCAAGGACGGCGTCGGCGGCGTGCTCTGCGAGACCATGGACGACGCCGTCGCGGCGGTCGCCCAGGTCAAGGCCATGAGCCGCGCCGGTGTCCGCGGCCACTTCGAGAGCCAGTTTACCGCCGAGTGCATGGTCAAGAAGTACGTCGCCGCCTACGAGGATCTGCTGGCCCGCGGGGCCGACGTGATCAAGCTGCCGAAATCCGGCTTCAAGCCGCAATTCGGTGAGCTGAACGGCTCCGCGCGTCCCGCGATCCCCGTCGCGGCGATGCCGGCCTGATCGGCCGGTCGGGGCCCCGCAGCGCAAGGAATCCCGGCATCGGGCTTGCGAGGCAGGGCCGCCCCGGCCTAGCGTCTTAAAGGCGACTCATCCGTAGAGTGAACAAGGGCCGCCGCATCCGAGGTGATGCGGCGGCCCTCTCGATTCGCACCCTCACACGTACCCGGAGATGCCCTGTATGGCGGCGGAGAACTCGGCAGCGGCCCACCCAGCGACGGCCCGCACTCTGGCGAGTGCCGGAAACGCGGCGCTCGGCTTCCAGGATGCCGACGACGTGCTTCCGCCCTACCATATCGAAGCGCAGACCTCCCTCGTGGAGCGACCCCTGCGCTCGCTGAAGTTCGGCGAGGCCTTCGGGGTCCTGGATTCCTACGGCGATATCGGGGTCCAGCCCGGACCGGAGGGGCTCTACTTCCAAGACACGCGCTATCTCTCGCGCCTGGAGCTGACCGTCGAAGGCCAGCGTCCGCTGATGCTGTCCTCGGTCATGCAGGACGACAACGGCGCCCTCAGCGTTGACATGACGACGCCCGACATCCGTCTCGAGGCCCATGACGAGACCTCGATCCCCCGCGAGACGATCGCGATCGAGCGCACGAAGTTTCTGTTCCGCGGAACCTGCTACGACCGGATCGGCTTGCGCTCCTTCGATTCGAAGCATCGCCGCGTTCGCATCGCCGTGACCTTCGACGCCGATTTCCGCGACCTGTTCGAGGTGCGCGGCACCGAGCGCAAGGAGCGCGGCAAGCGCGGCGTCCTAGTCGCGAGCGACCGCGAGGTACAGTTCCGGTACGTCGGGCTCGACGAGATCGTGCGCTCCACGGCGCTGCATTTCGGCCCGAAGCCCGACCTGATCGAGCCGGGCCGGGTCGCCTTCGACGTGTCGCTGCCCCCGGGGGGACGGACGTCGCTGTTCATCCGCGTCGCGTTCGAGGCGCACCGCGCCTTCACCAAGCCGCCGACCGACACGATGGTCGGCGAGGACGCCGCCGCGAAGCTGACGCTGGCCGCCAATGTCGGCGGTGCCCGGCGTGAGGCAAAGGATCTCGGCGAGGGGACGATCTTCGCCCGCGCCTACCGCGATGCCCGCCGCGACCTGCGCGCCCTGACGGCCGGGATCACCACCATCATCTCGTCGAACGACCAGTTCAACGAGGGCCTGTGCCGGGCCACGGCCGACCTCTACATGCTGGCGAGCCGGACCCCCGAGGGCATCTACCCGTTCGCCGGCATTCCCTGGTACTCCACGGTCTTCGGCCGCGACGGCATCATCACGGCGATGATGGCGCTCTGGATCGATCCGAAATTCGCCCGCGGCGTGCTGCGCTACCTCGCCTCAACCCAGGCCAAGGCGGTCGATCCGGCGGCCGACGCCCAGCCCGGCAAGGTCCTGCACGAGACCCGCCGCGGCGAGATGGCGATGCTCGGGGAAGTTCCGTTCCGGCACTATTACGGCACGATCGACGGCACGCCTCTCTTCGTGATGCTCGCCTGGGAGTACTACGCGGTCACTGGCGACTTGGAGACCATCCGGGCGATCTGGCCGGCGCTGGAACTCGCCCTCGAATGGATGGACCGCTACGGCGACCGCGACGGCGACGGCTTCGTCGAGTATGCCCGTGACACCGACAAGGGCCTGGAGAATCAGGGCTGGAAGGACAGCCACGATTCGATCTTCCACGCCGACGGCCACCTCGCCAAGGGGCCGATCGCGCTGTGCGAGGTACAGGGCTACGTCTACGCCGCCAAGCACGGCATGGCGAAGCTCGCCGCGCTCCTCGGCCACGACCCGCTGGCCGAGCGCCTGACCCAGGCGGCCACCGACCTGCGGGAGCGATTCGACGCGGCGTTCTGGAACGAGGAGATCGGCACCTACGCGCTCGCCCTCGACGGATCCAAGAAGCAGTGCGCGGTGCGGTCGTCCAATGCCGGCCACGCGCTCTTCACCGGCATCGCCAAGCCGGAGCGCGCGGCGCGTGTCGCCGAGACGCTGCTGTGCAAGGACGGGTTCAACGGCTGGGGCGTGCGCACGATCGCCAAGGGCGAGGCACGCTACAACCCGATGTCCTACCACAACGGCTCGATCTGGCCGCACGACAACGCGCTGATCGCGATGGGCCTCGCGCGCTACGACCGCAAGCACGAGGCCGCCCGCATCTTCCAGGGGATGTTCGACACCTCGCTCTACCAGGACCAGAAGCGCCTGCCGGAGCTGTTCTGCGGCTTCATGCGCCGCAAGCAGCGCGGGCCGGTCTCCTACCCGGTGGCCTGCAGCCCGCAGGCTTGGGCGGCGGCAGCGCCGTTCGCATTCCTGGCCGCCTGTCTCGGCGTCGAACTCGATCATGCGCGGAACAGGGTCCGTCTCAAGAACCCGATCCTACCGAACTTCCTCGACGGCGTGACGCTCTACAACGTGAGACTCGGCAGCTCGCACCTGGATATCCGGTTCCAGCGCTACGACGACGACGTCACCGTCTCGGTCCAGCGCCGCCACGGTGACGTGCAGGTGGTGGTCACCAAGTAGGGGACTCCAGAGCTCCCCCGTCCGGGCCGCCTCGGGGCAGGCGGCCCGCGCGGCGTGTCGGGCCGCCAAGGCCGGAACGCCAAGGGCGGGCTCGTGACGGACGGGTTCTCCAAGGACGACGGGTTCATGCCGGCTGACAACGACGCTTCCCACGCCGCACTGCGTCTGGCGCAAGACCTGATCCGCTGCCGGTCCGTGACCCCGGAGGATCGTGGCGCCCTCGACGTGGTCGCCGACGCGCTCCGGAACGCCGGGTTCGCCATCGAGCGCCCGGTCTTCTCCGAGGCCGGCTATCCCGATACGCCGAACCTGTTCGCGCGCATCGGGCAGGGCGGCCCCTGCCTCGTCTTCGCCGGTCATACCGACGTCGTGCCGGAGGGTGACGGTGCTTGGCGGCACGGGCCATACGACGGCGCGGTGGACGAGGGCATGCTGTACGGCCGCGGTGCCGCCGACATGAAGGGCGGCATCGCCTGCATGCTGGCGGCGACGCGGGCCTTCCTGACGCGGCGCGGCGCCGGGTTCACCGGTTCCATCGCGTTCCTGATCACCGGCGACGAGGAGGGGCCGGCGGTCAACGGCACCGTGAAGCTCCTCGCCTGGGCCCGCGCCCGGGGCGAGCGCTTCGACCATTGCCTTCTCGGCGAGCCCACCAACCCGGGTCGGCTCGGCGAGATGATCAAGATCGGTCGGCGGGGCTCGCTCACCGGCAAGCTCACGGTTCTCGGCCGCCAGGGCCATGTCGCCTATCCTCACAAGGCGGAGAACCCGATCCCGGGCCTGCTGCGCCTCGCGTCGGCGCTCGCGGCCGAGCCGCTGGACGGCGGCACCACGCATTTCGATGCCTCGAATCTCGAATTCACGACGATCGACGTGGGCAATCCGGCCACCAACGTGATCCCGGCGACGGCGCGGGCGACGTTCAACGTGCGGTTCAACGATGACTGGACCGCGGAGAGCCTCGGCGCCGAGATCCGACGGCGCCTGGAGCAGGCGGCCGGGAACGCGGTGCGCTTTGCCCTCGACCTTCATCCCTCGAACGCTCCGGCCTTCCTGACGCGACCGGATGACTTCGTGACGCTGGTGTCCGACGCCATCCGGACCGAAACGGGCCTGACCCCCACGCTCTCGACCACGGGCGGCACGTCGGATGCCCGTTTCATCAAGGATGCCTGTCCGGTGATCGAGTTCGGCCTCGTGGGGGAGACCATGCACCAGGTCGACGAGTGCGTGGCGGTCGCCGATCTCGAGCGGCTGACCGCGATCTACGAGCGGGTGCTGGAGGCGTACTTCAGCGCGGCCCGCGCCTGAGCCACGCGAAGTCGAATCCGTCGATGGCCCGGAAGCAAATGCGGATCCCGACGACGTGGCTGCCGGCCCGGGCACCGATCGGATCCCAGATCCAGGCCGAGCGATTCAATCTCCTGCATCGACGGGTCCCGGCAGACACGCGTGCCGCGGCGCTCAGGAATGTCGCCGGGTCGGGGTTGGCGAAGTCTAGATTGGCCAAGCCGTGGAGCGTGACGACGAGGGCCGACGGAAGGCGGTCGAGAGATACCTCACGATGCCGGGGCGATGCGTTTTCGCCGTGGCGGGAGCCACGATGAGGAGAACCGGCGACGCCGCCGCCCCCGCGTAGTGAGCAGCCCGCCCGTGCGTTCCCCGTCGCTCGAATCTCAGATCGCAAATCCGGCTTCTCAGACCTGAGAGTGGTCCAGATCCGGGTAATCCACCTTGACGAAAGTCAGGCCCGCAGCGGGCGCTAGGGGGCCGCACCGGCGTTTCTCGCCGGAGGCCAGAATGTCGGCCACTTCGTCCGCAGAGAGACGCCCGCACCCGGCGAGCATCAGCGTCCCGACCATCGCGCGCACCTGATGATGCAGGAAGGAGCGTGCGGAGGTCGCAACGACGATCTCGTCGTGCAGCGCCATCGGGGACCGGCGGACGTCGAGCTGCTCCAGCGTGCGCACCGGGCTGTTGGCCTGGCATTCGGCCGCCCTGAAGGCCGAGAAATCATGGCGACCCACGAGGCGCTGGGCCGCGACATGCATGAGATCGGCGTCCAGCGGCCAGGGCACGTGCCAGACATGGGCCCGCGTTAGCGCGGCCGGGCTGCGCCGGTTGAGGATGCGGTAGCGGTAGTGCCGCCGGATCGCCGAGTGGCGGGCATCGAAGGCTGCCGGCACGATCTCGGCCGACAGGACCGCCACCGGTTGCGGACGGAGATGGGCGTTCAGCGCGTCCCGCACCGTGTCGGTCCGCCATTCCTTGATCAGGTCGAGATGGGCCACCTGATGGACGGCGTGAACGCCGGCATCGGTCCGGCCCGCGCAGGTGAGCCTGGCTTCCTCCCCGGAAAATCGCGTCACCGCCGCCTCGATCGCCCCCTGGACCGTGGGCTCGTCGGCCTGCCGTTGCCAGCCACAGAACGGGCCGCCGTCGTATTCGATGACGAGCTTGTAGCGGGGCATCAGCCGAGGCGGGTGCCGGGCGTCAGGCGGGCGCCGCGGACGAAGTCGGATCCCGCCGCGCTGCCGCCCTTGCCGGCCCGCCTGAGCTCGATCAGCCGCACGGCGCCGTCGCCGCACGCCACCGTGCCGTCGGAATCGAGGAGCGTCCCGGCGACGCCCCCTCCGTCGGCGCGCGCGGCCCGCAGGACCTTCACCCGCTCCGGGCCCTTGCCGAGATCGACCTCGAAGAAGGCCCCCGGGAATGGCGACAACCCGTTGATCCGGTTGGCGACCTCGTGCGCCGGCCGCGACCAGTCGATCCGCGCCTCGTCGTTGGTGATCTTGCGCGCGTAGACCACGCCCTCTTCGGGCTGCCGCGTGAACGCCAGGCGGTCCTGACCCAAACGGACGATGGCCTGCGCCATCAGGTCGGCGCCCACGGGCATCAGCGCGTCGTGCAACTCACCGGCCGTCATGCCGGGTGCGATCGGGATCCGGGCCTCGAGGGCCACGGGACCGGTGTCGAGCCCGGCTTCCATCCGCATCACGCCGACCCCGCTCTCGGCATCGCCCGCCATCACGGCGCGCTGGATCGGCGCGGCGCCCCGCCAGCGCGGCAGCAGGGAACCGTGCAGGTTCAGGCAACCGTGCGCCGGCGCGTCGAGGATCGCTTGCGGCAGCAGCATCCCGTAGGCCACGACCACGGCGACCTCCGCGCGGTGACCCGCGAAGGTCTCGGCCGCCTCCGGTGTGCGCAGCGTCGACGGCGTCAGAACGGACACGCCGAGCGTCTCGGCCAGGGCCTGGACCGGGGAGGGGCGCAGGCTCATCCCGCGGCCGGCCTTCGCGGGCGCGCGGGTATAGACTGCGGCGATGTCGTGACCGTCCTGTGCCAGCCGGGCGAGGGTCGGCACCGCGAAGTCCGGCGTGCCCATGAAGATGACGCGCATGGCCGCCTCAGGCCGCGTCGCGCTTGGCCGCCTTGGCGAACTTCTTGATCACCCGGTCGCGCTTCAGCTTCGACAGGTGGTCGATGAACAGCACGCCGTTGAGGTGATCGATCTCGTGCTGGATGCAGGTCGAGAGCAGGCCACCGGCCTCGATCTCCTGCTCGTTGCCGTCGATGTCGCGGAACCGTACGCGGACCCGGTCCGGCCGCTCGACCTCGCCGTAATATTCAGGGATCGACAGGCAGCCCTCGTCGTAGACCCGCATCTCCTCCGAGGACCAGATGATCTCGGGATTGATGAACACCTTCGCGTCGCGGACGCCTTCCTCCTTCGACGTGTCGATCGTGACGACGCGCTTGGCCACGCCGATCTGGATCGCCGCCAGTCCCACGCCGGGGGCGTCGTACATCGTCTCGAACATGTCGGCGACGAGGGTGCGGATCTCCGCGGTGATCGGGCCGACCGGGTCGGAGGCCCGGCGCAGAACGGGATCGGGGAGGATGACGAGCGGGCGGATGGTCATGGCGGCAACCGGCAGGGACAGCGCCGGGACGTCTCCGGGCTGGACGTCGAATAGGATGCGGCCGGGAACCGGTCAAATGATCCCCGGGCTGCCGCGGAAGTCCGGTCAGAAGGCGGTACGGCTGCGGATGGCGGCGGTCAGGGTCCCCTCATCGAGATAATCGAGCTCGCCGCCCACCGGCACGCCGTGGGCGAGGCGCGTGACCTTCACGTCGCAGTGCCGGATCGACTCGGTGACGTAATGGGCCGTCGTCTGCCCGTCGACGGTGGCGTTGAGGGCCAGGATCACCTCGGTGACCTCGGGTCGAGCCACGCGATCCACGAGGGTCGCGAGGTTGAGATGCTCCGGCCGCACCCCGTCCAGCGCCGAGAGCACGCCGCCGAGCACGTGGTAGCGCGCCTTCACGGCCCCCGAGCGTTCGAGCGCCCAGAGATCCGACACGTCCTCGACCACCACGAGGGTCGTGGGATCGCGCTCGGCGTCCCTGCAGATGGTGCAGGGGTCCGAGGTGTCGACGTTCCCGCAGCCGGTGCACACGATGATGCGGTCGGCGGCGACCCGCATCGCGTCGGCCAGAGGCCCGAGCAGGGTGTCGCGTTTCTTGATGAGCTGGAGGGCGGCGCGGCGCGCCGAGCGCGGCCCGAGCCCCGGCATGCGGGCGAGGAGCTGGATCAGGCGTTCGATCTCGGGGCCGGCAACGGCTTGGGGCATCGTGCCTCTTGGTGCCTCTGGGCGAGGGAAGAGCGGGCGTCCGTCAGGGGCATAGACGTCGCCGCCTGGCATGCAAGGGTGCATGAGCGCCCACCCCGCATCTGGGTATTCCAGAGGCGAACTGCTCGTCCGCGCACGTACGCGAACGGGTGCGACTGCTTACAGACGGGGGTTCCTGCGTCCACAACTGTGGTCTAGCCTGTTCGTACACATTGCGGGCCTCGGACGAAGCCCATAATGACAGCGAAGCTTCGCCGCCTACTCAGCTGAGGGGATCGAAGCTGCCGGGGAACGGAGATCCTGCGCGCGGCGGACCTGTACGACCGCGCGGACGTCCCCTGGTCCTTTCCGGACGGCATTGCCGTTCGGTGTAGTCGCGTCGACGGTCGAACAGGGGCCCGGAGGATACGATCTTGACCAACATCGGTGATCACAACGCGGCCCACGGGGCCGAGGCCGCGGGCTTCCGCGACCTCAAGGCCGTCCACTGGAATTTCGAGGCGCCGCGGCTCTACGAGGAGGCGCTCGCCCGCAAGGAGGCGCAGCTCGCCCGCGGCGGCGCCCTCGTGGCGACCACCGGCAGCCATACCGGCCGCTCGCCCAAGGACAAGTTCGTCGTGCGCGACGCCGCCACGGAATCCGAGGTCTGGTGGGACAACAACGGCGCGATCACGCCCGAAAAGTTCGAGACCCTGCGGCAGGACTTCCTGAAGCACGCCGAGGGCCGGGAGCTGTTCGCCCAGGACCTCTACGGCGGCGCCGATCCGGCCTACCGCGTCAAGGCCCGGGTTTTCAGCGAGTTCGCGTGGCACTCGCTGTTTATCCGCAACCTTCTGATACGGCCGGACCGCTCCGAGATCGCGTCCTACGTGCCGGACATGACGATCATCGACCTGCCGAGCTTCCAGGCGGACCCGGCCCGCCACGGCTGCCGCTCCAAGACCGTGATCGCCATCGACTTCGCGAAGAAGCTCGTGCTGATCGGCGGCTCGGCCTACGCGGGCGAGATGAAGAAGTCGGTCTTCACCTACCTCAACTACATCCTGCCCGGTCAGGGTGTGATGCCGATGCACTGCTCGGCCAACGCCGCGCTCGACGCCGACGGCGGCTCGGCGATCTTCTTCGGCCTCTCGGGCACCGGCAAGACGACGCTGTCGAACGACTCGTCCCGCCAGCTCCTGGGCGACGACGAGCACGGCTGGTCGAATGCAGGCATCTTCAACTTCGAGGGCGGCTGCTACGCCAAGACGATTCGCCTCTCGCGGAACGCGGAGCCGGAGATCTACGCCACCACCGAGCGCTTCGGCACGGTGATGGAGAACGTGATCATCGATCCGGTCACCCGGGTGCCGGACTTTGATGACGCCTCCCTTACCGAGAACACCCGCTGCGCCTACCCGCTCGACTTCATCGCCAACGCCAGCGCCACCGGCCGGGCCGGGCATCCGAAGAACATCGTGATGCTGACCTGCGACGCCTTCGGGGTGATGCCGCCGATCGCCAAGCTCACCGGCGCCGAGGCGATGTACCACTTCCTCAGCGGCTACACCGCCAAGGTCGCCGGCACCGAGCGCGGCCTGACCGGGCCTGAGGCGACCTTCTCCACCTGCTTCGGCGCGCCGTTCATGCCGCGGCACCCGAGCACCTACGGCAACCTGCTCCGCGACCTGATCGCCAAGCACAGCGTCGATTGCTGGCTGGTCAACACCGGCTGGACCGGCGGCGGGGTCGGCAGCGGTCGGCGCATGCCGATCCGCGTGACCCGGCGCCTGCTGGGCGCCGCCCTCGACGGTTCGCTGGCGCAGGCCGAGTTCCGCCGCGACCCGTATTTCGGCTTCGCTGTGCCGGTCTCGGTGCCGGGCGTCGAGCCCCACATCCTCACGCCGGTGAAGACCTGGGGCAACAAGGGGGCCTTCGTGGAGACGGCCGCCCGCCTCGTGAAGATGTTCGACAACAACTTCAAGCGGTTCGAGGCCCATGTCGACGCCGACGTGCGCGCCGCCGGGCCGACCGCGCAGGCGATCGCCGCCTGATCGACCGGTGCGGGCGGCCGGAGCGGCCGCCCGACCTCGACTGGCGAGCACATCCCAGCGGCGTTCCCAGCCGCGCTTCGTCACGGCGCCCCGAAGCGGAGCGGTCACCTTAGGACAAGGGCCGCGGGCGGAACGAGACGGTCAGTGCGCCCCTAGAACGGCAGCTTCATGCCCGGCGGCAGCGGCAGGCCCTTGGTCAGCTCGGCCATGCGCTCCTGCATGGTCGCCTCGGCCTTGCCGCGGGCGTCGTTGCAGGCTGCCACGATCAGGTCCTCAAGGATCTCGCGCTCGTCAGCGACCATCAGGGACGGATCGATCGTAATCCCTTTCATCTGGCCCTTGGCCGACATGGTCACCCGCACCGAGCCGCCGCCGGAGGCGCCGGCGACCTCGATCGCGTCCATCTCAGTCTGCAGGTTGGCCATCTTCTCCTGCATGGCCTGAGCCTGCTTCATGATGCCCATCAGGTCGCGCATGCAGCTGTCTTCCCGTTGTTTCGTCGCGTCCTGATCTGGGGACCGCGCCGCCGTTCCGCCACGCAGCGCCCGGCGAAAATCTCTAGACGTCGTCGTCCGCGGCGTCGTCGACCCGTGCGGCATCGCCTTCGCCGAGAGTCTCTTCATCGGCCGGGGGCGCAGCGTCGGCCGCCATCTCGCGTACGTCCACGATCTCCGCGCCGGGGAATCGCGTCAGCACCTCGCGCACGAACGGGTCGGCGGCCGCGTTCTCGCGGCGGGTCTCGGTGGCGGCGCGGGCGGCCGCGTCCAGGGTCGGCGCGCCCTCTTCCTTCGAGAGCGCGACTGCCCAGCGCCGCCCGGTCCAGCGCTCGATGGCGGCGGCGATGTCGGTGGCGAGGCTCGGCCGTCCGCCGGGGGCGAGCCGGATCTCGAGCCGCCCTTCCTCGAAGCGTACGAGGTGCACGTCGCGCTCCAGCGCGGTCCGGAGCAGGATGTCGCGGTTGGCGTCCGCGAGGGCGATCAGGTCCTCGAACCGGCCGAGCCGCGGGCTCGGCGGCGCGACGGCGGCCGGCCGCGGGGCCGGCGCGCTCATCGCGGTCGGAGCGGTGACCGGGACCGGCTCCGGGGGCAGGGTCCGCGGCGCCGCGGCGAGAGCCGCCGAGCCACCGCCCCGCAGGTCGGGAATCGGTGGCAGGGGCGGGCGGGCCGTCGGCTCAGGTGGATCCCCCGCCGGTGCCGCGGCCGCCTCGGCCTTGAGCTGGCGCAGCGCCTCGTCGGGCGTGGGCAGGTCGGCCGCGTAGGCGAGGCGCACGATTGCCATCTCGGCCGCCGCCAGCGGCCGGGGCGCGGCCTGCACCTCAGGGATCGCTTTGAGCAGGATCTGCCACGCGCGCGAGAGGGCGCGGATGGACAGCTTCTCCGCGAACTGACCGCCGCGAACGCGCTCGGTCTCGCTGAGCGTCGGGTCGGCTGCCGTCTCGGGCACCGCCTTGAGCCGCGTCACCAGATGCGTGAAGGCGGCGAGGTCGGACAGCACCACCGACGGGTCGGCACCGGAATCGTACTGCGCCCGCAGTTCCGCGAAGGCGGCGGGCACGGACCCGCGCATGACCGCCTCGAACAGGTCGAGGATCCGGGCGCGATCGGCGAGGCCGAGCATGTCGCGCACGCTCTGCGCGGTGACGGACCCGGCGCCGTGGGCGATACCCTGGTCCAGGAGCGAGAGGGCGTCGCGCACGGATCCCTCGGCGGCGCGCACGATGGCGCCCAGCGCCTCGTCCTCGGCCGCGACGCCCTCGGCGGCGCAGACCTTGGCGAGGTGAGCGTGCAGGGTCGGAGCCTCGACGCGCCGCAGATCGAACCGCTGGCAGCGGGACAGGATCGTCACCGGAACCTTGCGGATCTCCGTGGTGGCGAACACGAACTTGGCGTGCGGCGGCGGCTCCTCCAGCGTCTTCAGGAAGGCGTTGAACGCCTTCTCGGAGAGCATGTGGACCTCGTCGACGATGTAGACCTTGTAGCGCGCCGAAACCGGTCCGTAGCGGATGCCGTCGATGATCGCCCGGACGTCGTCGATGCCGGTATGGGAGGCGGCGTCCATCTCCAGCACGTCCATGTGCCGGGATTCCATGATCGCCGCGCAATGGAGGCCGAGTTCCGGCATCGACACGGTCGGTCCGGTATCGGGCTGGCCGGCCCGGGCATAGTTGAGGCCGCGGGCGAGGATGCGCGCCGTGGTGGTCTTGCCGACCCCGCGAACGCCCGTAAGCATCCAGGCCTGGGGAATGCGGTTGGCCGCGAACCCGTTGGCAAGGGTACGCACCATCGCGTCCTGGCCGATCAGGTCGCCGAAATTGGTGGGCCGGTACTTGCGCGCGAGAACCCGGTAGGGCGTGGCCGCGACGGGCGGCGCTGGAAACCCGGGCAGGCCCGGCTCGTCGTCAGGCGTGCCGGTCGAAGCGTCCATGCCGGGTCGGGATCGGGCTGCCGCACGCGGGAATGAGGTGGGAGGCTGGACGAAGACCCGCTCGGTCTCGTTAGGGCTGCTTCCTTCCGGACCTGACCCGGTTGGCGAGTGAAACGTCCCTCGCCAACCCCCCGCCGGCTATATGGCCGGGGCTCGCCCCGAACGCAAGCGTCGCCTACTCGGCCTCGCGCTTCACGATGGCCAGGCTCTTCGGATCGAGCTTCAGGTCGAACTGCTTGCCATTGGCGTCGACGGCGTCGTCGACCTCGATCATGCCGTCGTCGAGCTCGATCTCCTTCCACTTGGTGAAGCCCTCCTGCTTGAGCATGGCTTCAACCTTGGCCTGCTGATCGGGCGGGAGCTTCTGATCGGCGTGGGCGGCGGCGGTGAAGCCGGCCACCAGGGCCAGGGCGAGGAGGGGCTGGGCGAGGCGCATGGCGGTCTCCGTTCCGTTGCGTGGTGCCGGCTGTGAACAGGAATGCGGGATCGGGGTTCCATCCCGACGCCGATCCCCTTGAGCGCCCTGCGATTCTCCCCCAAACCTATGCCGTGCGGCCCCCGCGGCGAGGATTGTTCACCTATGGTCACTCGCGTCGCCACCGTGGCCTTCGAGGGCATCGAGGCGCGGGCGGTCGACGTACAGATCCAGATCATCCCGGGATCGGTGGTCTTCAACATCGTCGGCCTGCCCGACAAGGCGGTGGGCGAGTCCCGCGAGCGGATACGCGGCGCCCTGATCGCCTCCGGCCTGGCGCTGCCGGCCAAGCGCATCACCGTCAACCTCGCCCCGGCCGACCTGCCGAAGGAGGGGTCGCATTACGACCTCCCGATCGCCCTCGGCGTCATGGCGGCGATCGGCGCGATTCCGGCCGACGCCCTCGCCGGCTACTGCGTGCTGGGCGAACTCGCCCTCGACGGCAGCATCACGGCGGTGAACGGCGTGCTGCCGGCTGCCATCGCGGCGGGCGGCCGGGGTCTCGGTCTGATCTGTCCGGCCGCCACCGGGCCGGAGGCGGCCTGGGCCGGGGGCGACCTCGACGTCCTCGCCCCCCGGTCGCTGATCCAGCTCGCCAATCACTTCAAGGGCAGCCAGGTCATGGCCCGGCCAGAGCCCGCCGTCGCGGGCGTTTCGGGGCCGCTGCCGGACCTCGCCGACATCAAGGGCCAGGAGGGCGCCAAGCGGGCACTGGAGATTGCCGCGGCCGGCAGCCACAACCTGCTGATGAACGGGCCGCCCGGCTCGGGCAAATCGATGCTGGCTGCGAGGCTGCCCTCGATCCTGCCGCCGCTCGGCCCCCGCGAACTGCTCGATATCTCCATGATCCAGTCGGTGACGGGCGAGCTCAAGGGGGGCGCCCTCTCGAATCGCCGGCCCTTCCGGCAACCGCACCATTCCGCCTCGATGGCCGCCCTCGTAGGCGGCGGCCTGGGAGCCCGACCGGGGGAGGTTTCCCTCGCCCATGGCGGCGTACTGTTCCTGGACGAGCTGCCCGAATTCACGCCCCAGGTGCTCGACGGCCTGCGCCAGCCGATGGAGACCGGCACGGTGATGATCGCCCGGGCGAATCACAGGGTGACCTACCCGGCCCGCTTCCAGCTCGTCGCCGCCATGAACCCGTGTCGCTGCGGCCAGGGGCTGGAGCCGGGCTACGCCTGCCGGCGCGGGCCGAACGAGCGCTGCATGGCGCAGTATCAGGCGCGGATCTCCGGTCCGCTCCTGGACCGGATCGACCTGCGCATCGAGGTTCCGGCGGTGATGGCGGCCGACCTGATCCTACCGCCGCCCACGGAAGGCTCGCGCGAGGCGGCCGGTCGGGTTGCCACGGCCCGCACGCTCCAGACGACGCGCTATGCGGGGCGGGGCCTGCCGGCAGCCACCACCAACGCCACCTGCCCGCCGAACCTGATCGAGGACGTCGCGTCTCCCGATGCGGACGGAACGTCGCTGCTTCGCCAGGCGGCCGAGACCATGCGGCTCTCCGCCCGCGGCTTCCACCGCACGCTCCGCGTGGCCCGGACGCTGGCCGACCTCGACGGGGAGCCGCAGGTGCGGCGGATGCACGTCGCCGAAGCCCTGTCCTATCGGGGCCGCGTTGACGGCACGGCGGCGGCCGCTTGAGCACCGTGGCGGGCGGGCCGCCGCGGGACCTGACGGTTTCCGTCGGCCAGCACAGCGCCGCCGGCCGGAAGGCGGCCAATCAGGATTTCCACGGGATCCTCGTTCCACCGCAGCCGGGACGGGGTTTAAAGGGCGTCGCGGTGGCGCTCGCGGACGGCATCAGCTCCAGCGCCGCGGGCGCCGCCGCGAGCCAGACCGCGGTCACGAGTTTCCTGAGCGATTATTACGCCACGCCCGACACGTGGTCGGTGAAGAACGCGGCACAGCAGGTGATCGCGGCGACGAATTCCTGGCTCTATGCCCAGACACGGCGGGGAAGCGACCCGAACGATGTCGACCGGGGCTACGTCACCACCTTCGACGCCCTGGTCCTGAAGGCGCGGGCCGCGCACCTGTTCCACGTCGGCGACGGCCGGATCTGGCGCGTGGCGGGCAGGTCCCTCGAGCAACTCACCGAGGATCACCGCGTAGTGGTCTCGGCTGCGGAATCCTACCTCGGTCGGGCCCTCGGCGCCGGCGGTCGCGTCGAGATCGACTACCTGAGGCTCGCCACCGAGCCCGGCGACGTCTTCGTCCTCACCACCGACGGTGTCCACGAGCACCTCCGGCCCCGGGACATCGCGGCGGCCGTCGCGAACGCGGACGACCTCGACGAGGCGGCCCGCACCATCGTCGAGATGGCTCTGGCCGCGGGCAGCCCGGACAACCTCACGGTCCAGATCGTGCGGGTGACGTCGCTGCCGGAGGGCGAGCCGACGGATCTGCTCGGCGATGTCGAGGGTCTCGATCCTGCGCCGTTGCTCGAACCGCCCGCGGAATTCGACGGCTACCGGCTCCTGCACGTCCTGCATACCGGCCCGCGCAGCCGGGTCTACCGCGCGATCGACGCGGAGACCGGGGCGCACGTGGCCCTGAAGGTTCTGTCCCTCGACCTGCGGGACGATCCCGCGCAGCGCCGCCGCTTCGCGATGGAGGAGTGGATCGCCCGCCGGATCGACAGCCCGCACGTGCTCAAGGCTCATCCGCAGGGCCGCCGGCGCAGCCACCTCTACACGGTGATGCGCTACGTGGAGGGACAGACCCTCGCCCAGTGGATGCGCGACCACGCGGCGCCCGATCTGGAGACGGTGCGCAAGCTGTTGGACCAGCTCGCCAGGGGCGTGCAGGCTTTCCACCGCCGGGAAATGGTTCATCAGGACCTGCGTCCCGACAACGTGCTGATCGACGCGTCCGGGACCGTGCAGGTCATCGATTTCGGCGCCACCAAGGTCGCCGGCGTCGTCGAGGGAGATCCACGAATCGACCCGGCCGAGATTCTGGGAACGGTCCAGTACACGGCGCCGGAATGCTTCCTGGGGGAATCCGCCACGGCCGCCTCGGACGTCTTCTCGGTGGGGGTGATCGCCTACCAGATGCTCACCGGGCGGCTGCCCTACGGCGATGCCGTGCCGCGGGCGCGGACTCGGGCGGCACAGCGCAAGCTGCGCTACGCGTCGGCCCTGATGGTGCGTCCGCTGCTTCCGGTCTGGATAGACGGCGCGTTGCGCAAGGCCGTTCACCCGAACCCCCTGCGGCGCTACCAAGCCCTGTCGGAACTGATGCACGACCTGCGGCACCCCAATCCGGCCTTCACGGATGCCCGGCGGGCCTCGCTGCTGGAGCGCGACCCCCTTCAGTTCTGGCGGCTGCTGTCGCTGGTGCTGTTCATCGTGGCGCTGACGCTCGCGGCCGTCTTGGTCGCTCAGAAGGCGCGGTGAGCCGGCGCGCCCGGCATCCCGCCTCCCGGACAGCTCGCTTTAGCGCCGCAGCGAAGCCGACGCGTCGCGTCAGGCATCGAGTTCGGGGTAGCGGCGGAAGATGCCGTCCTCGCTGAAGGGAACGCGCCGGGAGCTCGCCAGGTACGCCGCCAGGCGCGGACGCCGCGCCACGGCCTGATGCAGCCCTGCGACCCGCGGCGTATCGCGCAAGGCAGCGGCGCTCGCCTTCGGGAAGGCGTAGCGCAGCCCGTCGACGAGCTGAAAGAGGGAGAGGTCGGCGTACGACAGGTCTGCGCCGACCAGACGCTCGCCGCCGTTGGCGCTCAGCACACGCTCGAAATAGCCGAGGTACTTCGGGATGCGCTCCGCCCGGAACCCCTCGGCCCGGCGCCGGGCCTCGGGTTTCTGGTCCGCGTAGTACAGGCCGACACCGAGGGGGTGATGCGTATCGTGCGCCTCGTCGACCGCATCCGCGATGGTGAGCTGGAGCTGATGGGTCCAGATCCGGTCCGCTTCCGAGGTGCCGACGAGGCCGAGGCGCGGACCGAGGTAGAGCAGGATCGCGGCGGTCTGCCCCACGACGACATCACCGTCGCGCAGGAATGGCGGCGCCAGCGGCGGCCGGGGGTTGGCGGGATCGGTGAGGCAATCCAGCATCGGCTCGATCCCACCCGCCTCGTCGTCCTGCCGGGCGACGTCGATGTAGGGGGCGCCGGCGTCCTCCAGGGCGAGACGCACGAACTCGCCGCGGCCCTGGATCATCGGCCAGTAATGCAACTCGTAGGGCATCGCCGTCCCGGCGACCGGTGCCGGGCCGGGGCCGATCAGTTGCCCGGCGCGGCGTCCTCGCCGCTCCGGTCGACCGGCGGCTCGGCGCTGGCGACCGCCTTGCGGGCCAGCATCGGCTCGAGGCGCTGGGCGAGTTGCTGGTCGAGATGCTTGACGTAGGCGCCCTTGAAGTAGCGCTCGCCGGATTTCGGCCCGTAGATCCGGTCATGCGCCTGGATCATCGCGGCGACTTCCGGCCGGCACAGGAAGCCCGTGATGCCCACGGCCTCGTACCAGTGGCCGGCCCGCGCCTCGGCCGTCGCCTTCGGGTTGGACAGGACCGTGTCGGCAAAGCATTCGGTGGCCGCCAGGCGGAGCGGAGCCAGCGCCTTCTCGGCCACCTCCGCGTTCACGGCGGGAGCCGCCGGCTGCCGATGCGGGCGCGCCTGCGCTGCCGGGACGAGCACGAGGACGGCGAGCGTGGCGAGGAGCGAAGACTTCATGCGGGCGGTCTCGTCGGGTTCCGAACCGCGTTCAGCATTCCCTCACGATTGCGTCGGGATCGGGGCTGAGGACGCGGTTCGCCTGCCCGATTGCGGGCAAGATCCGGACCGTTCTGCGGCGTCTCAGTCGCGGCGTTCCGCGTTCCAGCGGCCCCGGCACTGCAGCAGGCCGGTGGACACCCAGGTCCCCGCACCGAACCCGTTGCGGCCCAGCCGCCCGCGCACGTCCGCGGTGGACGTGCCGTTCGAGATGGAGCCCTGGATCGCGCCGGTGCCGGTGACGCCGCCCGCAATCGTGAAGGCCGCCCCGACGAAGCGTGCCCGCCCCCGCTCGATCTTCACCGGGTAGCGGTAGGCACGGTCGCAGTCGCCCGCCTCCGTGATGATCTCCACGCTCCACGTGCCGTCGAAGCGGTTCGGCAGCGCGGCCCCGCGGGGCGCGGCCGTGGCCGGCATCGCGCCGATGAGGATCAGGGCAGTGACGGTAAGGCGCGACATGCGACTCCGATCCGGTCGGGCGTGCGGCCTCGCCACGGCGGTCCGCGCCGTCACGCGGCCTGGGGCGGGACGGGCGCGCGCATGGCCGCGCGCAGCGCCGCGTCGAGCAGGGCGAGCATGTCGCAGCCGACATGCAGGAAGGCGCTCACGCCGGCCTGCTGCAGGGCCTCGGCACCGTCCCGCGGCTTTCCGGCGAGGTAGATCGTGCCGGCGCCGGCCTTCGCCAGCGCTTCAGCCGCTCCGGCAGCGTGCTCGGCATAAAGCGCGTCGGTGGAGCAGATGCAGGCGAGCGTGGCGCCGGAGGCCTTGTACGCCTCCGCCAGGGCGGCGGGATCGTCGAAGCCGTCGTTGGACAGCGCCGCAATGCCGCCGGCGGCGAAGGCGTTGGCCGCGAAGGTCGCCCGCGCGTTGAACGCGGCCACCGGGCCGAGATTGGCCAGGAACACCGACGGCCTGCGCCCGGTCTTGGCGAGATAGGCATCGGACGCGTCGCGCAGCGCCTCGTAGGGCTCGGCCAAGCGCTGGGACGGCAGGGCGTCGCAGGCGACCGCCGACCCGGCGCCGAAATTCGCGCCGCGCGGCGCGGTCACGGGCGCCACGTCGAGCACGGCGACGGGCTTCTCCGCGAGATTCGGAAACTCGCTGGCACCGGTGAGCGCCTCACGGCGGCTCGCCACGGCCTTGGCGCGCGCCTCCCGGGTCTGCTCGATCCGGCGCTGCAGCTTGCCGACGCTGAGCGAGGCGACGATGCCGCCCTCCGCCTCGATCGCCTGGAACGACGCCCACGCCGCTTCGGCGATCTCGGCGGTCAACGCCTCGAAGCCGCCCGAACCCGCTGCCGGATCGCTGACCCGGGCGAGGTGCGATTCCTCGATGAGGACGATCTGGCTGTTGCGCGCGACGCGCCGGGCGAACGAATCGGGAAGGCCCAACGCCTGCGTGTAGGGGAGGATCGCGACGCTGTCGGCGCCGCCCATTCCGGCGGCGGCCGCCGCCATGCCGGTCCGAAGGATGTTCACGAAGGGATCGCGCTTGGTCATCATGCGCCACGCGGTCTCGGCGTGAAGGCGCAGGGGCTTCGGATCCAGCCCACAGGCCTGCTCGATCCGCGCCCAGAGGCGCCGCATCGCGCGGAACTTCGCGACCGTCACGAACTCGTCCGCGTCGGCGGCGAGCAGCACCGCGATGCGGTCGCGGGCGGAGGCGAGATCGTGGCCGGCAGCCTCCAGGGCGCGCAGGTAGGTCACCGCGGTGGCCAGCACGGCGCCGAGTTCGGCTGCCTCACCGGCCCCGCCCTCGTGGTACGGGCGCCCATCGGCCAGGAAGGCCCGGCCGGTGAAGCCCGCGGCTTCGAGTTCCGCCGCGGTCTCGGCGAGGCGCGGAGCGATCTCGCTCCAGACGGCCCCGAGGCTGCCCGACGCTGCCAGGACGCCGACGGGATCGATGCCGAGATCGAGGTCGTAGGACGACAGGTCCTCGCCCCGTCGCTCGGCCAGGGCGCGCACCAGCCGGGCGGCCCCGAGGCCGTCGCCGCCGGCGTCGAGCCGCAGGGCGATCAGCGGCAGCATCACGCCCTTCAGCGCCGCGTCGAGATCCTCGACCGTCGCGACGGTCAGACCGTAGCCCCGGGCGCCACGGGCACCCGCGAGAGCCAGAACGAGGGCGTCGGCGCCGCCCTCGAGGTCGGTCATCGCCTGCGCGTTGGCGGTTGAGAGATCGGGATGGTCGACCCGCTGGGCGATCCGCCACGGGCCCGGCGCCCGTACCGGTTGGGCGGCCGGCTCCGCGGAACCGTAGAGCGGCTCGATCCGCAGGCCGTCGGCCGTCCGGGAAACCAGCCGCTTCTCGAAATCGGCGCCCTTCAGCACGCCTTCGACGAGGCCGAGCCACCGCGCCCGGTCGGCGGGCTCGAAGAGGTCGGCGAGCGGTCTGTCTTCCATCGGATCGTCCCAGAGCGCGGCGTCTCGCGCACCGCTGTCTCGGGATTGCCTCGCACGCCGCTCCGCTCGTGGCAATCGCCCGATGGTTGAGGAAACCTCAAGCCGCCGGTCACCGATTTTTGATCGCCGCGCCGACGCTCCGCCGGACCCGGAAGGGGGCTTTCGGCCGCTCCCGTCACCCGTTCATCCGCGGCTTCCCGCACCGGCGGGCCTTGACGGCCCGCCCCCGGGTTGTTGGGAATTGGAGCGCGTGAGGGGGTCGACGTCACCCGGCACCGTCACCACGGGGCGGGCCGGGCGCGGGCCCTGCTTCGGCGATCAACCGAAGATGATGAGCCCGGCAAAGCCCAGGGCGCCGACGATGATCCGCCACCACGCAAACAGCCAGAAGCCGTGGCGCGACACGTAGTCGAGGAGCACGCGCACCACGATCAGCGCAGCGATGAACGACACGACGAAGCCGATCACGATCAGGCCGACATCGTCGCTCGACAGATACTTGTAATTGTCCAACAGGTCCTTGGCGAAGGCGCCCGCCATGGTGGGCATCGCGAGATAGAACGAGAACTCGGTGGCCGAGCGCTTGTCGGCGCCCATCAGCATCGCGCCCACGATCGTCGCGCCCGAGCGCGAGACGCCGGGGATCATGGCGAGGCACTGGAAGATGCCGATCTTCAGGTCCATCGGCAGCGGGAAATCGTAGACGTCGGTCTTCTTCACCTCGAGGTCGGTGTCGTCGATGACGAGGAGCACCAGCCCGCCCGCCACCAGGGTCGCGCACACGATCCACGGGTTGAACAGGTATGCCTTGATCATCTTCGAGAAGATGCCGCCGATGATCGCCGCCGGCAGGAAGGCCACCAGGATCCCGAGCACGAAGCGGCGGGCCTTGGGGTCCGACGGCAGCGCCGTGGCGATCCCCAGCAGGCGGCGGAAATACACCAGCAGGATCGCCAGGATCGCGCCGAGCTGGATCAACACCTCGAAGGTGTTGTTGGGCGAGTGGAAGCCGATGAAGTGACCCACCAGCAGCTGATGGCCCGTGGACGAGACCGGGATGAATTCGGTCGCTCCCTCAACCAGGGCGAGCAGGACCGCCTTGCCGATGCTTGCCAGATCCATGGTGGTGCCTCGCGTCCGGGCGCACGCCGGCCCGTACCGGGCGCACCGCGAACCGCTTCAATACCGGCCGGTGACTGCGCTCATCAGGGTTGACGGGCAGTTACCGGGGCCGGCTGCGCGTGTTAAGGGCTCGGCAACGGTCGGGCAATAACGCTCGGTCCGACGTCCTGCGCGCCGAACATCCGCGCGTCGGGGCCGACGCGCGGGCCCGGCCGCGCGGTCAGACCGAACCAGTCTCACGGCCTCGATGGCAACCCTCTACCACTTCCCCTTCTGCGCGAATTCCCGGTTCATCCGTCTCGTGCTCGCCGAGATGGGCATGGAACCGACGCTGTTCGAGGAACGGCCCTGGGAGCATCGCGACGACTTCCTGCTGATCAATCCGGCGGGAACGACACCCGTGCTGCTGGAGCAGAACGGCCTCGTGATCCCCGGGGCGGGCGTCGTCGCCGAGTACCTCGACGAGACCCGCGGTCTCGGCCTCTCCGGACGCCGGATGATGCCGGAGGACACGGTCGGGCGGGTCGAGGTCAGGCGGCTGCTCGACTGGTTCCTGGTCAAGTTCGATTCCGAGGTGACCGGCTACCTCGTCAACGAGAAGATCTCGAAGCGCTTCATGGCCGCGCACGAGGGCGGCGGCCCTCCCGACATGAATGCGATCCGCGCGGCGCGCACCAACGTGCGCTACCATCTCAAGTATATCGGATACCTGATCGCCCGTCGCAAATGGATCGCCGGCGACAACCTGACCTATGCCGATCTGGCCGCCGCCGCGCATCTCTCCTGCGTCGACTATCTCGGCGACGTCCCCTGGGACGAGGACGAAATGGCCCGGAACTGGTATGCCCGCGTGAAGTCGCGGCCCTCGTTCCGCGGCCTGCTCGCCGATCGGGTGCCCGGGATGGCCCCCTCCGGCCACTACGCGGATCTGGATTTCTGAAACAGCGACGCATCTACCACGGCGCCGACCTGCGGGGCCTTCTGGAGAGCAGGGCCCGCGACCTCGGCTTCTGCAGCCTGCGCGTGACGCGGCCCGACCGCCTGCCCGATCTGCCGGCCCGCCTGTCGGCGTGGCTGGCCGAGGGAGCCCAGGGCACCATGGACTGGATGGCGGAGCGGGCCGACCAGCGCGCCCGCCCGATCAGCCTGTGGCCGGGCTTGCGCAGCATCGTGGTCCTGGCGATGAGCTACCGGCCCGAGGACGATCCCCTGGCGCTCCTGGCCCGGGCAGAGCGGGGCGCCGTCGCCGCCTACGCCCAGCGCCGCGATTATCACGAGGTTTTGAAGGGCAAGCTGAAGGAGCTGGGCGGCTATCTCTCCGCCAAGGGCGACGTGCGGGTAAAGGTGTTCTGCGACACCGCCCCGGTCATGGAGAAGACGCTGGCGGAGGCGGCCGGGCTCGGCTGGCAGGGCAAGCACACGGTGCTGATCTCCCGCGACCACGGCAACTGGCTGCTCCTGGGGGCGATCTACACCAGCGCGGAGTTCGAGCCGGACGAAGCCGGACGCGACCATTGCGGATCCTGCCGCGCCTGCCTGGACGTGTGCCCCACCGATGCGTTCCCGGCGCCGTACCGGCTCGATGCGCGGCGCTGCATCTCGTACCTGACCATCGAGCACGCGGGGCCGATCCCGCTGGAATTCCGGCCCGCGATCGGAAATCGCATCTTCGGCTGCGACGATTGCCTCGCTGTCTGTCCCTGGAACAAGTTCGCCCGCACGGCCGCCGAAACACGGCTCGCCGCCAAGGCGGATCTGGCCGCCCCGGCGCTCTCGGATCTGGCGGGCCTCGACGATGCGGCCTTCCGCACGTTCTTCGCGGGGACGCCAGTGAAGCGCACGGGGCGCGACCGCGTCCTGCGCAACGTGATGATCGCCATCGGCAATTCCGGCAGGCCGGACCTCGCGGGCTCCGTCGTCGCACGCCTCGCCGACGAATCGCCCCTGGTCCGCGGCATGGCGATCTGGGCCTGCGGACGTCTCCTGGAGCCGGCGGCGCTCCGCGCGCTGCACAGCCGTTACTGGCCGACCGAGCGTGACGCGCACGTGCGCGACGAGTGGCGGACCGCGCTCGGCTTGACGGAAGCCCGGACGGGCGAGACATCCGCCGCATGAATCTCTTCGTCTTCGGGCTCGGCTTCACCGGCCGCCGTTTTGCAGAGCGGGCGCGCGGCCGGTTCGGAACCGTGCGCGCCACCGTCACCGATCCCGCTGCGGCGGCGCGGCTCGCCTCGGCGACGGGCTTCAGCCTGCGCGCCTTCGGCCCGGAGGCCGATGATCCGCGCATCGTCGAAGACCTCGTCGACACCGACGTGCTTCTCGTCTCGGCGCCCCCCGGCGCGGAGGGCGATCCGGTTCTGGCCCGCTACGCGGACGCCGTCGCGGCGAGCCGGATCGGCTGGATCGGCTACCTGTCCACGATCGGCGTGTACGGCGATCAGGGCGGCGCCTGGATCGACGAGACGACACCGGCGACGCCGCGCAGCGCCCGCTCGAAGATCCGGCTCGACGCGGAGTCGGCGTGGCTGTCGCTGGGCGCGCAGGCCGGCAAGGCCGTTCAGGTGTTCCGCCTCTCCGGCATCTACGGTCCGGGGCGCAACCCGATCGTGAAGCTGCGCGAGGGTCGCTCGCAGCGGATCGTGAAGGCCGGGCAGGTGTTCAACCGTATCCACGTCGACGACATCGCCACGACGCTCCTCGCCTCGATCGACCGGCCCCGGCCGGGTGCGATCTACAACGTCACCGACGACGAGCCCACGGCGCCGCAGACCGTGACCGAGCACGCCGCCGCCCTCACCGGACTGCCGCTGCCGCCGGAGATCGACTTCGAGACCGCCGATCTGTCACCCATGGCGCGGAGCTTCTACGGCGAGAACAAGCGGGTTCGGAACCGCCTGATCCGGGACGAACTCGGCGTGGAACTCGCCTATCCCACCTACCGCGAAGGGCTGGCGGCGCTGAAGGATCAGCCCTGATCAGGCTTCGAGGTGGCGGGGCCGTGCGAGGCGGCGGAGCAGACCGTCCCGCGGGCCGGCCAGCATGGACGCGACGTAGAGGGCGCCGGCCGCCAGCACGATGGCCGGTCCGCTGGGCAGATCGAAGCGGTAGGACAGGCTCAGGCCCGCCACGCTGGCGATGGCGGCGATCAGCATCGACACCGGGATCAGGCCACCGAGGTCTCGGGCCCAGAACCGGGCCGCCACCGCCGGGAGCAGCATCAGCCCGACGGCCAGGAGCGTCCCAAGGGCCTGGAAGCCGCCGACGAGGTTGACCACCACCAGGGCCAGGAAGGCGAGATGCACCGGTCCGCCGCCCCGGCTCACGGTGCGCAGGAACAGCGGATCGACGCATTCCATGACCAGCGGACGGTAGATCACGGCGAGCGCCGCGAGGGTCAGCGTGCTGATGCCGCCGAGCAGCATCAGGGCGGCATCGTCCAGCGCAAGGACAGAGCCGAACAGGAAGTGCATCAGGTCGATCTGCGAGCCGCGCAGCGAGACGAGCAGCACGCCGCCCGCCAGCGAGATGAGGTAGAAGGCCGCGAGGTTGGCGTCCTCCCGGACCACCGTGGCGCGGGTGACCGCGCCGGCGAGCAGGGCCACCGCGAGGCCGGCCACGAGGCCGCCGAGGGTCATCGCCGGCAGCGACAGGCCGGCGACCAGAAACCCCGCGGCGGCCCCGGGCAGGATCGCGTGGCTCATCGCGTCGCTCATCAGGCTCATGCGGCGCAGGGTCAGGAACACGCCGACCGGCGGCGCCGAGACCGACAGGGCGAGGCAGCCGGCCAGCGCGCGGCGCATGAAGCCGAATTCCACGAACGGTGCGACCAGGGACGCGAACGGCTCGATCACGCGGCGTCCTCGTGATGGTGGTGGTCGCCCGGCGCGTGCGCCCCATGATCGTGCGCGTGCCCGCCGGAGGCGCGGGGTCCCGCGCAAATCGCGGCATCCTCGTCCCAGGCCTCGGAGAGCGCGCGCGCGCGGGCGAGGTTTTCGGGCGTCAGCACCCGTGCCGTCGGACCCCAGGATACCGGCGCGCGGGCGAGGAGCAGCGTGGTCGGAAAATGCGCCTGGACCTGCCCGAGGTCGTGGAGAGCGGCGACCACGGTGCGGCCCTCGCCGTGCCAGCGGCGCAGGAGCGCCAGCAGATCCTCGACCGTGCGGGCGTCGATCCCCGTGAAAGGCTCGTCGAGCAGCACGACGGGGCAGTCCTGCAGGATCAGGCGCGCGAACAGGGCCCGCCGGAACTGCCCCCCCGACAGGGTGCCGACCGGCCGCGCCTCGAAGCCCTCGAGGCCGACCGTCGCCAGAGCCGCCTCGATCGCGGCGCGGTGCCGGTTGAGGCTGCGCCAAGCACCGGCCCGCCGCCACAGCCCCATGCCGGCGAGGTCGAGGACGCTCAGCGGGAAGCTTCTGTCGATCTCGTCGGCCTGCGGCATGTAGGCGATGGCGCCGGCCCGCTCGATGCGTCCGTCCAGGCAGCGGATCTCGCCGGCCATGCCCTTCAGGAGGGTCGACTTGCCTGCCCCGTTCGGGCCCACCAGGGCCAGCAGGTCGCCGGCCCGGACGGTCCCGTCGAGGTGGTGGACGGCCGGATGCCGGTCGTAGCCCAGGGTCAGGCCGACGAGGCGGATCGGGTCGGGTTGCGCCGGACGAGCGCTCATGCCGTCAGCGCCCAGGCGATCACCAGCCAGACGACGGCCGAGAGCGCGCCGGCGAGCGCGAGGCGCGGCCCGAGCCCGCTGCGGAACAGGGATGGTGGTGCCGCTCGTCTCGGACTGGGTCTGATGGCCAAGGCGTCCTCGTCGCGCGTTCGAGCCGGCGCGGGGACCGTGCGGGGCTACCGGTACTGGTGCGGTCCAGGGCGGCGGTGATACACTGTAACAAACCCGCGGGACAACCGGCGGATCAATCCCTGGAGCCACCATGCACCGTCACGAGGGTCACGCGGCGTGCCACGCGGACGCCGACGACATGCTCGCGCGGGCCGAGGCCGTGTGCCGGGAGCGTGGGCTGCAGTTCACGCCGCTGCGCCGGGATGTCCTGGAGGCCGTGGCGGAATCCGGCAAGGCACAGGGCGCCTACGACATCGCTGAGCGCCTCAGCGCGCCCGGCAAGCGCGTCGCGCCGGTCTCGGTCTACCGCGCCCTGGACTTCCTCATGGAGCAGGGGCTCGTCCACCGGATCGCGAGCCGCAATGCCTTCATCCCCTGCGCCCACGGCCACGCCCCCGGCGAGGGCGTGATCTTCCTGATCTGCCGCAGCTGCGGCGGCGTCGACGAAGCGTCGTCGGTGGAGGTCGAGGGCGGCCTCGGGCGGACGCTGGAGCGGGCCGGCTTCACGCCGGTCCACAGCATCCTGGAGGTCGAGGGCGATTGCGGCGCCTGCCGCGAGCGGATGCAGGCGCCCTGACCGGTCAGCACGCGTTCTGGTAGGCCCGGCGCGAGACCACCGTCTGGATCATGATCTGGATATCGAACCAGACCGACCAATTGTCGATGTAGTGCAGGTCGCAGGCGACGCGCCGCTCCATGGCCAGATCGGTCTGCGTCTCGCCGCGATAGCCATTGACCTGGGCCCAGCCGGTGATCCCCGGCCGGACGTTGTGGCGCCGCGCGTAGAGGGCGATCCGCCGCTCGAAGCTCCGGTCGTGAGCGAGGGCGTGGGGGCGGGGGCCGACGAGCGACATCTCGCCCCGCAGCACGTTGAGGATCTGCGGGAGTTCGTCGAGGTTGGTGCGCCGGAGGAGCGCTCCCACCCGGGTGATGCGGCTGTCGTTGCGGGTCGCCTGGCGGAATGAGGCGGTCGGATCCGCCCGCATCGATCGGAATTTGAAGACGCCGAACGGCTGCTGGTTGAAGCCGTAGCGCTTCTGGCGGAAGAAGACCGGCCCCGGGCTGTCGAGCTTGATCGCCACCGCGATCACCGCGAGCAGCGGCGCCAGCGACACGAGGGCGATCGTCGCCACCGTCACGTCGAAGACGCGCTTCAGCATGACCTCGCCGAGGTTGAGCGGGCGGCGGCCGATATTGATGCCGGAGACGCCGCCGACGCGGGTGACCTGAAGGTCCGGGAATCGGTCGAGGACTGCACCGGGCCGCAGGTGCAGCGCCGAGGGCACGCGCAGAAACGCGTCGATGCAGCGCTCGACTTCGGCGGAATCCGTCCACGGCACCAGCACGAAGACGTCGTCCGGCCGCAGGAAGCGCACCACCGAGACGGCGAGGTCCAGATCCTCCTGCAACTGATCGTGACGGGTGGCCGTGTCGGCCCCCGGATCGACGCGGCGCAGGTAGCTGGTGCCGACGATGCGGAGACCCAGGCTCTCGGCCTCGTTGCCGGCGTAGAAGCGGGCGATGTCCTCCTCGTAGCCGACGAGATGCACGCGGCTTGCCGAGGCCGACCCGGCGGTCAGGCTGCGGCGCACGAGGCGGATCATGGCCGAGCGGGTCACCACCAGGGCGGGCAACCCCAGGCAGAAGATCCCGATGGAGACGATGCGCGAGTAGTCGTTCGTGGTCTTCGTCATGAAGCTGACGACCAGGACGACGGCCCAGGCCACGAACCACAACGAGATCGTGCGCTGAAGGTTGGTCTTCTGCGTCATGGCGCTGTCGAGGTCGTACTCGGCGCGCAGCGCGTTGGTCGCGACGATGACGAGGCTGAGAAGCGCCGAGAGGCGCAGGCCGCGCACGCCGCTGGCCCAGGCGGAGCCGTCTTCCCAGGCCAAGTGGTAGGCGAACTCCATCAGCATCGTGATGGAGACGATCGCGGCGACGTCGGTTACGGCCAGCGCCATCGACAGGGCGATCCGGGCCGCCGCCTGACCGCGGCGCGGCAGCAGGGCCGACCACACGTTGCGGCGGCGCGCGGCCGCGCTCGGGAGAGCCTGGAACGTTTCTGGGAGCCGTTCGTGAAACATCTGGCGCGCCAAGTCCCGTCTTGAGCGGACTATGTGCCAGTCTGAAACTTGGAAGGCTTCAGCGCCGGCCGATGCCGGTGACGGAGCAAGCGGCCGGCCCCAGAAGAATCACTGTCCTGTCCGTCCCAGGATACCGCGGACTAGTATGGCCGGACGGGAGCAGCAACAGATAATTAATGCTGAGGCGGTTTCGGACGCTGACTGATGCCGTTCCGGCACGACGCGCGCCGGACGCGATACAATGCGGACGGGTTGCTGTGTCGGCAAACACAGCCGGCGCGTGCAGTGCGGCCAATCGGTATCCGCGCCGGAACGGATCAGAGATCACCCTCCGGCGCGAATGTGGAGATCAGACCGTTTCGGCGCGTTGCTGTGCCTCATCCGTGCTGCCGACGGTCTGGATCGTCTCGAAGCCTTCGAATTGCGGATGTCCGAGGTAGAGCGGCTTGGTCGTGGGGACGCGACCGTGCGCCTTCCTGAACTGCTCCGAACGGGTCCAGGCCTCGAAATCGGCCTTGCTGCGCCAGATGGTATGCGACGCGTAGAGGACGTGATCCTCGTGCTCCGGCCCGCGCAGGAGATGAAATTCGACGAAACCCTCCATTTCACCGAGATGGCTGTCGCGGCCCAACCAAACGGCCTCGAAGTCTCCGGTCGAATCCTTGACGACCTTGAACCGATTCATCGCGATGAACATGCGTTTCTCCTTTGAGGCGCTGACCCTACAAGCCTGCTGGAACCAAGGCGACCCACGGCGCGGCGACAGGGCGCACCCACGAAAAACTGCCCGGTGTCAGTGCGTCGACATTTCAGCAACAATGTTGCAAAGTTGTGTGGTCTTAAACTAGAAGGTGTAATCTTTGACTTGCGAAGCTTGGCAACTTGGTGTCCTACTAACGGGCGGCTTGAGGTGGTCAGATTAAGGGCTGCCTGATCTTGAGCCGTGCGATACACTTTGACGACATAGGACGTGAGGGCGGACGGTGAAGCAGCGCGACGGCGAGGCGAAGACTCCGCGTTCGCAGCAGGACGCAGTCCACCCCGCCGAGAAGGATTCGGCCGCGCAGCCTATGCCGAAGCAGACCACCGACGTGGATCGTCTGGTCGGCATCCGCATCACCGCCTTGCGGAAGGCACGGGGCATGAGCCAGACCGCGCTGGGCAATGCCGTCGGCGTGACCTTCCAGCAGGTACAGAAATACGAGAAGGGCCAGAACCGCGTCGGCGCCGGTCGGCTGCGCGAGATCGCCCGTCTGCTCGAGGTCCCGGTCTCGGCCTTCTTCGAGGAGGGCGAGGCGCGCGAGAAGACTCAGGAAGACGTCTTCGGCTTCCTGAGCGCCCATGGCGCCATCGAATTGCTGCGCGCCTACGCGCAGATCGAGGACGAGCAGATGCGGCGCGACGTGCTGGCGCTGGTGCGCAGCGCGGCCCGCCTCGCGCAGATTCGCGGCGTCGCGCCTGCGGATCCAGCCTGACGTTCGTTCGCGCCAAGTTCTGCTTCGTCGAACGATCACCCCCGCTCAGCCAGGGGCGAAACCGCCGCGCGTGTGTCTGAGGACGAACGGCCTCATCTGGACCGGTCGAGCACGGCTTGCGGGGCCTCTCTTCTCCCTGGAACTCGTTCTCCCGTCAGGGTGTCGTATCCGCGGCGATCAGGTGGAAGAAGCTTCCGGTGACCGCACCGACCCGGTGACCGGCGAAGCCGAGGTCGATGCCTTCCGAATCCGCGACGCGGGCCAGGGCGATTTCGGCGGATGGCGGCGGCGACAGTTCGCTCGCGTAGTGGAACTCGTGACCGATCAAGCGGGCCTCGCGCCCGCCGAGGAGCCCGGCCTCGCACAGGCGCGCCACGCGGTAGCCGAGATGGAGCTTCCGGCGGTGATACGACGTCTCCACCGGGAGCAGACCCGCCATGGCGTGCGTGGTCCCGTTGGCATCCTCCAGGGTCTGCCCGAGCACCATGTAGCCGCCGCACTCCCCGTGAACCGGACGGGTGCGCGCAAATTCGCGCAGTCCCGCCAGGAATTGCGACGCGCCCGCGAGCCGGCCGGCGTGCAGTTCGGGGTACCCGCCCGGCAACCAGCAGACGTCGCATCCCTCCGGCGGCGGTTCGTCCGCCAGGGGTGAGAACGGGATCAGCTCGGCCCCCGCGATGCGCCACCCGGCCTCCTGGTGCGGATAGAGGAAGCTGAACGCCGCATCGCGGGCGACCGCGATGCGCTGCCCCGGCGGAAGCGACAGCGAACCCGGCGTACGCGGCGCGGCGCCGCCAGCGCAGGCGACCACGGCGTCGAGGTCGATGCCCATCTCGGCGAGATCGGCGAGGCGATCGAGGCGCGCCGCCAGATCGGCGGTCTCCCCGGCCTGGACGAGGCCGAGGTGGCGCTCCGGCAGGACGAGCTGCGCGTCGCGCATCAGCGCGCCGAGGACCAGCAGGCCAGCGCGCGCCATGCCGGCTTCCACGAGGCGGCGATGGCGCGCGCTGGCCACCTTGTTGAGGATCACCCCCGCGATCGTCACGCGCGGGTCGTAGAGCTTGCAGCCCAGAGCGACCGCCGCGGCCGACTGCGCGGCACCCGAGACGTCGACGACCAGCACCACCGGCCATCCGTAGCGGGCCGCGATGTCGGCGTTGGCGCCAGTTCGGTTTTCGGCCGCCCGCACGCCGTCGAACAGGCCCATCGAGCCCTCGGCGACGACGATGTCGGCGTCCGCCGCCGTCGCGCCGGCCACGGCGTCGAGGAGCGCCGCCGGCATGGCGAAGCTGTCGAGGTTGAAGCTCGGCCGGCCAGTCGCCGCGTGGTGGAATGCCGGATCGATGTAGTCCGGCCCGCACTTGGCACCGCGCACCCGCAGACCCCGGCGGGCCAGGGCGCGCATCAGGGCGAGCGACACCGTCGTCTTGCCGGAACTCGACCGGGGAGCCGCGATCAGGAGCCCGGGCGCGCTCACGCGGCGCCCCCGACGGCGCCGCCCGGCCGATAGCGCCGGTCGTAATCGGCGGCATAGAGCGCGCTCTCGCGGAACGTCTCCGCGGCCAGTGCCGGTCCGACGAGGATCAGCGCGGTGCGCTCCAGTCCCGCCTCCGCGACCAGCCCAGGCAGCGCGGCGAGGTCGCCCGTGAGCACCCGCTCGTCCGGCCATGAGGCGCGGAACACCGCCGCCGCCGGGCAGGACGACCCGTAGAACGGGATCAGGGTGGCCGCGACGGCCTCGACCACGTGGATCGAGAGATGGATCGCCAGGGTCGCCCCGGTCGCCGCGAAGGCCGCCAGGGTCTCGCGCTCCGGCATGGCGCTGGCGCGGCCGGAGGTGCGCGTCAGGACCACGGATTGCGCCACGCCCGGCACGGTCAGCTCGCGCCGCAGCAGGGCGGCGGCCGCCGCGAAGGCCGGGACGCCCGGTGTCACCGTGTAGGGGATGCCGAGGGCGTCGAGCCGGCGCATCTGCTCGGCCAGCGCGCTCCAGATCGACAGATCCCCGGAATGGAGCCGCGCCACGTCCTGCCCGTCCGCATGGGCCGCCGCGATCTCCGTCATGATGGCGTCGAGGTCGAGGGGAGCCGTATCGACGATCCGGGCACCGGGCGGGCACCAGCCGAGGATCTCGGGCGCCACCAGGGAGCCGGCGTAGAGGCAGACCGGGCAGGCGGCGATGCGGTCGCGGCCGCGCACCGTGATGAGGTCTGCCGCGCCGGGACCGGCGCCGATGAAGTGGACGGTCATGGCTCTGTCATCGGTGTCTGGCGGACGGCCAGGGCGCAGGTGGCGCCGCCGCTCGCGATCCGCGGGAGGGCGAGGCGGCTCTCCGGCCCGCCGACGGCCAGCGCCGCCGCCTCGGCCAGGGACCCCACGCCGCGCAGGCGCTCGATCCGCCGGGAACGGGTGACCACGTCACCGTCGCGTGCCGCCAGCTCCGCTGCGGCCACGGGGGAGGGACACAGGCCGAACCGCCCCGCTGCCTCGCGGATCGCGGGTCCGCCGGCCCGGTCGGCCGCCGTCGCGACGGCGATCAGGTCCTCACAATCGGCCCCGAGGAGGCCCAGGGCCCGGAGGATGAGCGCCGCGATCTCGTCGGCGCCCGTCTCGCGCCGGAAGCCGATTCCGGCGATCAGGGCGCCGGTCATGGCTTGGTCCAGGCCCACTGCGTCACCGGCATGGCCGGCCGCCAGCCGTGCAGGGCGCCGACCTGGCTCGCCCGGTCGACCGCGAAGCGCCGCAGGCTGCCGCCCCGCTCCTGGAACGCCGCCAGCAGGGCGGCCTCGCCCTCCAGGGTCACCGCGTTCGCGACGCAGCGCCCGCCGGGCCGAAGCGCCGTCACGGCCGCAGAGAGCAATCCGGGCGCCGAGACACCGCCGCCGATGAAGACCGCATCGGGTGCCGGCAGGCCGACGAGGGCTCCGGGCGCCGCACCGACCACGACGGTCAGGTCGGGCACGCCCAGCGTTCCGGCGTTGCGTCCGATGCGCTCGGCCCGGTCGGGCCGTGCCTCGATCGCGGTGGCGCGCAGGCTCGGGTGGCGCAGCATCCACTCGATGCCGATCGATCCGGCGCCGGCGCCGATGTCCCACAGGTGAAGGCCCGGATGCGGGCGCAGGGCCGCGAGGGTCAGGGCGCGGATCTCGGCCTTGGTGAGCTGCCCATCATTCTCGAACAGGGCATCGTCGAGGCCCGGCGCGAGGGGCAGTGCCGGTCCGTCGCCCGAGACGGCGATCGCAACCGTGTTGAGCGGATCGATCGCGCCGAGGTCGAACCCCTCCGCGCCCGCCGCGCGGACGCGCTCGCGGGGGCCGTCCATCGCCTCCAGCACCGTGAGGGTCGAGGCGCCGAAGCCGCGCCCCCGGAGCAGCGCCGCCAGAGCGGCCGGTGTCGCGCCGTCCCAGGACAGGACGAGGAGCCGCGCGCCCGGTTGGAGATGCGGGACGATCCGGCTCAGTGCCCGGCCGTGGAGGGTGACGAGACCGCACTCGGCCAGCGGCCAGCCGAGGCGCGCGCAGGCGAGGCTGAACGCCGAGGGAAGCGGGAAGGCGCGAATCTCGGCCGGTGAAACCAGGCGGGCGATCTCGGCACCGATGCCGTAGTGGAACGGATCGCCGGTCGCCAGGATGCAGGTCGGCTCGCCCCGTCGCGCGAGGATCCCCGGGTAGGCCTCGTGGATCGGGCTCGGCCAGGCCCGCGTCTCCGCGGCGAGGGGCCCGGCCAGGGCGAGGTGGCGGCGGCCGCCATAGACCACACGGGCGGCGTCGAGGGCGCCTGCAGCGGCGGGGCTCAACCCGTCGCGACCGTCCTCACCGATGCCGACGATCGACAGCCAGACGGTGCTCGACAGGGGCTCAGCGCTCATGGACAAGGCGCCCATGACGCGACGTGCCGAGCGGATCCTGATCCTGGGTGGAACCGGTGAGGCGAGCGCCCTGGCGCGGGCCCTGGCCGGCCGAGCCGACCTGTCCGTGGTGTTGTCCCTGGCCGGACGAACCGCCGCGCCGAAGGTCGAGCCGGTGCCGACGCGGGTCGGCGGGTTCGGCGGCGCCGAGGGTCTGGCGCTCTATCTGAACGCCGAGGGAATCACCGGCCTGGTCGACGCGACCCATCCCTTCGCCGCCACGATCTCGGGGAACGCCGCGCGCGCCTCGGCGCGGGCGGGCGTGCCGCTCCTGGCGATCCGGCGCCCGGCCTGGAGCCCCGTACCCGGCGATCTCTGGACCGAGGTCGACACCATGGGGGACGCTGTCGTTGCCCTGGGACAGCGCGCGCGACGGGTGTTCCTGACGATCGGTCGCCAGGAGGCCGCGGCCTTCTCGGATGCACCCCAGCACGCCTATCTGGCGCGCACGGTCGAGCCGATTCGCGCGGTGTTGCGCGTGCCTCATCTCACCACCATCGAGGCACGGGGGCCCTTCGACGCCGCGGCCGAGGCTGCGCTGATGCGGGAGGCCGGCATCGACGTTCTGGTGAGCAAGAATTCCGGCGGCGGCGCGACCTACGGAAAGATCGCGGCGGCGCGTGCCCTCGGCATTCCCGTCATCATGGTGCGGCGGCCGCCGAAACTCGACGTCCCGAGCGTCCCGGACGCCGCCGCCGCGCTCCGCTGGCTCGATGCGGGCGATCACGCGGCCCCCTCGACCTTGCGCGCGGTGTAGACGAAGGGCGGCCGGCCGTCCCGCGGGATCAGCCGCGTGGTCGAGGCACCCAGGATCACCATCGTGGCCATGTCGGCCGGCACGTCGCGCGCCTGCGCGAGGCTCGCGACGCGGATCGCCTCGTCCGGCCGGCTGATCGCGCGGGCGAACATCACCGGCGTTTCCGGCGCGCGGATCCCGGCGGCGATGTCCAACGCGGCGCCGAGCTGCCAGGGCCGGGCGGAGGAGATCGGGTTGTAGAGCGCGACCACCAGATCGGCCCGCAGCACGGCCTCGAGCCGGGCGGTCACAACCGGCCACGGCTTGAGGTTGTCCGAGAGGGACAGGGCGCAAAAATCGCCGCCGAGCGGCGCACCGAGCCGCGCCGCGGCCGCCAGCATCGCGGTTATTCCGGGCTCCACCACGATGGCGAGGTCGCGCCAGCCCGGCTCGCCGTGCTCCACGGCCTCGAACACCGCCGCCGCCATGGCGAAGACGCCGGGATCGCCGCCGGAGACCACGGCGACCCGGCGCCCGGAAGCGGCCAGCTGCAGGGCGTGGCGGGCGCGGTCGACCTCCACCCGGTTGTCGCTGGCATGGCGGGTCAGCCCCGGGCGCTCGGGCACGCGGGCGACGTAGGGGAAGTAGCCGACGATATCCTCGGCGGCATCGAGGGCCCGGCGTGCGGAATCGGTCAGCAGGGCCGCATCGCCCGGACCGAGGCCGACGACGGTGAGGCTTCCGCTCACGGTCGCCTGCCCTCGCCGGGCAGGAGCACCATGGAGAAATAGGGCGCCTCGTCGTCCGGCTTGTCGGACAGCATGACGACGCGCTCGCCCGACATGGTGCCGCGCTCGACATAGATCGCCCGCTCGAGGACTCCCGCCGCCGCCAGGGCCGCGCGCACCTTCGGCAGGTGACGTCCGAGCTTCATGACCACGGCCGCGTCCGTGGCGCCGAGGCGCTCCGTGAGCGCGGCGAGCGGCAGGGTCGCGGGCAGGACGGTGAGGATGTCGTCCCCCCAGGTGATCGGGGTTCCGGCCCGGGTCCAGCATCCCGACATCCCGGTCACGCCGGGCACCACCTCGACGGGGAATCGGTCCTTGAGGCGCCGCCACAGGTGCATGAACGAGCCGTAGAAGAAGGGGTCGCCCTCGGACAGGATCGCCACGTCGCGTCCCGCGCCGAGGTGGTCGGCGAGCTGCCCGGCCGCGTCGTCGTAGAACCCGGCGAGCGCGGCGACGTAATCGGGATGCTCCGGGTGGATCTCGGTCGTGTACGGATAGGCGAGGGGCATCTCCCGGGCAGGATCGCGCAGGATCGCGTCCGCGATGGTGCGGGCGTTGCCGCGCCGGCCGCGCTTGCAGAAATGCACCAGCACCGGCGCCCGCGTGAGGATCCGTTGCGCCTTGACGGTCAGCAGTTCCGGATCGCCCGGGCCCATCCCGACCCCGTAGAGCGTGCCGGTCACGGCCGCGGCGGGGATCTCGTCGGCGGGAGCGTCCAGCCGTTCGAACCCGTCCATCACTCGACCTCGCTGGCCAGCGCGTTGACGGCCGCCGCCGTCATGGCGCTGCCGCCGCGGCGTCCATGGACCACCACGAAGGGCACCCGACCGTCCCGGGCCAGGGCGTCCTTGGATTCCGCGGCGCCGACGAAACCGACCGGGATGCCGATCACCGCCGCGGGCGGTTTCACCCCCGCGTCAAGCAGCTCCAGAAGTCGGAACAGGGCAGTCGGCGCGTTGCCGACCGCCACGACGCTGCCCGGCAGGTATTCGCGCCAGAGTTCCATGGCGGCGGCCGACCGGGTCGTCCCGAGGCTCTGGGCGAGATCCGGCACCCGCGGGTCGCCGAGGGTGCAGATCACGCGATTGTCGGCGGGCAGCCGCGCCCGGGTGACGCCGTCGGCCACCATCCGGACGTCGCACAGGATCGGCGCGCCGGCCTGGAGCGCCGCGACGCCGGCCTCGGCGAAATCCGCCGACATCGCCACGTCGGCCGGGAGGTCGGTCATGCCGCAGGCGTGGATCATGCGCACCACGACGCGCTCGGCCGCGCCGGACCACCGGGCGAGGTTGGCCTCGGCGCGGATCATCGCGAAGGAGCGCGCGTAGATCGCGCCGCCGTCGCGGACATATTCGTAGCGGGACGGGGGCTCGTGGGCCGCGGCCGGCTCCGATCCTGTCTGGCGCAGGGCGTTGTGGCTCGCGCTCATGCCGGTCTCCTGGTCCTCCCGCACGTCGTCCGGGCCATATCCGGCGCGAAAGCGGCGGAGAGCCCGACAGTCTTGGCCCTTCCTAACCGCTCCAGCACCGCCTCGATAGGGAGATCCATCGCCGGCTCATCGCCCGGCGCTCCGCCGAGCACGACGCCGTACCGGCCGTCGCGGCCGACGAGAGTCAGGTCGGCCGGGCCGGGGCGGGCGCAGCCCTTGGCGCAGCCGGAGACGTGCGCGGAGATGTCCGGCATCGCGAGGGGCCTGAAGGCCCCCGCGAGGCGCGCCGCGTCCGCGAGGGTCGGGGTCGATCCGGAGGCGCAGCCGGGCGCGCCCGTACAGGCGTCGATGCTGGAGCGGGGATCGTCGGACGCGACGATGAAGTCGGACGCGAGATCCGCCACCACCGCGGCTGCGCGGATGCCGGGCGCGGTCGTCAGGACGAAGCCGCGCGTCGGCGACAGGCGGATCGCGTCCGTTCCGAACGCCTCCGCGGCATCCGCGATCCGGTCGAGGGCATCGGCGGTGCAGCGGCCGAAGGGCGCGTCGAGGGCGAGGATCCGGAGGCCGGCGTGGAGGCCGGGTGCGGGGGCGAACGGCGATCCGCTCACGAAGTCGCGGCCGCCCTCCGTCACACAGACCGGCGCGCGGATCGGTCCCTCGGCCGTGAGAGCTCGGATCATGACCGACATGTCGGTGTCCGACAGGTCGCGCATGCGCCGCCGACCGGTCCGCGCGAAGGCATCGAGCAGCGCCCGGACCAAGCCGGGGGCGTCGCCGGCTTCGCAGGTCACGAGTTCGCGAAGCCCCGGAGCGGCACCGATCGCAACCGCCACCACGCCCGGGCCGCGCGCGATCACGAAGCAATCGGCCTCCGGCATCGCCGCGCCCACGCGACCCTCGATCACGACCAGCGTCTTGGCCGGCAGTCCGAGGATCGTCGGCCCCATCGCCTCGACGGCACGGGCGAGGGCCGGGACGTCGATCGTCTCGTCGGGATCGATGCCCGCCAGCGGGCTCGTCAGCGTCAGGCGCTGGGGGCCCCCATCCGCCCGCACGTCCCCGAGGCCGATCGATTGAAGCCGGTCCGCCAGGGCCAGGCGGGTCGCCTCGCTGACCCCGCGGACCTGGAGGTTGGCCCGGGCGGTGAGGTCGAGATGCCCGTTCCCGTGGCGGCGCGCCCCGTCCGCGACCGCGCGGGCCTGAGGCGGCGTGAGGATCCCCAGGGGCGGATGCACCCGCGCCAGGAGGCCGTCGCCGGTGGGCATCGGACGCGCGAGCCCGGGGCACCAGCCCCTCCGGGCCGGCGCCTCGGGGAGAACACGGCGATGGCCGGAGGCGCTCACTCCGCGGCCTCCGGCAGCAGCGCGTCCGCCGGCAGGGCGTTGCGGCGGCTGTGCCAGAGGCCGCGGTCCCGGGCCGCGTCGAACCGCTCCAGGATCGCGCGGGTGGCCGCCGGGTTGGCGGCGCGGAGGCGCTCGAACACGTCGGCGTCCGCGATCCAGGCCGCGTAGAGCCGGTCGAAGGCGGCATCCGTGACGGCATCGCTCGTGGCGGCGAGCACGAAGACGGCGTCGAGGCCCTGCGCCAGCTCCTGCGCCCCCCGGTAGCCGTGATCGAGCTGGGCGGCGATCCAGCGGGGCGCGGCGAGGCGCCCACCGATCAGCCGGGCGACGTCTTCCCGGGCGGTGCGGGCCTTCGGCCGCTCCGGCACGGAGACGTCGAGGCTGTAGAGCGCCGGACGTCCGCCGGCCAGCACGGCGGCCGCCGCGAAACCGCCCATCGCATCCACGGCAGCGTCGCCGTCGAACAGGTCGCGCTCGGCCACGTCGAAGGCGTGCAGGTAGGCGTCGGCGGCCGCCACACGGGCGGCGAAATCGGTGTCCGGCGCCTCGTGATCGCCGTAGGCGTGGTTGCTGGCCGCGAGGTAGGCCCGGCCGAGATCGGCGCGGCCCTCCCAGCTTCCGTCGAGGGCGGCGGCGGCCGTGCCGGCTCCGTACCGACCCGGCGCCGCGCCGTAGACCCGCGCGGTGGCTTCGCCGCGGCGGCGGGCTCCCGCCAGGGGATTCTCGTCGTCGGCCTCGTCGCGCGCGGCCACCGCCCGGGCGGCCCGGTCGATCAGCGCCAGCGTGTCGGGGAAGGTGTCGCGGAACGCGCCGGAGACCCGCACCGTGACGTCGATGCGGGGCCGGTCGAGCAGCGCCAGCGGCAGGATCTCGAAACCCGTCACGCGGGTGCTGGCGTGGTCCCAGACCGGTCGGACGCCCATGAGCGCCAGGGCGTGCGCCACGTCCTCCCCGCCGGTCCGCAGGGTGGGGGATGCCCAGAGGTCCATGACGATGCGGGCCGGGTAGGCACCCTCGTCCTGAAGGTAACGCGTCACGACCGCGTCGGCCGCCCGGCTGCCCAGGAGCGCGGCGGCGCGGCTCGGGATCGCGCGGGGATCGAGCGTCGTGAGGTTTCGTCCGGTCGGCAGCACGTCGGCCCGGCCCCGGGAGGGCGAGCCGGCCGGTCCCGGCCGGACGAAGCGGGCATCGAGGGCGGCGCGCAGGCCGGCGCGCTCGCCGGCCGCGCTCGCCGCGACGGCGTCCGAGGCGCCTTCGGGCGCGCGGCCGAACACGTGCAGCCCGTCGCGGAAGATGGTCTCCCCGAGATCGCACAGGTGCGCGTCGAGCCGGGTCAGCGCCTCGTCCATCGGCGTCGCCGCGTCGATGCCCGCGCCGTCCAGGAGCCCGGCGGCGCCCGCCTCCTCCAGGATGGCGCGGGCGATGAGGTCGGCCCGGCGCGGGTCGAGCACGCTTGCGGCGGAATACTCCTCTACGAGCTCGCGCAGGCGCGCGGCTTCGGGCGGCAGATCCTGCGTGGCCGTCTCCGGCGTCAGGTGGCCCAGCGCGATGCCGCCCAGGCGACGCTTCAGCGGGGCGGCCTCGCCCGGATCGTCGACGATGAACGGGTAGACCACCGGCAGGCCGCCGACGCAGAGCGCCGGCAGGCAATAGGGGGACAGCGCCACCGCCTTGCCGGGGAGCCACTCGGTGGTGCCGTGGGTGCCGAGCTGCACCAGGACGTCGAAATGCCGCCGCAGCCCGAGATGGAACGCCAGATACGCGTGGGTCGGGAGACGCTCCGGGTCGTGGTAGCCGGCCTTCCGGTCCGCGTCGCGCCCGCGGTCGGGCTGGAGGAAGACGGCGAGGTTCTCGCGCGGGGCGTCATCGCCCGCCGGCGGCGCACGTTCGCCGGTCACCACGCGGAATCGGAACGCCCCCCCAACGCAGGCGTCATCGGCCTCCGGTTCCCCCCAGGCCTCGACGAGCGCGTCGCGCGTCGGTCCCGGGAGACCATCGAGCCAGCCGGCATAGGTCTCCAGCGGCACGTCGAACCGGGCCGGCTCCGCGGTCAGCCGCTCCATCAGCGCGGTCTCTTCCGGCAGCGCGCCGACCGCGTAGCCCGCCGCGGCGAGATCGGCGGCGATCGACCGGGCGCTCGCCGGGGTATCGAGGCCGACAGCGAAGCCGGCCCGTCCGCCGCGCGCCGGATAATCCGACAGCACCATGGCGACCCGCCGCTCGGCACGCGGCAGGGCGGCCAGACGCAGCCAGCCCGCGGCGCGGTCCGCCAGGGCCTCGATCCCGGCCGCATACGGCACGGCCCGGCGCTCGGCGAAGCCCGCGATGTCGGGAGACTCTTCCTTGAAGGAGATCGGAAAGCCCGAGAGCCGGCCGTCGAACTCGGGCAGCGCCACCTGCATGGCGAGGTCGGCAGCGCCCAGCCCGCGGGCCGACGCCTCCCAGGCGGCCCGCCCGGCACCCACCGTGAAGGCCTGGAGAACCGGGCAGTCGGCGCCGTCGAGAACGAAGTCGATTCCGTCCTCACGGGCCGAGAACGCGGTGGCGGCGATCACGAGATCCGGCCCGCGCGTCCGCACGGCCGCGGCCACCGCGGCGGCGGCTTCCGGCTCCTTCAGGCTCGACACAGCCATCGGCAAAACGCCGATCCCGCGGGCGCGCAGGGCGGCGGTGAGGGCCACGAAGGGCGCCGTGTCGCCCCCGAGGACGGCGGAACGATAGACCACCAGCAGGGCCAGCGGTGCCGCCGATCCGGCGAGCGGGACCCCCGATGCCGCGGCCGCGACCGCCGCATCCAGGGGCAGCACGCCGCAGCCCGGGCACCAGGGAAAGCCGCGCGGCAGCGGCCGCGGCGGCTCGACCGCGTGGCCGGAGCCGATCCGGGCGGCCAGACGCCGCAGCATCCGCCGGATGTTATCGAAGCCTCCCGCCCGGAAATACAGGTCGAGGTCCTCGGCGAGATCGGGATCGGTCGAGAAGGTGGCGAGCCGCGGATCGGGCCGGTCGTCGCCCGGCAGCACGGCCAGCACGACACCCTCCTTCCGGGCTATCTCGGCGCAGCGCTCGACCCCGTAGCGCCAGTAATCCAGACCGCCGAGGCAGCGGATCACCACGAGCTTCGCGCGCGCCACCACGCGCTCGACGTAGAGGTCGACCGAGAGCGGATGCCGAAGCTTCGCCATCTTGGCGAGGCGCAGGCTCGGCAGCTCGGGTTCGGCCGCATGGGCCTGCGCCAGCCCCGACAGGTCGCTGTCGGTGAAGGACAGCACCACGAGATCGCCGGGCTCCTGCCCGAGATCCACGGCGGCCTCGCCCTCGTCGAGGGAGACCGAGTCGATGCGCACGAGATGCATCGCGGCGGCCTCTCAGGGTGAGTTCGAACGGGCGCGCGCGCCGGACGTCATCCCGCGAGCGCCGCGGCGACCGCGTCCCGGTCGAAGCCCTTCAGGCCGATCACCACGAGCGTTCCGTCGCGGGGCTCGCCCGGCCGCCAGGGCCGGTCGAAATGGTGGGCGACCCGGCGTCCGACACCCTGCACCACCAGGCGCATCGCCTTGCCCTCGACCTCGGCGAAACCCTTGATGCGCAGCACGCCGTCCGTCTCGGCCGCCTTCTCGACCCGGGCCGCGAGGTCGCCGGCGGTGACCGCCGGCCGGACCGGCAACGCCACGGTCTCGAAGTCGTCGTGGTCGTGGTCCTCGTCCGCGCCGTGATGCGAGGGGCGGGCGTCGAGATCGTCCTCGGCCGCCGCGCCGAGGCCCAGCAGCACGCGCGGGTCGATGACGCCGTTCTCGGTCTCCACCACCTTCACGGCGCGCGGCAGCTGCTTCTCCACCTCGGCTCGGACCCGGGCGCGGGTCGCGGCATCGATCAGGTCGGCCTTGTTGAGCACCACCAGATCGGCGCAGAGGAGCTGGTCCTCGAACACCTCCTCCAGCGGATTGTCGTGATCCACCGACTGATCGGCCGCTCGCTGGGCGGCCAGGGCCTCCGGATCCTCCGCGAAGGCCCCCGAGGCCACCGCCGGGCCGTCCACCACGGCGACGACCCCGTCCACGGTCACCCGCGAGCGGATCGCCGGCCACTGGAACGCCTGGACGAGGGGCTTGGGCAGGGCGAGACCGGACGTCTCGATCAGGATGTGCTCCGGCGGCTCGGCGCGGGCGAGCAGCGTCTCCAGGGCGGGCACGAAGTCGTCCGCCACCGTGCAGCAGATGCAGCCGTTCGGCAGCTCGACGATGGAATCCTCCGTGCAGCCCTCGACGCCGCAGGTGGCCAGGAACGACTTGTCGAAGCCGACATCGCCGAACTCGTTGACCAGGATGGCGAGGCGACGGCCCTTCGCGTTCTCGACGACGTGGCGCACGAGGGTCGTCTTGCCGGCCCCCAGGAAGCCCGTGACGATGGTGCAGGGGATCTTGGACACGATGGTCATTCGGCGGCCTCCAGGGTGCCGGCCGGAAGCGGGCGAGGTTCGGGGAAGGGTGGGATGCGGGCGACCACGCCCTTGCGGAACTCGGCCGGCCGGTTGCGCCAGGGCACGATGCCGTCCGAGGTCGTCGCGTAGGCGGCTACCCCGGCCAGGATGGTCTCGGCCGAGAGGGCCGGGTCCATGTCGCCGTACACGTAGGTCCAGCGCTCGGCCGAGGCCACGGCCACGGTGCAGGGGCGCTTGCAGACCGACAGACACTCCACGGGCTCGATCCGCAGGTGCGGATCAGCGCCGGCCCGGGCCCGCAGCGCATCGAGGAGGCGGCTCCCGGCGCGGGGTCCGTCCGGGTCGTCGCCCTCGCGGCGGCAGGTCGTGCAGACGTACAGGACGGTCTCAGGCACGGGCCGCACCCCGCGCCGCGTCGCGCGCCAAAGCGTGCCACGCCCAGCCGAATCCCAGGCCGATCATCACCCAGAGCACGAAGCCGATCGCCAGGGATCGCGACGCGAACTGCGCGGCGAGAGCCGCAGGAAGCTCGGAGGTCCCGGCCGGGGCCTGCGGCGCGCCGACCATGTGGGGGATGATCATCAGGATGAGGCCACCCAGGATGGCGATGAACGAGCGGCGGATCGCGATCAGGTAGAGGCCCATTCCAGTTGCCGCCGCGGTCATCACCCACCATGCCTGGCGGGCCGCCAGGGGGGCCGCCTCGCTGCCGGGCAGTTCCGGCGGCAGGCCGAGACCCGGTGCCAGAGCGACGCTGGCGAAGCCCGCGATCGCGAAGGCGAGGCAGGTCCGCGCCGTCGGCTCGCGCCCGCAGGCGAGCATCACCGCGCCGAGCAACAGGGCGTAGCCGACCCCTCCGACCAGGGTCGCGAGTGCGGTGAACGCCATCCGCGGCAGACCGGCACCGGGCTGCCATTCCGGGGCGGCGCGATCCGGCCCGGCCTTATCGGCATCGGAATGATCGTGACCGGAATGAGCCAGCACGATCGGCAACGTCTTGGCTGCCTGATGCGAGGGCTCCGCCCGCTCGTAGCGCTCGGCCGCGAGGATCAGCGGCAAGGTCAGCGTGAGTTCGAGGCCCGTCACGACGATGGCCGCGATGAAGCCGGCAGCCAGCGCCGCCGACAGAAGCCGGATGATCATCCCTTGTGTCAGGGCGTCAGTGGCAGGGGAAGTTCTGGGTGTGCCGGAAGTCGTGCGCCGCGTTGTGGAGCGCGATCGCCGGCGAGAAGCCCGCCATGAACAGCAGGCCGAGGCCGAGGAACGCCGCGAGTGCCACGGCGACGGGTCGCTCGGCCGAGCGGGTGCCGAGTGCGGCGGGGGCGAGGGTCGAAGTGGTCATCAGCGTGTCTCTCCAGCCGCCCCACCGGCGGCATTGCGGGATCCTGGCGTGACGGCAGGTCTCCTGGCTCGCGGCTCTGCGCGCCGGCCGCCTTCCCGGATCGCTCCGGTGGCTCTCTGGCAGGCACTCGCCGCTCACAGTTGCGGGGGCAGCCGCGGATTTGAGGCTTACGCCCCTCACCGCATTCCCTTTTCACCCCGTCGCCGGGGCACCGTCACGGGCCCTTTGTAGACGCTACGGCGTCCCCGCACAACGGATCGGCGGCCGGTGGGATCCGAATCTCGTCGCCATCCTCCGAGCGGCGCCGCCCGACCCGCGATCCTGCCGCGCGGGATGCGGGTCGGGTGAGACTTTCGGCTGTCGTGCGGAGGCGGCGGCGCGTCGAACGGCCTGCTCGCGGAACGGCCCTTCCCGGCGGGTCCGGCCTAGTGCCGCTCCGCCGGGGCTTGCCAGGGGACTTGCGAAGGGGCTTGCGAAGGCGCTTCCGAGGACCCGACATCGCGCGCCTTCACGGCCTCGGAGAAGAGACGCTCGACATCCGTCCTGAACGCCGCCCGCGAATCGGGGCGGGTGTAGAACATGTGCCCGCCCGGATAGACCGCGAGGCTCAGGCGACCCGCCGCGTAGGCGGGGACCTGCGCCAGCAGAAGCTTCGAGGCGTAGTAGGGCGTCACGAGGTCGGTGAAGCCGTGCACCACGAGGACCCGCAGCCGACCGTCCAGGGCGAGGGCTCCCTTCAGGTTGGACAGCACCTCCGGGGCTTGCCGGCCGGAGCCCCAGCTCCAGCCGCGGTTCACGGCTGAGTTGAGCAGCTCGTAGCGCACGTTGGGCACGGGCCATTTCAGCGTGCGTGCGTAGAGGTCGATCATGGCGCTGGTCAGCGGAGCCTGGAGCGCCGTGAGTTGCGGGTCCTCGAAGCTCGACTGCGCGGCATCCGGGTTCGGATCCCAGCCGGTGATCCCGGTATCATAGGCGCTGGTCACCCTCCCGTCGGCGCGGTCGACCTCGCGCTGGACGCTGCGGGTCGTGAGCCGCGCCGCCTGGGCGCGCACCAGGGCGGCGTCGAGGCCGACGAGGGGCGCGACCCTGTCGGTCATCCGCGCGACGGCCTGTGCGTCACTCGGACCTTTCAGCAGATCCGCGAAGTAGGGGCCCGACGCGTAGGACTCCGCGTCCGCCAGCAGGGCCGGCGTCGGCACTTGGCCGGTCCGCTCCAGCGCTCCGGCGGCGAGGGAGGGCAGCTTCAGCACGTAGCCCCAGGGATTGGCGCGGGGCGTTTCCAGCCAGCCGAAATCCAGCACCGGCGACAGCAGCACCAGCCCGGACAGGCCGACGCCGACATCCTCCTGCAGTTTCTCGGCGATCAGCGGACCCCGGAAGCCGCCGTAGCTCTCGCCGACGAAGAATTTCGGGCTCGCCATGCGGTCGTTGACGCGCAGGTAGCGTGCGATGACCGCCGCGAGCGTCGACGCGTCGGACTCGATCGACCAGTAGGCCTTGCCGTTGCCGTCGGCCGCGCGGCTGTAACCCGTCCCGACCGGATCGATGAAGACGAGGTCGGTGAAGCCCAGCCACGTGCCGTCGTTGGGGGTGAGCGCCACCGGCTGCGACGGGCTGATGCTGGCCGTGCCGACGGGCAGCCGCCACGGGCCGATCGCCCCGATGTTCAGGTAGGCCGAGGCCGCGCCTGGCCCGCCGTTGACCGCGAAGGTCACGGGCCTTTCGCGGCCGGCTTCCGGCGCCACCGTGTAGGCCACGTAGGCGATCTCGGCCTGCAGCTTGCCGGCCTCGTCGACGAGGGGCAGGCTGCCGGCGGTAGCGGTGACCGCGAGGGTCCGGCCGTCCGGCAGGGGCAGGCTGTGCTTCGTGGTCGAATCGGGCGGCAGGCGCCGCCCCTCCGGACCGCGCGGCGCCGGCCGCGCCTCCGCCTGACCATGCGGCGCGTCCTGCGCGCGGACCGGCAAGGGGGCCGCGACCGTCAGGGACAGGGCGAGCGCAGCGCGCGCGAATCTCGTCGGGGTCACCATCACGCCTTCTTGTTCCAGCGCCCGGACTCGTCCTGCTGCCAGTAGGCGACTGCGTGGCCCGCGTCCTTGGCCTGCTTCCACTGCTCGCGGGCGCGCAGGAGAGCGTCCTGATCGGTGCCGTCGAACAGGATGCAGATCCGCGCGTATCCGCCGGCGTCCGGCGGCAGGTCGGCGCCCTCGACGAGGAAGCGGATCGAGGCGGCGTTCGGGTTCACGTCCCGCAGGGTCAGCACCACGGGCTGGCTCCCCGCATCCGGCTCACGGTCCGTGCCGTGCGGCAGGAAGCTTTCGTCGGAATAGGTCCAGAGGTGGTCGTCCAGCGCCTGGAGACGCTCCTCGCTCGCGGCCTGGATCGCGGCCTGCCAGCCGCGCTCGAGGGAGCGCTCGACGAGATTCGGCAGCACCTTCTCCAGGGGCTGCCGCTGCATGTGGTAGAAGAGGATCTCTGTCACGGCCCGGTGCATATAGGGTGCGGAGCCGCGGGGCGAGGAGCGGCGCGCCGCCGCGCCCTGATGCCCGTCAGACTAGGCGGCTCTGCTCGATCGCCGCGCCGACGAAACCCTTGAACAGCGGGTGCGGCTCGAAGGGGCGCGACTTCAGCTCCGGGTGAAATTGCACGCCGATGAACCACGGATGCCCGACATGCTCGACCGTCTCGGGCAGCAGTCCGTCCGGCGAGACGCCGGAGAAGCGCAGGCCCTTCGACTCTAGCCGTTCGCGATAGGCCATGTTGACCTCGTAGCGATGGCGGTGACGCTCCGAGATGTGCTCGGACCCGTAGATCTGGGCGATCTTCGATTCGGGATCGAGCTTCGCCTCGTAGGCGCCGAGCCGCATCGTGCCGCCGAGGTCCCCGGCCGCGGCGCGGCGCTCCAGCTCGTTGCCGCGCAGCCACTCGGTGAGCAGGCCGACCACCGGCTCGGACGTGGCGCCGAACTCGGTCGAATTGGCGTTCGGCATCCCGGCGAGCGACCGGGCCGCCTCGATCACCGCCATCTGCATGCCGAAGCAGATGCCGAGATAGGGGATCCGCTTCTCGCGGGCGTAGCGCGCCGCGCGGATCTTGCCCTCGGCGCCGCGCTGGCCGAACCCGCCCGGGACCAGGATGCCGTTGAGGCCCTCCAGGAACGGCGCCGGGTCCTCGCGCTCGAACACCTCGGCCTCGATCCACTCGAGGTTGACCTTCACCCGGTGGCTGATGCCCCCGTGGGTCAGCGCCTCGGTCAGCGACTTGTAGGCGTCCTTCAGCCCCGTGTACTTGCCCACGATGGCGATGGAGACCTCGCCCTCCGGATTGCGGACGCGCTCGGCGATGGTCCGCCAGCGGCCGAGATCCGGCTCCTCGCCGTGCTCCAGGCCGAAATGGCCGAGCACCTCCCGGTCGAGGCCGGCGGTCCGGTAGGAGAGCGGCACCTCGTAGATCGAGGCCACGTCGCGCGCCTCGATCACGGCGGTCTCGCGGACGTTGCAGAACAGCGCCAGCTTGCGGCGCTCGTCGACGGGTATGTCGCGGTCGCAGCGGCAGAGGAGGATGTCGGGCTGGATGCCGATGGAACGCAGCTCCTTCACGGAATGCTGCGTCGGCTTGGTCTTCAGCTCGCCCGCGGACGGGATGTAGGGCAGGAGCGTCAGGTGCACGTAGCAGCAGGTGCCGCGGGGCAGTTCCTGGCCGAGTTGACGGATCGCCTCGAAGAACGGCAGCCCCTCGATGTCGCCCACGGTGCCGCCGATCTCGACGAGCACGAAGTCGAAGCTGTCGTTGCCGTCGAGGACGAAATCCTTGATGGCGTTGGTGACGTGCGGGATCACTTGGATCGTGGCGCCGAGATAATCGCCGCGCCGCTCCTTGGCGATGATGTCCTGGTAGATCCGGCCGGTGGTGATGTTGTCGGCCCGGCTCGCCGGCACGCCGGTGAAGCGCTCGTAATGGCCGAGGTCGAGGTCGGTCTCGGCGCCGTCGTCGGTGACGAACACCTCGCCGTGCTGGGTCGGGCTCATCGTGCCCGGATCGACGTTCAGGTAGGGGTCGAGCTTGCGCATCCGGACCCGGTAGCCGCGGGCCTGAAGCACCGCCGCCAGGGCCGCCGAGGCGAGTCCCTTGCCGAGGGAGGAGACCACGCCGCCGGTGATGAAAACGTACCGCGTCATGGGCCTCGGTCCATAAAGAAGGTGCTGGCGTTTGCCAAACGGCGAATGCCCCGGCCCGTGCATGGGCTGGGGATCGCGGAATGCATGACACGGACCGGCTCGCCGCCGGTCCGTCGAAAGACGTGTGAGACGGTGCGCCGCGCCGGGCGCGGGCCGTCAGCGCGACTGCGGCGCGTCCGGAACCGCGGGCTGGGCCGGAGCGGCCGGCTGGGCCGGGGCCGTCGCCGGGACCCGATCCTGCTGCTGGCGGAGCGTGTCGAGCAGGTTGTCGGCGCCGGTCGGCTGCTTGGCGGGCTGGCCCGATGTCTGCGGCGCGCCGGTGTCGAGAATCGATTTCGGCGCGGCCGAGCGATGCGACAGGATCGCCAGGACCAGGCTGGTCGTGAAGAACAGCGCCGCCAGGATCGCGGTCGCCCGTGTGAGGGCGTTGGCCTGGCCGCGGCCGGTCATGAAGCCCCCGACTCCGCCGCCACCGCCGCCGCCCAGGCCCAGGCCACCCTCGGAGCGCTGAAGCAGCACGACGCCGATCAGCGCGAGCACGATGATGAGGTGGACGACGATCAGGACGGTCTGCATCGGTGTTCCGGGATCTTCAGCGCCGCGCGCCGGCTGGGACAGCCGGCGGACGGAGGCGCAAAGGCCGAAGCCCGGGGCCGCCTGCGCCGTCTCCCTGTCGGATCGGGAGATCTTCGCCTGCGACCCGCGGGCGGGTCGGCCGGAATTCTGCCAGCGCCATACACCACCCGTCCGCCGCCGCCAACCTGACGCCGCCGGCCCGCTGTTCCTGCCGCCCCTCGTCATCGGCCGCGCGCCGTGCTCTGTCCACCGGAGGGCGGACGATCGAAGGCGCCGCCCCGTATCCGGAGCCGCATCATGTCCGTGTCACGCCGTTCGGCGCTCGCCGCCGCCATTGCAGCACCCGTCCTGATGCGGACGCGACCCGGGCAGGCTGCCGACCCGGGCGGTGCTGCCGTCGAGGAGGCGGTCGACGCCCTCACCAAGGCCCTGCTCGCCGGGGATGGACCGGCGCTCGAGGCGCTGACCCATGACGGTCTGAGCTACGGACATTCCAGCGGGCTCGTGCAGGACAGGGCGGCCTTCATCGAGCCGCTGGCTACCAAGCGTGCCAGCTTCCCGAGCATCACCCTGTCGGACCGGTCGGTCTCGGTGGTCGGCGACGACGCCATCGCCCGGCACGTCTTCACCGGGGAGAGCATTGCGAACGGCAAGACCTCGCCCGTGCATATCGGCGTGATGCAGGTCTGGCACCGGGACGGCGGCCGCTGGCGGCTGCTGGCCCGTCAGGCCTTCAAGATCTGAGCCCGCCCGCGTTCGCCGGTCCTCGCGGGCCGAGGGACCGGTCCGGCCGCGCCACCGCCGCAGGTCGCGTGCGGCCCTCCGTCCGGTCCCGATGCCGCGGGCTGCGCGCGGCCAGGATCCCATTTTCATGGGACGCGCCACTTCGTGGGACGCGCCATGCACAGGATTTAAGGCAACGACCGCCGTCCGCGGGCCGCGCAGCGGAGACCGGGATGACGACCCGTCCGCGCGCTCACACGTAGGCGGCGCAGATCCCCAGGAAATCGTCGGCCACGAGGCTCGCGCCGCCGACCAGCGCGCCGTCGACATTGTCCACCGACAGGAGTTCGCGGGCGTTGCCGGGCTTCACCGAGCCGCCGTAGAGGATCCGGATCTTCTGCGCCTCGTCGCCCACGAGCTTGTCCAGCATCTCGCGCAGCGACGCGTGGACCTCAGCGATGTCGCGCGGGGTCGGCGTGCGGCCCGAGCCGATCGCCCAGACCGGCTCGTAGGCGATCACCGTGTCGGCCGCCTTCGCGCCCTTCGGCAGGCCGATGGCGAGTTGGGCGCGGACGATGTCGAGGGCGCGGCCCTGCTCGCGCTCCTCGATGGTCTCGCCCACGCAGATGATGCCGCACAGGCCGGCGCGCCGGGCGCCGAGCGCCTTGGCGTGGACGCCGTCGTCGGTCTCGTGGTGGTAGGCCCGCCGCTCGGAATGGCCCACGATCACGTAGCTGGCGCCGAGATCGGCGAGCATCTCGGCCGAGATCGAGCCCGTGAAGGCGCCGCTCTCGCGGGCGTGCAGGTTCTGTCCGCCGATGGCGATGGGCGAGCCCGCGGCGGCGGCCACGCAGGAACTGATCAGCGTCGCGGGGGGGCAGATCAGCACGTCGATGCGGGCGGCGAGGTCCGGTGCCAGCCGGTCGCGGATCGTCTCGACCACCGAGATCGACGCACGCGTGCCGTTCATCTTCCAATTGCCGGCGACCAGCGGCCTGCGCCCCGACTGCGTCATTCCTGCCCTCGCTCCGCCGCGGCTTTTCAGAAGTCGCCGGGGCCTACCAGAGCGAGCTTGAGCGCGCAAACAGGTGCGGAACGCCCAAGCCTTTGCCTGTGGACGCGAATGGTCTATCGCGGTCCGCTCTCAAGGATTCCGCCGGCCCGGCGACGGGACGGCCGCCGCAGGTATTCGATCACAGACCATGCTTCAGGGCATCCGCAACGCCAGCCAGCACTGGCTCGGCAAGATCATCCTGACGATCATCTTCGCCCTGCTGATCGCGGGCGTGGGGATCTTCGGCGTCGAGGAGTTCTTCCGGGGCGGCTCCAGCAACAGGGTGGCGACGGTCGGCAGCACGCCGATCACCACCGAGCAGGTGCGCCAAGCCTATCAGAACCAGTTGCAGCGCTATCAGACGCAGCTGAAGCGGGCGCTCACGCCGGATCAGGCGCGGATGCTCGGCCTCGACCGGCAGGTGATGTCCCAGCTGATCACCGAGGCCGCCCTCGATCAGAAGACGCACGATCTCGGCCTCGCCGTGCCGGACGCCTCGGTGATCCGGGCGATCCACGACGAGAAGAGCTTCCAGAACGCGCAAGGTCAGTTCGACTCGCAGCTCTTCTACCAGACGTTGCAGCGGGCGGGCCTGAACGAGGGCATGTTCGTGCGCGAGCAGCGCTCCGTGATCGCCCGCCTCCAGCTCGCCGAGGCCGTGTCGTCCGATCTGCACGTGCCCGGGGCCATGCGGGAGGCCGTCCACCGCTACACCACCGAGCGCCGGGCCGCCGCCTACCTGATGCTGACGCCCTCCACGGCCGGCCAGATTCCGGATCCGACCGACGAGGAGCTGAAGACCTGGTATGAGGCCAACAAGTCGGGCTTCCGCGCGCCCGAGTTCAGGTCCGCCAATCTCCTGGTCGTCGACCCCGAGGCGATGGCGAAGCCCGACGCCATCACGGAGGCCGACGCCCGCGCCGCCTACGCGCTGAACAAGGATCGCTACGGCAGCCCGGAGAAGCGCACGATCCAGCAGATCGTCTTCCCCGACGCCGCCGCCGCCGAGGCCGCCCGCAAGGCGATCGAGGACGGCTCCAAGACCTTCGACGCGGTCGCGACCGAGCGGGGCACCGACGAGAAGGATCTCACGCTCGGCACGCTGACCAAGAGCGAGCTGTTCGACAAGGCCGTGGCGGATGCCGCCTTCGCGCTGCCCGAGGGCGGCGTGAGCCAGCCGGTCCAGGGCCGGTTCGGAACGGTGCTTCTGCGGGTGACCAAGATCGAGTCCGGGACCGTGAAGCCCTTCGAGCAGGTCGAGGGCGAGATCCGCAAGGGGCTGGCGCTGGCCCGGGCCCGGGACGCCATGGAGACGACCCGGGACGCCATCGAGGACCAGCGCGCCGGTGCCAAGCCGCTCACCGACATCGCTGCCGAACGCAGCCTCACGCTCGTGGGCGTGAAGGCCGTCGACTCGCAGGGCAAGGATCCGGAGGGCCGGAAGGTCGCCGACATACCCGATCCCGACACCACCCTGCCGGCCCTGTTCCGCGCCGAGATCGGCGGCGACAACGAGCCCCTGCGCACGAAGGCCGGCGGCTACGTCTGGTACGACGTCACCAACATCGACCCGGCGCACGACAAGCCGCTCGATGTGGTGAAGGACGGGGTGAAGGCTGGCTGGACCGCCGCCGAGATCGCCAAGCGCCTGCAGGCCAAGGGCCGCGAATTGGCCGAGAAGCTCAACAAGGGCGAGACCATCGAGGCCGTGGCCCAGGAGGTCGGCGTCAACCCGCAGGAGGCGCAGGATCTCGCGCGCAACCAGGCCCGGGACATGCTCACCGCCGACGACGTGAACCTGATCTTTGCGACCCCGGTGGGCAAGGCCGGCTCGGCGGCGGCGGGCGATTCCCGGGCGGTGTTCAAGGTCACGGCGGCGACGATGCCGGCCTTCGTGGCCGACAGCCCGAGCGACCGGCAGATCACGCAGAGCTTCCAGGCGGCGCTCGCCGACGACGTGCTGTCGGAGTACATCGGCGAGGTCCAGAAGAACGCGGGCGTGAAGGTCGACGCGGCGGCCCTGCGCCGGGCGCTGGGCGGCGAGTACTGAGGCATGGCCGAGGCGCCCGATTACGCGGCCTTCGCGGCGCGCTACGAGGCCGGGCAGCCGGGCCTCGTGGCGCTGACCCTGGTAGCGGATCTGGAAACGCCGGTCGCGGCGTTCCTGAAGCTGCGCGCCCGGCACGCGGGTTCGGCGTTCCTGCTCGAATCGGTCGAGGGCGGCGCCGTGCGCGGCCGCTACTCGATGATCGGGCTCGATCCGGACCTCGTGTGGCGATGCCGGGACGGGGCGCCCGCCATCGCCCGCGGTACCGACCTGACGCATTTCGAACCGGATGACCGCGCGCCCCTGGCGAGCCTGCGGGCGCTGATCGCCGAGAGCGCCATCGGCGACCCTGCGGATGCGGACCTGCCGCCCATGGCCGCCGGCCTGTTCGGCTATCTCGGCTACGACATGGTCCGCGCCATGGAGCGGCTCCCGGAGCCGAACCCGGATCCCCTCGGCGTGCCGGACGCGATCCTGATCCGGCCGCGGGTGATGGTGGTGTTCGATTCCATCCGCGACGTGATCACCGTGGTCTCGCCGGTGCGGCCCGATCCGGGCGTCGCCGCGCGGGCGGCCCACGAGCATGCCCTCCAGCGCCTCGACCGGGTCGCGGCGGCCCTCGAAAGTCCCCTGCCTATCGAGGCGCGGATCGACCTCTCGGCGGTGGCGCATCCCGAGCCGGTTTCCAACACGCCACCGGACGACTTCTTCGCCATGGTGGCGCGGGCCAAGGAGTACATCGTTGCGGGCGACGTGTTCCAGGTGGTGCTGTCCCAGCGGTTCTCGGCGCCGTTCACCCTGCCCGCCTTCAGCCTGTACCGCTCGCTCCGGCGCACCAACCCGGCGCCGTTCCTGTGCTACCTCGACTTCGAGGCCTTCCAGATCGTCTGCTCCTCGCCGGAGATCCTGGTGCGGGTGCGCGAGGGCACCGTCACGGTCCGGCCCATCGCGGGCACCCGTCGCCGCGGCGCGACCCCGGCCGAGGATGCGGCGCTCGCGGCGGAACTCCTCGCCGATCCGAAGGAGCGGGCGGAGCACCTGATGCTGCTCGATCTCGGCCGCAACGATGCCGGCCGCGTCTCCCGCATCGGCAGCGTGCGGGTGACCGACTCGTTCTTCATCGAGCGCTACAGCCAGGTGATGCACATCGTGTCGAACGTCGAGGGCGACCTCGACCCGCGTCACGACCCCCTCGACGCCCTGGCGGCGGGTTTCCCGGCCGGCACGGTCTCCGGCGCCCCGAAGGTGCGAGCCATGGAGATCATCGACGAGCTGGAGCGCGAGAAGCGCGGACCCTACGCGGGCTGCATCGGCTATTTCGGCGCGCGCGGCGAGATGGACACCTGCATCGTCCTCCGCACCGCCCTGGTGAAGGACGGGCGGATGCACGTCCAGGCCGGGGCCGGGATCGTGTACGATTCCGATCCGGCCTCCGAGCAGCAGGAATGCGTCAACAAGGCCAAGGCGCTGTTCCGGGCGGCCGAGGAGGCGGTGCGGTTCGCCGCGCAGGCGAAACGGGGGCAGTAGTCCGGGGCAGGCTCCCGGATCTGTCGCGGACGCAAGCGCCGGGGGGGGCCGGGAGCCCGGGTCGTGCCGCGCGCAGTTGACCGCTTCTTCCCGACCGGTCACATCGCCCCCATGCCCGAGCGTGCCGCCGCGATGTCCAACATCCTCGTCATCGACAACTACGATTCCTTCACGTGGAATCTGGTCCATCTCATCGGCCCGCTCTGCGGCGCGATCGATGTCGTGCGCAACGACGCGCTCACCGTCCCCGAGATCCGCGCCAAGGCGCCGGACGCGATCGTGCTCTCCCCGGGGCCGTGCACACCCAACGAGGCCGGCGTGTGCCTGGATGTGGTGCGCGAACTCTCGCAAGACATCCCGATCTTCGGCGTCTGCCTCGGGCTCCAGGCGATCGGGCAGGCCTTCGGGGGCGACGTGGTGCGGGCGCCGCTGCCGCTGCACGGCAAGGTCTCGACCATACGCCACGGTGCCAGCGGCCTGTTCCGCGGCCTGAACGACAGCTTCGAGGCGACGCGTTACCATTCCCTGGTGGTCGACCGGGCGAGCTGCCCGGAGACGCTCCGGGTCACCGCCGAGGCGGACGGGCTGATCATGGGTCTGGAGCACGCCGAGCGGCCGCTTCACGGCGTCCAGTTCCACCCGGAGAGCATCCGCTCGCAGCACGGCCCGGAGATCGTGAAGAACTTCCTCGATCTCGCCGCCGCCTGGAACGCGGCGCGTGACAGGAGCCGCGCCGGCGTGCATTGACGCCCGGCGGCCGACGAGGCCTTCCGGCAGAGCGCATGGACAGTTTCAGACCCCATCTCGCGAAGGTCGCCGGGGGCTTCGCCCTCGACCGCGCCGAGGCGCGCGCGGCCTTCGACGACTTGCTGTCGGGCGAGGTGACGCCCGTTCAGGCCGGCGCGTTCCTGACCGCCCTCAAGGTGCGCGGCGAGTCCGTCGAGGAGATCGTCGGCGCCGCCGAAGCCATGCGGGCCCGCATGAGCCGGATCCGGGCGCCGGAGAACGCGGTCGACGTGGTCGGCACCGGCGGCGACCATTCCGGCAGCGTCAACGTCTCGACCCTCGCGGCGATCCTGGTGGCCGCCTGCGGCGTGCCGGTGGCCAAGCACGGCAACCGCGCCGCGACCTCGCGCTCCGGCGCCGCCGACGTGCTGGCCGCCCTGGGCGTGCGGCTCGGACTCGACGCCGCGGGACAGGCGCGCTGCCTCGACGAGGCCGGCCTCTGCTTCCTGTTCGCGCAGGCCCACCATCCGGCGATGCGCCACGTGGCGGCGGTGCGCTCCGAACTGCCCGTGCGGACCATCTTCAACCTGCTGGGTCCCCTCAGCAATCCGGCCGGCGTGGCCTATCAGCTCTTCGGCGTGGCCCAGGAGGCGCTCGCCGAACCGCTGACGCGGGTGCTCGGGGAACTCGGCAGCCGCCGGGTCTGGACCGTCCACGGCTCGGACGGCCTCGACGAGATCACCGTCACGGGCCCGACGCGGGTCGTCGCCCTGGAGGAGGGGCGGATCTCCCGGTTCACCATCGATCCGAAGGAGTTCGGGCTCGCCCTGCGCAGGCCCGAGGAGCTGCGCGGCGGCGACCCGCCCGACAACGCCCGGGCGCTGGAGGCCGTCCTGGCGGGTGCGCGCAACGCCTACCGGGACATCGCGGTTCTCAACGCAGGGGCCGCACTCGTCGTCGCGGGGGCCGCCGCAACGCTGGCGGACGGGCTCGCGCGGGCGCAGGATGCCGTCGATTCCGGGGCGGCCCGGGCGACGCTGACCCGATTGGTCCGGGCTTCGAACGACCACTCCAACGGGCAGGAGGGCCGATGAGCGCGATCACGCAAGGGGCGTCGCAGGAAGCGACGCAGGGCACCGCCACCGGGACGCGGACCGAGGCGCCGACCGAGCGGCCGAACGTGCTGGCTCGGATTGAGGCCTACAAGCGCCGCGAGATCGCCGAGGCGAAGTTGCGGGTGCCCCTCGCCAAGCTCGAACGCAAGGTGGCGGACGCCAAGCCGGTGCGGGGCTTCGCGGCGGCGATCCGGTCCCATCTCGGGGAGGGGCGGCCGGCGCTCATCGCCGAGGTGAAGAAGGCCTCCCCGTCCAAGGGCCTGATCCGCGCCGACTTCGACCCCGCTGCTCTGGCCGCCGCCTACGAGGCGGGGGGGGCCACCTGCCTGTCGGTGCTCACCGACGAGCCCTCGTTCCAGGGACGGCCGGAATACCTGACCCAGGCGCGCGCCGCCTGCGGGCTACCGGTGCTGCGCAAGGACTTCCTGTTCGAGCCCTACCAAGTCTACGAGGCCCGGGCCTGGGGCGCCGATTGCATCCTCGTGATCATGGCCTGCCTGGACGACGACGAGGCCGTCGACCTCGTCGCCACCGCCCATCTCCTCGGGATGGACGTCCTCGTCGAGGTGCACGACGAGGCCGAGCTCGCGCGGGCGATCCCGCTCGGGACCGCCCTGATCGGGATCAACAACCGCAACCTCAAGACGTTCGAGGTGTCGTTCGACACCGCGATCCGCCTCGGCGCCGGGATCCCGCAGGATCGGATCGCCGTCGCGGAGAGCGGCATCGGCGGCCACGCGGACGTGACGCGGCTCCGCGAGAACGGCCTCGGCGTGGTGCTGGTCGGCGAGAGCCTGATGCGACAGGCGGACGTCACCCGGGCGACCCGCGCGCTGCTCTTCGGCGACGCCGAGGGCGGGGGTGCGGACGTCAAGGGCGGCAAGGCCAAGATGAAGGGCTGAGCGATGCAGCCGGGCGCGACGCTCACCCACCTCGATACCAGCGGCGCGGCCAACATGGTCGACGTCACTGAAAAGCCCGCCACCGACCGGGCCGCCCGGGCGGAGGGCTGCATCGTGATGCAGCCCGAGACGCTGGCGCTGATCCGCGAGGGCGACGCCAAGAAGGGCGACGTGATCGGCACGGCCCGCCTCGCCGGCATCATGGCGGCCAAGCGCACGCACGAATTGATTCCCCTCTGCCACCCGCTGCTGCTCTCGAAGGTGCGCGTCGCGATCGAGCTGGACGATGCGCTGCCCGGCCTGCGCATCGCCGCCGAGGTGCGGGTCCAGGGGCCGACCGGCGTCGAGATGGAGGCGCTGACGGCGGTCTCGGTGGCGTGCCTGACGGTCTACGACATGGTGAAGGCGGTGGATCGCGGCATGCGGATCGAGGGCATCCGCCTCACCGCCAAGGATGGCGGCCGCTCCGGCGCCTACCGGGCTCCGGCCGCATGAGCGGCCTGATCCCGGTCGCCGAGGCGTTGAACCGGGTCCTGGCGAGCGTCGCCGCCCCGCTGGGATCGGAGACGGTGCCGCTGCCGCAGGCCGCCGGGCGGACGCTCGCGGCCGACGTCGTCGCCACGCGCACGCAGCCACCGTTTCCCGCCTCCGCCATGGACGGCTACGCGGTCCGCAGCGCCGATGCAGGCGTGGAAGGCGCGCGCCTGCGGCTCATCGGCACCAGCGCGGCCGGTCACGGCTTCGGCGGATCGCTCGGGGCCGGCGAGGCGGTGCGGATCTTCACTGGCGCCCCCGTGCCTCGGGGCGCGGACGCGATCCTCATCCAGGAAGACGCGCGGGCCGACGGCGGCGCCGTCCATGTCGTGGAGCCGGTGGAGCCGAACCGCTTCATCCGGCGCGCCGGACTGGATTTCTCCGCGGGCGAGACCCTGCTGGCGGCGGGGATGAGCCTTGATGCCCGGCGCCTCGCCCTCGCCGCCGCGGCAGGCCATCCGCGCCTGTCCGTGCGGCGCAAACCGCGCGTGGCGATCCTCGCCACCGGGGACGAACTGGTTGAGCCGGGCGCCGAGCCGGCCTGGGACCAGATCGTCGCCTCGAACGGCCTCGCGCTGGCCGCGCTCGCCGCCGAGGCGGGGGCCGAGATCCTCGATCTCGGCATCGCGGCCGACGATCACGGCGCACTGGAGGACGCGTTCCGGCGCGCGCGGGCGGCACGGGCCGACCTGCTGGTGACGCTGGGCGGGGCGTCGGTCGGTGATCACGACCTCGTCCAGGCGGCGCTTGCCCGCGAGGGGCTGGAACTCGGTTTCTGGCGCGTGGCGCTCCGGCCCGGCAAGCCGCTGATGCACGGCCGCCTCGGCGACATGCTGGTGATCGGACTGCCGGGCAACCCGGTCTCGTCCATCGTCTGCGGGCTGCTCTTCGTGGTGCCGGCGATCCGCGCGCTCCAGGGGGATCCCCAGGCCGGCGCCGACCGCAGCGAGCCGGCGACGCTCGGCCGCGACCTCCCGGCCAATGACGGACGGGCCGACTACATGCGGGCGAGCCTCACGAACGCGCCGGGCCGGCTCCCGGTGGCGGATCCGGAGCAGCGGCAGGATTCCTCAATGCTGGCTGTCCTCGGCCGCGCCGAGGCGCTGCTGATCCGCGCGCCCCACGAGCCCGCCGCGCGGGCTGGCGATCCCTGCCGCATCATCCGCCTGGACCGCCGCCTGCTCTGACCGGTCGCACCGTTCTGGAGGCGTGAGGGCGGATCGGCGGCCCTCCCGCGACGGCCACGGCACCGCGGTCCGGATCTGCTTCCCCGATGACGATGTCGCGCCGCACAGCCTCGCTTGGCTGCGCCCGGGACGCCGGAGAGTTCTCGTGATCGGCGATATTTTCCGCCGTTCTGCGAGGCGTTCGCCGCGCTCCGGCTCCTGCGGGGAGGCACAAACGTCCGTCGTCACGGTGGTGCGGCGGCCCCCCGTGGCCGTCACGGGCTCGATCGGGGCACCACCCGCCAAACCTTCAGCGGGCCGGGCAGGTCCAGCGCCTGCAGCCGGTCCGACTGTGCGGTCCCGCGGGCGAGCCGCGTCGCGAAGGCGGGCTCGGCCTGGAGGTCGTCGGCCGGGCGATCCGGGCAGGCGACGAGGTAGCCGACCCCGAAGTCGCGCAGCACCCGGTCGAGGTCCGCCTCGGTGCCGCCGAGGCCCTCGATGGCGGCGGTGAGGCCCGGGATGGCCCGGTGATAGGGGGCGGCGACGATCCGGTGGGGCGTGCGCAACAGGATGGTCGGCCCCATGAGAATCGGCGCCAAGACGGTCCCCGGCGGAAGCGCCGCCAGGGGGCGCAGCGCCGCCTCGCTCTGGCAGGCGATCGCCCCCCCGGGATCGGTGGCCGTGCGCGAGGCGGGAGCCAGGATTTCGGCGAGGGCCGCCGGCACCATCCAGAGGGTGCTGACGAGGCCGCAGCTCAGCGCGAGGCTCCCCCAGCGCCGCGCCCCCGCGGCCGGCTCACCCGCGCCCGTGAGGGCCCGGTCGATCACCGCGCCGGCCACGAGCGGCACGAAGCCGGAGGCGATGTAGAGGCCGCGGAACTGGAAGACGCCGAGGATCAGGCCCGGCCACAGGAACAGGGCGATGATCGACCACGCCCGCCGGGCCGGGCCGCGCCACGCCTTCCCGGTGGCGGTCAGGCACGCCAGCAGGGCCGCCGGGTAGAAGACCAGGACCTCCCATTGCCCCCGCGCCACAAATTTGGGCACGGAGGACATCTCGTTGACCGTGAGCAGCCAGTGGGTCCGCACAAGCTCCGGCATGTCGGGGAAGGGGCCGCCGAGGCAGAGCGGGAAGGCGCTCGCGAATCCGGCGAGCAGGATGGCGCCGCTGAGGCCCGCGAGGGCGATCCGCCCCTGGACCGTGGCGAGGCGGGGCGCCAGGATCAGGGCCGCGACCGCGAGGGCGAATCCGCCGGAGGTCAGCCACAGCCAGGGCGCCGAGAGGGCGTCGCAACGCGGCGCCGTCCAGAGGTTGGGGGCGGTCTGAAGCGCGAACAGGAGGGGAGCGGCGATCCCCAGGGCAAGCCCGAAGCCCCCCAGGGCCGACAGGGCCGGGCGCCCGCGCAGGCACCAGTCGCCGGTCAGGTACAGGGCTCCGAGGGCCACGGCGGGCAGGCCCTCCAGCCCCACCGCCAGCGACAGCGCCGCGAGGACTCCGCCGACGAGGCCGGCGCGCAGGCCGCCGCGGATCATGCAGAAGGCCAGACCCAGCATGGCCAGGATCTGCACGTTGTGATGATCGACGCGGCCGGGCTGGAACTGGATGCTCACCCCGAAGGACTGGGTGGCCACGAGGATCGACAGGAGCGCCGCGCGGCTGCCGAAGCTGGCGGCCGTGCCGCGGTAGAGGACGACGCAGTACAGCCCGAACAGGAGGAACGGCCAGAGCGCGGCCGTCGCGCCCAGGGCGAGAAACCCGCCGAGGAACGGCGTCAGCGCGGCGATCAGCCCGGCAATCGGGGCGTCCACGAGGCGTGACCAGTGGCTCGGCACGCCGGCGGGCGCGAGGAAGCGCGATTGGACGTTGTCGTACCAGCCTTGGCCGGCGAGGAGGTCGCGCACCTCCACGAGGCGCATGGCGTCGTCGGTGTCGGGCACGCGCAGGTGGCGGATCGTCTCCCAGACGACCTCGGGCGGGTGCATGGTCGCGAGGCAGAGCGCGAACAGCACCCACAGGATCATGCGGAGATCGATCCGGTGCGGCATGACGGCGACCGCGGACGGCATCGGCTGCATCTCCTGCGCGGCGCGGACGGGCGCCGAGGGATGTGTCGGCGATTACGCTTAAGGACCGGTCAATCCCCGGGGACGCGGTTCATTAACCACCCCTTGCGATAACCGGCGCGCCGCGGCGCGTTCCGGCCGCGCAGCCAGCCGGAGCCGGGGATGAGCCACCACACCGAGACGCTGGTGATCGGCGCGGGGCCGGCGGGCCTCACCGCCGCCTACCTGCTGTCGAAGCAGGGGCGCTCGGTCATCGTCCTCGAGCGGGATCCGGACCAGGTCGGGGGCATCTCGCGCACGGTCTCCCACAACGGCTACCTGTTCGACATCGGCGGGCACCGGTTCTTCTCGAAGTCGCAGGCGGTGGTCGATCTCTGGGACGAGATCCTGCCGAACGACTTCATCGAGCGGCCGCGGCTGTCGCGGATCTACTATCGCGGCCGGTACTACGCCTACCCGCTGAAGGCCTTCGAGGCGCTGCGCAACCTCGGCGTCCTGACCAGCGCCGCCTGCCTCGCCTCCTATCTCTACGCTCGCGCGCGACCGGTGGCCGACCCGAAGACCTTCCACGCCTGGGTGCGCAACCAGTTCGGCGAGCGCCTGTTCGCGATCTTCTTCAAGACCTACACCGAGAAGGTGTGGGGTATGTCGTGCGACGCCATCTCGGCCGATTGGGCCGCGCAACGGATCAAGGGGCTCGACCTCGGCGCGGCGATCCGCGACGGGCTGAAGCGCTCGCTCGGCCTGCGCAAGCCGGCCCGGGCCGGGGGACCGGTGATCAAGACGCTGATCGAGTCGTTCCGCTATCCCCGGCGCGGTCCGGGCATGATGTGGGAGGCCGCCGCCGCCAAGGTCCGCGCGCAGGGCGGACGCGTCCTCCTCGACCGCGGCGTCGATTCCCTTGGATACGATCCCGGCACCGGGATCTGGACCGTGGCGGCCCGCCGCGCCGACGGCACCCGCGAGACCTTCACGGCCCGCCACGTGGTCTCGTCGGCCCCGGTGCGGGACCTGATCGACGCGATCCGGCCGCGGCCGCTCAGCACCTTCAACGCCCGGGCGCTGAAGTACCGCGACTTCCTGACCGTGGCGCTCATCGCGAAGGCCCGCACGGACTTTCCCGACAACTGGATCTACATCCACGACCCGTCCGTGAAGGTTGGGCGCGTGCAGAACTTCCGCTCCTGGTCGCCCGAGATGGTGCCGGACGACGGCCACACCTGCCTCGGCCTCGAGTATTTCTGCTTCGAGGGCGACGGGCTGTGGAACGCCACGGATGCCGACTTGGTCGATCTCGCCAAGCGGGAGATCGCGCAGATCGGCCTGATCGACCCGGCCGATGTGGTCGATGCCTGCGTGGTCCGCCAACCCAAGGCCTATCCGGTCTACGACGAGGAGTATGCCGGCCACGTCGCCACCGTGCGCCGGGAGCTGGAGCGGGACTTCCCGAGCCTGCACCTCGTCGGCCGCAACGGCATGCACAAGTACAACAACCAGGACCACGCGATGATGACCGCGATGCTGACCGTGGAGAACATCCTCTGCGGGCGGCGCCGGCACGACGTCTGGCAGGTCAACGAGGACGCCGAATACACGGAGGCCGGCGTCTCCGGCGCCCAGGCCGCGCTGGGCAGCGAGCGGCTCGTGCCCCGCAAGGTCGCCTGACCGGCGACAGGCCCCGGGCCGCGTCACCGATGCGGCTTGCTCCGCGTGATCGCGCCTCTATCGTCCGCTTCCGGACAGCCCCAGCTTCAAGGGCGGCCGGGAGGAACATTGACGATGCGATCACTGATCATCGCCGCGCTTCTGGCGGGCGTCGCCGCACCCGCGCTGGCGCAGGGCGCCGCCCCCGCGGAGACCAAGGCCAAGACGGACGATCTGGAGAAGCTCCAGGGCTTCCACAGCACGAACACGCAGGCCGCCCCCGAAATCCCGCAGACCGGCCGGCGCGCCGACGCGATCCGTAAGAACCTCGGCAAGATCAAGCTGCCCGACGGCTTCAAGATCGACCTCTACGCCGTCGTGCCGGACGCCCGCGCCATCGCGGTCGGCCCCAATGCCGGCGTCCTGTTCGTCGGCACGCGCAAGAGCAAGGTCTACACGGTCACCGACCGCGACAAGGACCGGGTCGCCGACGAGGTCCGGGCCTTCGCGCCGGGCATCGAGTTCAAGATCCCGAACGGCGTCTGCTTCTCGAAGGACGGGGTGCTGACCGTCGTCGAGCAGAACCGCGTCCTCGCCTTCCCGGCCGCCGAGTTCTTCTACGAGAACCCCGACGTGGCCGCCGGCGTGCTGGTCAAGCAGGGCGAGCTGATCCCCACCGCCGAGGAGAGCTTCAACCACACCGCCCGCGTCTGCCGGGTCGGCGCGGATGGGAAGACCTATATCGCCCTCGGGCAGCCCTACAACGTGCCGCCCGCCGAGAAGATGGACCTCTACAGGAAGGTCGGCATCGGCGGCATCATCCGGATCGACGCCGACGGCAAGAACCGCGAAGTCTACGCCACCGGTATCCGAAACTCGGTGGGTATGGATTTCGCCACCGACAAGTCGCTCTGGTTCACCGACAATCAGGTCGACGGGATGGGCGACGACAAGCCGCCGGGCGAGCTGAATCACGCCACCAAGGCGGGCGAGAATTTCGGTTTCCCGTGGTTCGGCGGCGGCTCCGTCCGCACGGTCGAGTACAAGGACCAGGCGCCGCCGGCCGACGCGGTCGCGCCGATGGCCGAATTGCCGCCCCACGCGGCCGATCTCGGCATGACCTTCTACACCGGCAAGCAGTTCCCGGCGGAGTACAAGGGCGGGATTTTCATCGCCGAGCACGGATCCTGGAATCGCACCGAGCCGGTGGGCGCCCGGGTGATGTTCGCCAAGCTCGGGGCCGACGGGAAGATCGAGTCGGTGAAGCCGTTCGCGGAGGGCTGGCTCACCGGCGACGGCGAGTATCTCGGCCGTCCGGTGGACGTGGCGGTGATGCTCGACGGCTCGCTGCTGGTCTCCGACGATTCCGCCGGGGCGATCTACCGGATCTCTTACGAGAAGTAGTTTTTGTGACGGGGCGCCTCTCCAAAAGAGGGGCGCCCGGGTTGCGGACAGGCCCGACGCGCCTCCTCTCCCGTGCGGGAGGGGGAGCCCGCGTCCCCGACTCGGCCCGTCCGAATGCGCGTAACCTGGACCCCATCCCGAGCCCGCCCGATGATTCGCCCGCTCCTCCTCCTCGCCGCCATTCTCGTCCCGTTCTCGGCCCGGGCCGGCGACGCGGGCGCAGGCCGGAAGCGCGCGAGCGCCTGCCAGACCTGCCACGGGATGGACGGACTCTCGAAGCTGCCGGAGGCGCCGAACCTCGCCGGGCAGGTGGAGCCTTACCTCGTCAAGGCGCTCACCGAGTACCGCGACGGCAAGCGGCAGAACGAGATCATGAACGTGGTCGCGAAGGAGCTGTCGGACGCCGATATCGCCAATCTGGCGGCTTATTACTCAGGGATCCAGATCGACGTGCTGCCGCCCGGATAGCCCCCGCGCCTCTCCCGCCCCGAGGGGGGGGAGGGGCCGCGTCATAATCGGACTGCCGATCCCGGTCGCCTCGCCTCAATCGTCCATCTTCAGGGCGGCGATGAACGCCTCCTGGGGGATCTCGACGCGCCCGAACTGGCGCATCTTTTTCTTGCCTTCCTTCTGCTTGTCCAGAAGCTTGCGCTTGCGCGAGATGTCGCCGCCGTAGCACTTGGCGGTGACGTCCTTGGACAGGGCCTTGATCGTCTCGCGGGCGATGATCTTGCCGCCGATCGCCGCCTGGACCGGAATCTGGAACAGGTGGCGGGGGATCAGGTCCTTCAGCTTCTCGCACATGGCCCGGCCACGGGATTCGGCGCGGGTGCGGTGGACCAGCATCGACAGGGCGTCCACCGGCTCCGCATTGACCAGCAGCGACATCTTCACGAGGTCGCCCTCGCGGTAGTCGGAGACGTGGTAGTCGAACGAGGCGTAGCCCTTCGAGATCGACTTCAGCCGGTCGTAAAAGTCGAACACCACCTCGTTGAGCGGCAGGTCGTAGACCACCATGGCGCGCTTGCCGACGTAGTTGAGGTCGATCTGGACCCCGCGGCGGTCCTGGCAGAGCTTGAGCACGCCGCCGAGATACTCGTCCGGCGTCAGGATCGTGGCGCGGATCCAGGGCTCCTCGATCGTCTCGATCTTCATCACGTCCGGCATGTCGGCCGGGTTGTGCAGCTCCTTGACGGTGCCGTCGCGCATCTGCAGCCGGTAGACGACGGAGGGCGCCGTCGAGATCAGGTCGAGGTTGAATTCCCGCTCCAGCCGCTCCTGGATGATCTCCAGGTGCAGCAGACCGAGGAAGCCGCAGCGGAAGCCGAAGCCGAGCGCCGCCGAACTCTCCATCTCGTAGGAGAACGAGGCGTCGTTGAGCCGGAGACGGCCCATGGCCGAGCGCAGGTTCTCGAATTCGGCCGCGTCCACCGGGAACAGGCCGCAGAACACCACCGCCTGAACCTCCTTGAAGCCCGGCAGCATCTCGGTGGTCTGGCGCTTGTCCTCGGTGATGGTGTCGCCGACGCGGGTGTCGGCGACCTCCTTGATCGAGCCGGTGAAGAAGCCGACCTCGCCCGGGCCCAGCGCGTCGATATCGGCCATCTTCGGGCGGAACACGCCGATCCGGTCCACGCCGTAGACCGCGTCGGCGCCCATCATGCGGATGGTCATGCCCTTCTTGAGGGTGCCGTCGATGACGCGCACCAGCACGACGACGCCGAGATACGCGTCGTACCAGCTGTCCACCAGCAGGGCCTTGAGCGGCGCGTCGCGGTTGCCTTTCGGCGCCGGCAGGCGCGTGACGATCGCCTCCAGCACGGCCTCGATGTTGAGCCCGGTCTTGGCCGAGATCGGCACGGCCTGAGAGGCGTCGAGACCGATCACCTCCTCGATCTGCTCCTTCACCCGGTCGGGCTCGGCGGCCGGCAGGTCGACCTTGTTGAGGACCGGGACGATCTCGTGGTTGGCGTCGAGGGCCTGATAGACGTTGGCGAGCGTCTGCGCCTCGACCCCCTGGGAGGCGTCGACCACCAGCAGCGAGCCCTCGCAGGCGGCGAGCGAGCGGGACACCTCGTACGCGAAGTCGACGTGGCCGGGCGTGTCCATCAGGTTCAGGACGTAGTCGCGACCGTCCTGCGCCTTGTATTCCAGGCGCACGGTCTGCGCCTTGATGGTGATGCCGCGCTCCTTCTCGATATCCATCGAGTCGAGCATCTGCTCGCTCATGTCGCGCAGCGCGACGGTGCCGGTGGCCTGGATCAGCCGGTCCGCCAGGGTCGATTTGCCGTGGTCGATATGCGCGACGATCGAGAAGTTGCGGATGGATTCGATCGGGGCTGTCATCGGCATTCCGTTCGGGCACGCGCCGGCGCACGCCGTCTGACGTCGGGGCGTGTTCGGATGGATCGGCTTCCGCGCGAGATAGCAGTGCGGCGGCAAGGCGCCAAGCGCGGCCTAAGCGCCCGCGCGGCGGCGCCGCCGGGTCGAAGATCCCGCAGCGTCGGCCGGGGGCTGCGAATCAGGGCCTGGGATCCGGACCGCCGGGGGCGGTCACGACGACGGGGGCCGGACCATGCCGACCCCCGTGCCGGGGACGTGACGATCGCCGGATCCGGCCCGTCCGCTCAGCGACCGCGGTCGCGAATCAGGCGCTCGATCTCGGCTTCGCCGTGGGAGCGCGCCTTCGCCTCGGTCGGATGCTTCCGGTCCGAGCGCTGGTGCAGCTTCCCGTGCTTGCGGATGCTCCACTGGAACAGGGAGCCGCTTTCGCCAACCGGTTCCACGTCGAGGCTGAAGGGATAGGTGTCTGTCTGGGTATCGCTCATGCCGCCGATATGGGGCATTCAGCGACCTTTCGCCATGCCCCCGCGTGAAGTCCTTGCGCCCTCACGCCTCTGTGCCGGTCGCACGCGCCCGCGCGGCCATGGAAACGAGGCTCTTGCGCAGGCCCCCCATGTCGGCGACGCGCTCGGGATAGGTGACCCGCGCCGTTCGGTCGCCCGCCATCAGGTCCATGCCCTCCGGATCGAGGCCGGTGAGGCGCCACGGCAGGCCCGCTTCGGCGCCGGAGCCGGCGGCGTAGAGGGCGAGCGCGTCGGCGTGGTCGGCGTTCATGTGCTCGACGGCGCCGCGCTCGCCCGCCACCAGAGCCTCGGCGTCGGAGAGGTCGAGGAGCAGCTGGTCGCGCGTCAGCGTCGCGGCCTTCGCGAAGCCGCCATTGAGATGGCCGGCTTCGGGATCGAGGGCGAAGAACCCGAAATCCGGGAAGTCGGCGTAGAGCTTGGCCTTGGGATGGCGGGCCAGGAAGCGCTCCCGGGCCCGAATCTCCTGGGTCTGGACGGCGCGGCCGACCACGGTGAGCCGGGGATGGGCCAGGGGATCGCCCTTGCCGCCCTGCGAGAACAGCAACGAGCAGCGCGGACTGGCCAGCAGGTTGCGGGTATGGGCCGAGAGCCGCGACAGCAGCATCAGCGGCGTCCCATCCGAGTCGGTCGCCATCGTCACGAGGGAGGCGAAGGGGGTCCCGTCCGGGTCGAGGGTCGCCAACGCCCCGGAGCGGACGCCGCGCAGCAGGGCGCGCGCCAGCCCGATGGCGTCGAAGGGGGCCGCCTCGGCGGGCAGCGGTCGGGCCGGGCCGCGGGGTCCGTTCTCGCTCGTCTCGCCCATGCCGTCGCGCCCCTTCGGATCACCGCCGCCTTCCAGCCGCACGTTACCGGCGCGGCGGCCGGCGCGCGAGGCGTCCGGCCCGCGTCAGATCGGCCGCCGCGGCCCTGCGTTACGGCCAAGCTATGACCGCCGCTCGCTTTTTCCAATCGGCCGTACTAAAGCACCTGTCCCTTTGCGCGCGCCGGGCTGCGCCGAAACCGCCCGGTTCGCGCGTTCGTCTGCCCCTCGGGGGCCGGGATGCGGCGCGGCCTGTGCGTAGAGCCGGGACCGCGCCTGAACCCGTTCAGTCAGGGACCGCGCATGCCGACCATCGCCCTCGTCGACGACGACCGGAACATCCTCACCTCTGTGTCGATCGCGCTGGAGACCGAAGGCTACCGCATCCAGACCTACACGGACGGCGCCTCCGCCCTGGACGGTCTGCGCCACTCCCCGCCGGATCTCGCGATCTTCGACATCAAGATGCCGCGGATGGACGGGATGGAGCTTCTCCGACGCCTGCGGCAGAAATCCGACCTTCCCGTGATCTTTCTCACGTCGAAGGACGAGGAGATCGACGAGCTGTTCGGCCTCAAGATGGGCGCCGACGACTTCATCCATAAGCCGTTCTCGCAGCGCCTCCTGGTGGAGCGCGTGAAGGCGGTGCTGCGCCGATTCGCCAAGGAGGCGCCCGGCGCCACCCCGCGCGGGGCCGAGGAGATCGCGGCCCGGTCCCTGGAGCGCGGCGCGCTGATGATGGATCCCGAGCGTCACACCTGCACGTGGAAGGGCGAACCCGTGACCCTGACGGTCACCGAGTTCCTGATCCTTCAGGCCCTCGCCCAGCGCCCCGGTGTCGTGAAGAGCCGCAACGCCCTCATGGACGCCGCCTACGACGATCAGGTCTACGTCGATGACCGGACCATCGACAGCCACATCAAGCGCCTGCGCAAGAAGTTCAAGGTGACCGACCAGAGCTTCGACATGATCGAGACGCTCTACGGGGTCGGCTACCGGTTCAAGGAGGCGTGATTTTCGGTATCCGCCGCGTGACCGCGCGTACACCCGCCCAGGCCGACGATGCGCCGCCGCGCACCGCCCTGGGGCAGACCCTGTCGCGACCGCTGGAATGGCCCCGCAGCCTCTGGGAGGCGATCGGCCAGCGCGCCTCGTCGAGCTTGACGCGCCGCATCGTCGTCCTGAACCTCGTCGGGCTGATCGCGCTGCTGGTCGGGTTTCTGTACCTCAACCAGTTCCGCCAGGGCCTGATCCAGGCCCGGACGCAGAGCCTCGCGATCCAGGGCGAGATCATCGCCGGCGCGATCGCGGCCTCCGCGTCGGTGGACACCGACACGATCCGGATCGACCCCGACAAGCTGCTCCAGCAGCAGGCCGGCGAGGCGGCGGAGGAGGAATCGCAGCCGCTCGCCTTCTCGCTCAACCCCGAGAAGGTGGCGCCGCTGCTCTCGCGCCTCGTCACGCCCACCGGAAACCGCGCCCGCGTCTACGATCAGGAGGGCGGCCTCCTGTTCGACACGCGGACCCTGTTCAAACGCGGCGACGCCGGCCGGGCCGATCCGCTGGAGCCGCGGCCGCACAAGCCCGGGATGCTCGAATCCGCCTTCGAGACGGTGCAGACCAAGCTCGTCGGCCTGTTCCGCGCCCGGAGCGCGCAGACGGAGGAGACCGGGCCGGTGAACGGCCACTCCCTCCGCGAGGTCCAGGCGGCGCTCGGGGGCAACCGGGCGAGCCTCGTGCGCCGGAACAAGCTGGGCGAGACCACCGTCTCGGTGGCGGTGCCGATCCACCGGGCCGGCTCCGTCCGCGGCGCCCTGCTGATCTCCACGCAGGGCGATGCCATCGACCGGGTGATCGCCTCGGAGCGGTTCGGCCTGCTGCAGGTCTTCCTCGTGGCCTCGGCCGTGATGGTGGTGCTGTCGTTCCTGCTGGCGGGCGCCATCGCGGGCCCGGTGCGCCGTCTGGCGGAGGCTGCCGAGAAGGTCCGGATGGGCATCAAGACCCGCGAGGAGATTCCCGACTTCACCGAGCGCACCGACGAGATCGGCCACCTCTCGGGGGCGCTCCGCGACATGACCCAGGCGCTCTACCGGCGCATCGACGCCATCGAGAGCTTCGCGGCCGACGTGAGCCACGAGCTGAAGAATCCGCTGACGTCCCTGCGCAGCGCCGTCGAGACGCTGCCCCTCGCCAAGAGCGACGATTCGCGCGGACGCCTGATGGCGATCATCCAGCACGACGTGAAGCGCCTCGACCGGCTGATCAGCGACATCGCCGACGCCTCGCGCCTCGACGCCGAGCTGGCGCGCGCCGAGGCACGGCGGGTCGACCTGCGGCGGCTGCTCACCACGGTGGTGTCGGTGGCCAACGAGCGGCGGCGCCCGAAGGATTGCCTGATCCACCTCGACGTCGAGACCACGGCATCGGAGCAGGACGCGCCGTTCACGATCATCGGTCACGACAGCCGCCTGGGGCAGGTGGTCAACAACCTCCTCGACAACGCCCGCTCGTTCTCGCCGTCCGACGCGAAGGTCCGGGTGGTCCTGCGCCGGGTCCGCGGCGAGGTCGAGTTGATCTGCGAGGACGAGGGGCCCGGTATCCCCGAGCACGCCGTGGAGCGGATCTTCGAGCGCTTCTACACGGACCGGCCCGAGCAGGGATTCGGTCAGAATTCCGGGCTCGGCCTGTCGATCTCCCGGCAGATCGTGCAGGCCCATCGCGGCACGATCCGCGCCGAGAACCGACCCGGCACCCCCGACGAGGACGGCGAGCCCACCGTGCGCGGTGCCCGCTTCATCGTCCGACTGCCGGCCGCCCCGCGCCAGCTCAACGCCTGATGATCACGGTCCACGCGGCCTGCTGCGTGGTGGGCGGCGCGGGCGTTCTGATCCGCGGGCCGTCCGGCGCCGGCAAGTCGAGCCTCGCCCTGTTCCTCGCCGCGGCGCAGGACGGCGCCTTCGTGGCGGACGACCGCGTGATCTGCGCGGTGGAGGCGGGGCGGCTCGTGGCCCGTCCCCACGCCGCGCTCGCCGGCCACGTCGAGGTGCGGGGACAGGGGATCCTGCCGGTCGCCAGCCTCGGCGTCGCGGTGCAGGACAGGGCGATCCTGCACCTCGCCGTCGACCTCGTCGACGCGGCACCGCGGATGCCGGACGCGCCGGGCGACGCGGACCTGCTCGGGATCGCCCTACCGCGCTTCGTCCTGGACGCCGGCGTGCGTGCCGCCGGCCTCGCGCCGCTCCTGATTCGTGCGGCGCTGCGGCAGAAGCGGCCGTGACTTCGCAGCCGCACACGAAGCCCAAGTCGCGCAACAATGGTATCACCCCATGGCGCGCAGGAAGCAGCCGTGGCATGATTGCAGGAATGTCCGGGCAAAATAGTCGCGTTCGCCTTGTGGGGGGCTGTGCGATGCACAACATGGCGACACACACAGGACGTTGGAACACGTGTCCATGATTGGCATGGTGCTCGTCACCCACGGGCTGCTTGCGACCGAGTTCAAGGCCGCACTGGAGCACGTGGTCGGCCCGCAGGATCAGATCGAGACGATCACGATCGGGCCGGAGGACGATATGGAGCTGCGGCGGCGGGACATCATGTCCGCAGTCTGTCGCGTCAACACCGGTGAGGGCGTGGTGGTGCTGACCGACATGTTCGGTGGCACGCCCTCGAATCTTGCGCTCTCCTGCATGAACGGCGGGTCGGTGGAAGTGGTGGCCGGCATCAACCTGCCGATGCTGATCAAGCTCGCCAGCGTCCGGGACGAGGAGAAGCTCGGCGACGCCGTGCTCCACGCCCAGGAGGCGGGGCGCAAGTACATTAACGTCGCCTCGCGGGTCCTGGCCGGCAAGTAGCAGCCGTCAGGCTTCCAAGGGCACCGGCCCCGCCCGCCGCGAGCCCACAGTGATCCCCACGGATGCCGTGATCACGAGGCCGATGGCGAGCCATTGGACAGCGCTGATTCGCTCACCCAGCAATAGCAGGCCGGCGCAGGCCGCCACCGCCGGTTCCACGCTCATCAATACGCCGAAACTCTTCCGGTCCAGCCGGCGGAGCGCGACCATCTCGAGCGAGTAGGGCAGGGCGCTGGACATCAGCGCCACCGCGAGGCCTGAGACCAGGATGCCGGGCGCCAGCAGCGCCGGTCCGGCCTCCGCCACGCCGAAGGGTGCCACCACCACGGCGGCGGTGAGCATGCCGAGGGAGACCGCCTGACCCCCATCCATCCGGCCGGCGCGCTGGCCGAACAGGATGTAGAGCGCCCAGGCCAGGGCTGCGCCGAGATCGAGCAGGATCCCGATCGGATCGAGCCCTTCCGTGGTTGCAATCGGCAGGAGCAGCGTCAGTCCCGCCACGGCCACGCCGATCCACATGAAATCGGATCGGCGCCGCGACGCGATCAGTGCGACCGCGAGCGGCCCGACGAACTCGATCGCCACCGCGGGGCCGAGGGGCAGCCGCGCCAGGGCGAGGTAGAAGAGCAGGTTCATCAGCCCGAGGGCCGTGCCGTACAGGGCGATCCAGCCCGCCTCGCGGGCCGGCAGGCTGCGCCGCCACGGCCGCCAGACCACGATGAGGATCAGCGCCGAGAAGCCGACGCGCAGCGCGGAGGTCCCGGCGGCGCCGGCCGCCGGGAACAGGCTCTTGGCGAAGGTCGCGCCGCATTGCAGCGACACCATGCCGGTGACGAGGGCCGCCACCGAGAGGACGGTATCGCCGAGGCCGAACCTGTTGCCTGCCACGCCGCGGTACTTTCAGGAATGCGGTCCGATGGGATGGCGTTGGGGGGCCGGCGCCCCGCACGTCCCCCGGTCAAATGGGAACCCTGTCGCGGAGCCGAGAATCCCTGACCGCCGACGTGCGTAGGGCCCTTCGGGGGCAGTCATGGCATCCCGGCTCACCGGCGGCGCCCGGTAAACGCGGCCTCGACGACGGGGCTCCCCGCCGGGCGGCGCGCCGCCCCATCGTCAGAGGATGAACCGGCTCAGATCCGCGTTGGCCGCGAGATCCTCGACCCGCTCCCGCACGTAGGCCGCGTCGATCGGCACGGTCTCGCCGGAACGGTCGGTGGCCGTGAAGGAGATCTCGTCGATCACCCGCTCCAGCACCGTCTGGAGCCGGCGGGCGCCGATGTTCTCCACCGAGGAGTTCACCTCCACGGCGACGCGGGCGAGGGCATCCACGGCGTCGTCGGTGAAGGTCAGGGTCACGCCCTCCGTCTCCATCAACGCCACGGTCTGCTTGATCAGGCTGGCCTCGGTGGCGGTGAGGATCTGCTTGAAGTCGTCGACCGTCAGCGGTTGCAGCTCCACGCGAATCGGCAGCCGTCCCTGCAACTCCGGCAGGAGGTCGGCCGGCTTCGAGACGTGGAAGGCGCCCGACGCGATGAACAGGATATGGTCGGTCTTCACCGGCCCGTGCTTGGTGGCGACGGTGGTGCCCTCGATCAAGGGCAGCAGGTCACGCTGGACGCCCTCGCGGGACACGTCGCCGGAAGAGCGACCCTCGCGGGCGCAGATCTTGTCGATCTCGTCGAGGAACACGATGCCGTTGTTCTCGACCTCGCGGATCGCTTCGCGCATCAGTGCCTCGTCATCCACGAGCTTGTCGGATTCCTCGGCCATCAGGGGCTTGTAGGCGTCCCGCACAAGGACCCGGCGCGGCTTGCCGCGCTGGCCACCCAGCGCCTTGCCGAGCATGTCGCCGATATTGATCGCGCCCATGGAGGCGCCGGGCATCCCGGGGATCTCGAACATGGGAAGGCCTGAAGGGGCGCTGGAGTTCAGCTCCAACTCGACCTCCTTGTCGTCGAGTTCGCTGTTGCGGAGCTTGCGCCGGAAGCTGTCGCGGGTCGCCTGACTCGCGGTCGGCCCGACCAGGGCGTCGAGGATCCGGTTCTCGGCCGCCGCCTCGGCCTTGGCCTTCACGCCCTCGCGCTTCTGCTGCCGGGTCAGGCCGATGGCCACCTCGACGAGGTCGCGGACGATCTGCTCCACGTCGCGGCCGACGTAGCCGACCTCGGTGAACTTGGTGGCCTCGATCTTCAGGAACGGCGCGTTGGCGAGGCGCGCGAGGCGCCGGGCGATCTCGGTCTTGCCGCACCCGGTCGGCCCGATCATCAGGATGTTCTTGGGCGCCACCTCCTCGCGCAGCGGCCCGGTGAGCTGCTGGCGGCGCCAGCGGTTGCGGAGCGCGATCGCCACGGCGCGCTTGGCGTCATGCTGCCCGACGATGAAGCGATCGAGTTCGGACACGATCTCGCGCGGAGAGAATGTCGTCACCGCTGTGCCATCCCTGTTCCCCGGCCCGGAGCAAGGGCCTGGGCCGGGAATGGGGTCACGCGCCGCGCCGCGCAAGGGGCGCGGGCGTATCGCCGCCCTCAGGATGATCCGCAGCGACGGAGGCGGCCCGGCATCCAAACTCGCCACTCACCCTGAGACGCCACGCCGGATCGTCCCGGACTGGCGGCCGTCAATGGGGCGACGGAAGGGCCGCGGCGGCGTCCTTGTCGTGCCGGCCGAAGCGCTCGACCAGCGTCGTGCTCGCCGCGTTCAGCCCCACGACCTCGACATCGCGACCGCGGGACCGCGCCTTCATCACCACCCGGTCGAGGGCCGCGACGGCCGAGATGTCCCAGAAATGCGCCGCATGGACGTCGATCACGAGGCGCTCCACCGGCTCCAGCAGGTCGATCGCCTCCGAGAAGGTGCCGGCCGAGGCGAAGAACACCTGCCCGACGACGCGGTACGTGCGGGTTCTGCCGTCGGGCGACAGATCGGACGTGATCCGGTTCAGCCGCGAGACCTTCCCGGCGAAGAAGACGCCGGAGAGCAGCACGCCCACCAGCACGCCGATGGCGAGGTCCTTCGTGGCCACCACCACCAGCACGGTTGCCAGCATCACCGCCGAGGAGGGCAGCGGGTTGGTCCGCAGGCGCAGCAGAGAGCGCCAGGAGAACGTGTTCACCGAGACCATGATCATGACGGCGGTGAGCGCCGCCACCGGCACCACGGCGAGCAGATCCTGGAGTGCCACGAGCAGCAGCAGCAGGAAGGCCCCGGCCACCAGGGTCGAGAGCCGGCCGCGGGCGCCGGACGACACGTTGATCACCGACTGGCCGATCATCGCGCAGCCGCCCATGCCGCCGAACACCGCCGAGGCCATGTTGGCGACGCCCTGGCCCATGCACTCGCGGTTCTTGTCGCTTCCGGTGTCGGTCAAGTCGTCGACGATCTGCGCGGTGAGCAGGCTCTCCAGCAGGCCGACCGCCGCCAGCGTCGCCGCGTAGGGCAGCAGGATCCGCAGGGTGTCGAGGGTCAGGGGCACGTCCGGCAGGGCGAAGCTCGGCAGCGCCGACGGTAGGGCGCCGAGATGCGCCACCGTGCGCACGTCGAGGTGGAACACGGCGGTGACCGTGGTGAGCACCGCGATCGCCACCAGCGGCGAGGGTACCGCGCGGGTGATCCGCGGGAACCCGTAGATGATCGCGAGCCCGAGGGCGATCAGCCCGTAGGTGGCGGGCGTGACCCCGGTGAGTTCGGGCATCTGCGCCAGGAAGATCAGGATCGCCAGCGCGTTGACGAAGCCGGTCATCACCGATTGCGAGACGAACCGCATCAGCCGGCCGAGCCGGAGGAGACCGGCCAGGATCTGGATGATGCCCATCAGGATCGTGGCGGCGAAGAGGTACTGCACGCCGTGGGCGCGCACGAGGTCGACCATCACCACCGCGGTGGCGGCCGTGGCGGCCGAGATCATGGCCGGCCGCCCGCCCGCGAACGCGATGGTGCAGGCGATCACCACGGAGGCGTAGAGGCCGACCTTGGGATCGACCCCGGCGATCACCGAGAAGCCGATGGCCTCGGGGATCAGCGCGAGGGCGACGACGATCCCCGACAGGGTGTCGCCGCGGATGTTGGACGTCCACGAGCTGAGGAGCCCGGCGGGTCCGGAGAGTTTGCGTTGCATGGAAAATCCGCACGAGAGGCGGGTCCGCGCGGGGCGGACCGGAAGGCGTCTCGGATGCGTGGTCCGGCGGATCGGCGGCCGGAAGAGCCACCCGGGCTTTCACCGGGTCCTTGCGAATGCGCCGACCCTAGGGTCAGCCGCGCCGCATTGCAACATCGCCGCCGGGCGTCAGACGAGCCTCGACCCGTTGACCCGGCCGGCGCGCGATGCGGTTCTCGTCGACCCGAGGGCCGCGCAGTCCGGTTGCCCGAACCGCGAGGCCCTGAGACCGGGCGCTCAGGCGGCGCGCACCCGGGCCACGAAGCCCGAGACCTCGCCGCCCAGCCCGTTCGAGCGGCGCGCGATGTCGGCGGCGGCGTTCAGGACCTCGGCGGCGCTGGCGCCGGTCTCCCGGGCAGCGCCGAGGACCGCCGCCATCGTGTCGGTCACGGCCCGGGTGCCGCTCGCCGCCTCGGAGACGCTGCGGGCGATCTCCTGCGTGGCGAGCTGCTGCTCCTCCACGGCGGCGGCAACCCCCAGGGCGATGCCGTGGACCTGCTCGATCGTGCCGCCGATCTCCTCGATGGCGGCGACCGCCTCGTGAGTCGCGGCGCGCATGGCGGCGATCTGGCCGCCGATCTCCTCGGTGGCCTTCGCGGTCTGCGTGGCGAGGTCCTTCACCTCGGTGGCGACGACCGCGAAGCCCCGGCCGGCCTCGCCGGCCCGGGCGGCCTCGATCGTGGCGTTGAGCGCCAGGAGATTGGTCTGGCCCGCGATGGTGGAGATCAGCGAGACGACCTGCCCGATCCCGTCCGCGGTGCGCGCCAGGGTCTGCACGCTGCTGCGGGTGCGCCGGGCCGCCTCGACGGCGCTCTGGGCGGCCGTGGAGGTCTGCGTGACCTGCACGCCGATCTCGCTGGCGGTGGCGGCCAGCTCCTCGGTGGCGGCCGCCACGGCCTCGACGTTGTGCGACGTGGTCTCGGCGGCACGGGTGACGGCCTGCGACTGGGCGCCGGTATGCTCGGCGTTGCCGGCCATCGCGGCGGCGGCCCGCTCCAGCCCGGCGGCGGCGCCGGCGAGGTGATCGACGAGGCTGCCGATGCTGCCCTGGAACTGGTCGGCGAGCCCGCTCATCTCGACCCGCTTCAAGGACCGGGCCTCGGCATCCGTGCGCTGATGCTCGGCGCGCTCGCTCTCGGCGCCCCGCATGGTCTCGCCGAGGACCGCCATGCTGGCCCAGATGGCCCCGATCTCGTCGCGGCCGGGCTTGACGGCGGACGGCGTGTGATCGCCCCGCGCCAGGCGCTGGATCGCGTCCGCGACCGCCCGCAGGGGCCGGGCGATCTGGCGCTGCCCCACGAGGAGACCGAGGGCGGTGCAGATCAGCGTGCCGGCCAGGGCGAGGCCGAGGAGAAGCAGCGTGCGGGTCTCGACCAGCGCCCGCGACTCGGACTGCACCGTGGCCATCTCCGTCCTGCCCGCGTTCACCAGCGCATCGATGCTGCTCTGGAAGACCTTGCGGTTGCTGCGGTTGGCGTCGTTGAAGCCGAGATCCGCCGCCGCGCGCGGCCCGACCGTCTCACCGGCATCGGCCAGCGCGCTGCGCAGGGTCCGGAACGCGTCGGCATTGTGCGCCATCGCGTCGAACAGGGGGCGCTCGGCGGCGGTCACGGTGGGCGACCAGGCGGCGCGCAGGGCGTCCATCTCGGCCAGGCTCTTCCGGATCCCGGCGGCGTATTTCGCCGCCTCGGCGCGGTCGGCCGAGGCGTAGACGCCGCGCGAATCCATCGTGACCTCGACCGCGAGGCGGTTGAAGTTCGCGGCGTTGAGCGCCCGGGCCGAGGCGTCCCCGACCGTGGCCAGGGCGTGGTCGAAGCTCTTCAGCGTCGCCACGCTGAGGCCGGCCACCACGAGCGTCGTCAGGCTGCAGGCGCCGACGAAGCCCAGCACTTTTCCGCCGATATTCATGAGAATTTTACCGTCCAGGCATGACCGAATGCAAAATGACGGTAAATCTTCAATAGGCACTTAACCGAAGTCGGTGGCCCGAATAGTGGTGGCTGCCAACGAATCCGGTGCCCGGTCGCGTGGCGCGTGGCGCGACGGGCCCCGGCGAGGGCCCCGTCGACGCAGCGGCGCCGCGGGCAGGGCCGGGAATCCGGACCGGCCGGCGGGTCGCCCCCTGCGCCGAAGCCGGCTCAATGTCCGGCCGCCCGCGGCCGGCGAGCCCTCAGCTGGCGTCGAGCGATTCCATCACGAGGTTGCCGTTCGTGTAGACGCAGATCTCGGCCGCGATCGTCATGGCACGGCGGACGATCGCCTCCGCGTCGAGGTCGCCGTCCTCCAGGGCCCGCGCGGCCGCCAGGGCGTAGTTCCCGCCGGAGCCGATCGCCATGACGCCGCTCTCGGGCTCGAGCACGTCCCCCGATCCCGACAGGAGCAGGCTCACGTCGCGGTCGGCGACCAGCATCATGGCCTCCAGGCGGCGGAGGTAGCGGTCGGTCCGCCAGTCCTTGGTAAGTTCCACGCACGCCCGGGTCAGCTGGCCGGGATACTGCTCCAGCTTCGCTTCCAGCCGCTCGAACAGGGTGAAGGCGTCGGCCGTGGCGCCCGCGAAGCCGCCGATCACAGCGCCCTTGGCGAGGCGGCGGACCTTGCGGGCGTTGCCCTTCACGATCGTCTGGCCGAGGCTGACCTGACCGTCGCCGCCCAGCACGACCCGGCCGCCCTTGCGGACCATCAGGATCGTGGTCGCGTGCATCTGGGGCACCGCGCCCCGGTCGTCGTACCTGAATGCGTCCTGGCTCAAGTGTCGGCTCCGCTCTCGATGGCGCCGAGATGGGGAGTTTCACCGCCGGAATCCACCTCCGCTGTGCATCGGGGGGTGGGCGGAGCGGGCCGCGTTACTCCGCGACGGCCTCGGCGGTCTGCACCGGGCCGGCATCCTGCAGGATCGACTGCGCCGCGGCCTCGGCCAGGAGCGCGTAGCCCCGGTCGGCCATGTGCAGGCCGTCGGCGGCGAAGAGCTGCTTCGTGGTCAGCTTCCCCTCGCGCACCCAACCGTGCATCAGGTCGGCGCGGCGGATGACCGGAACGTCGAGCTCGTCACCGATGCTGCGCACCGCTTCGAGGAAGCGCGACGCGCCCGGCGTGGCCTCGAGCTTCGGGCACCATTGCGGCTCCATCAGCACCACGTCGATGCCGGCCTCGCGAATCCGCCGGATCGCCGCGACGGTGGCGTCGCGAAAATGGTCGATCGACACGCCGCGCAGGGGATCGTTGCTCCCGGTCTGCCAGATGACGAGCTGCGGCTCGGCCGCGATGACGTCGCGGTCCAGGCGCACCAGCATGTCGTCGACGTGCTCGCCGCCGATGCCGCGGTTGATGACCGCCACGTCCATCCCGCGCAGCTTCTTGCGCAGGTCGGACTGGAGGCGGGCCGGGTAGGCGTTCGCCGGGCTCGACGCGCCGACACCCTCCGTGGAGGACGACCCGAAAGCCACGATCTTCAGGGGCGCACCGATGGCGATCTGGCGCGCGACGTGCGGAAGATCCGGACTCTCGCGGAAGTCGATGCCGATCAGGTCCAGGGAATCGGGCAGGAGGTCCGCGTAGGCGAGGACCGCCGTGGGCAGTACCAGCAGGCCGCAGATCACACCGAGACGATGCAGCGCCCTGCGGATGGGATGGGCGGTGCTCACAGAGTTCGTCGACTGGGACACGCGACCGTTGGCTCCGGCTCTCGTAGGAGACGGATACAATTTGACACACGTCGTGGGAAGGAGCGGTTCCGCTCGTCGCTTTAAAGCTAACTGAATTCGTAACACAAAATTAACAGGCCGGAATTCGGTCCCGTCGGTCCGTTCCCGGATCGGCACGATCAATGCGTCCATCGTCGGGCGGATCTCCGATGGGCGGCGGGGAGCGCGGTCCGGCGTCGCGGGTGTCACCCGCGCGTGCCGCGGGCCTCGGCGAGCCGACCCGGGATCGACAGCTTGCGTATCGCGATCCTCACGCACGCGACCGGGCCCCGCGGCGGCGGCGTCCATGCCTTGAGCCTCGGGGAAGCCCTCTGCGCCCTGGGCCATGAGGCCGTCGTCCATGCGCCCGATCCGACCGGCTCTGGCTTCTTCCGCAACGCGGCCTGTCCGGTGGTCTCGGTGGCGGCCAAGCCGGTCGCCGGACCAGCGTCCGCGCGGGCCGGCGCGCGGATCGCGGACTACCTCGCTCATTTCGCGACACCGGCCGCCTGCGACTTCGATGTCTTCCACGCCCAGTGCAGTATCAGCGGCAACGCCCTGGCCACGCTCGCGCGGCGCCGGCTGATCCCAGGGTTCGTCCGCACCGTCCACAGTGTCACGACGGTCGCGGATCCGACGCTGGCGCGGTGGCAGGACCGGGCCATCATCGACGCCGCACGCCTGCTGACCTTGAGCCAGATCGGAGCCCTCCACCTCGCGGCCGAGTACGGCGTGGCGGCGGAGGTGGTCGGCAACGGCGTCGACGGTGCCGCCTTCAACCCCGAACCCGACTCAGGCGAGGCCGCGCTGTCTCGGCGCCTCGGGCTGAGCTCGGGCCCTATCTTCCTCAGCGTCGGCGGTTTCGAGCCGCGCAAGAACACCCTCGCGATCATCGAGGCCTTCGCGATCCTCCGACGGGACATGCCGCACGCGCAGCTCGTGTTGGCCGGCGCGGACGCATCGGGCGACCAAGCGGGCGGACAAGCGGGCGGACAAGCGGGCTACCATGCCGGGTACCACGCGCGCTGCTGCGCCGCGCTTGAACGCGAGGGGCTCGAGGTCGGACCCGGCCGGCCGGTGATCCGCACGGGGTCAATCGCGCAGGCGGACATGCCGGGCCTCTACAGGCTGGCGGACACGCTCGTCTCGCCGTCCCTTGCGGAGAGCTTCGGCCTCTGCGTGCTGGAATCCGTGGCGTGCGGGACACCGGTCGTCGTCCCGGCCCGAGCGCCATTCAGCGAATACCTTCCGCCCGACGCGGCCCTCTGGGTGGATCCCGGAGACACCGGCGCCATCGCGGCGGCGATGCGGGCGAGCCTCGAACCCGCGCGCCGGGCGCGTTTGCGCAATCGCGCCCCGGACCTCCTCAGGGCTCACGGGTGGTCGGCCTGTGCGGCGCGCCACCTCCCGGTCTACGCGGCGCTCGCGCCGGAGCCGTCCCCTGCCGTCCCCTTCGCCACGGGGGCCGCGGCCTGGAACGTCCTGTGGGTGCCACCCGACGCCTGAGCGCAGCGAAACCCCGTCCGCATCCTCATCGCGGTCGGAGGCGAGGTGTCCGGCTTCGTTCGTCTCGATGGGCCGACCCATCCGCCGCCGCTTCCGAGGGGCGGCTGCCGCCGGCGCATCGTGACGTGTCCGGCCGCGGTCGGGTCGGACACCGGGCGGAGCGTCGTGGTGGCGGGCGCCATCGCGGAACTGAAGGCGGCGTTGGGCGGGTTATCGGCCTGTCTCACGAGGTGAACAGGCGGACCCGATGGTGAGCCGGATCGTTGCAGCGCTCCTCCTGACGGCCGCGCCCGCCGCGGCGCAGACCCGGCCGTCGAGCACGACCATGACCTGCCAGCAGACGGTGCGCCTGATCCAGGCCAGCGGCGCGATCGTGCTGGGCACCGGCGGCATGACCTACGATCGGTTCGTCCGAGACCGATCGTTCTGCGAACCCACGGAGGTGGCCAAGCGCGCCTTCCGGCCGACCCGGGACAACCCGCGCTGCCTGATCGGCTACACCTGCTACGAGCCCGGCTTCGACGACTGGCCGGGTCAGGGTTTCTGAGCCGCGCCCGGCTCCAGTTCGACGATCACCCGGCGGTCTCCCGCCCGGCGGGTGAAGCCGGTGGCGTCGAGGTGCTCCAGAAGTGGAATCGAGAACTTACGGGAGATGCCCAGCGTCGCGCCGGCCTCGCGGGCGAGGAAGCCCGCCTCCGGCGTCCCGGCGTTGGGAAACGCCTCGGTCAGGCGCGTGCGGGCGCTCGCCACCGCCTCGCGGTGGAACAGCACCGCGCGGCGCTGCACCCGGTCGATGGCGCGGATCACCGTTCCGGCACCCACGAGGTAGGTGAGCGCCTCGCGTCGGCGCACGTCCCTCCCCACCGCCTCGGACTCATCGGGGGGGTTCAGGCCGGCCCGGCGGAACATCTGCTCCAGCCGGCGGGCGGCCTCGCTCTCGTTGCGGGCCGGATCGAAATCGGCGCGCCGCCACAGGTTTCCGGCCTGTGCCACCGTCCCGGACGCCACCAGGTCGCGCAGGACCGTGGCGACGAGCGTCTCCGAGAGCGCCAGGGCGCGGGTCAAGCGCTCGACCGCGATCCCGTGCTCCATCGGATGGTCGCGGTGGTGCTGCGCGAGGGCCGACAGCGCGGCGGTGCGCAAAGCCTCGAAGGCCGCCGCCCCGACGAAGCGGTCGCCGATCTCCCGCGCGCCCGATTCGGCAAGCAGCCGCCGCACGCGGTCCGGCGCCGTGCCGGCGAGGCGGGTGAGATTCTGCAGTGTCGCGCCGACCGCGCCAACCTCCCCGAGGCGGACGGCGAGCGCAACGGCCGGTCCCCCCGCCGCCAGGGCGGCGAGGTCGGCCGTGACGCGCGGATCCCGCCGCCGGCGCCGTCTGCTCGCCGGATCGAGGATCCGCCCGCCCGCCACCGTGACGGAGGGCGAATCGAGCCGCAGGACGAACGGCTCCCGGGCGGGAACCGCCACGGCTTCGGCGAGGTGCAGCTGCGCCTGGGTCTCGGCCCCGGGTTCCAGCGCGTCGCGGTCGAGCAGCCGCAGCCGCGCCGCGACCTCGGTGGTGCCGAACAGGAGGCGGCAGGCCGTGCCGCCGGCCAGGGGTTCCTCGGCGCTGGCCGCCGCCGCGAGGGCGACGTCGACCCACTGGCTCGGCGCGAGAAGACCCGGCATCGACAGCGCCTGACCGCGTCCGATCTCGTCGAGGCCGACACCCCGCAGGGCGACGGCGGTGCGGCGACCCGGCTCGGCGCGCTCCACCGGGCGGCCGTGGATCTGCAGGCCGCGCACCACGGCGGTCCGGCCGCCGGGGACGATCTCCACCGGGTCGCCGACGGCCAGTGCCCCGCGCCGCAGCGTGCCGGTTACCACGGTGCCGAAGCCCGCGCGGGAGAAGACGCGATCGACCGGCAGGTAGGGGAAGCCGTCGTCGGTCCCGGCCTCCGCGTCGTCGAGCAGCCCGGCGAGGGCTGCGCCCAGCACGGGCAGGCCGGCGCCCGTCACCGTCGAGGTGGCGATCACCGGACCCGCCTGAATCCCGGCCCTCGACGCCGCGGCGGCGATCTCGGCGGCCCGCGCGGCGATGACCTCGGGCGTGGCCAAGTCGGCCTTGGTCAGGACCAGGACGCCGCGGCGCACCCCGATGAGCCGCGCGATCTCGAGATGCTCGACGGTCTGGGGCTTGATGCCTTCGTGCGCGTCGACCGCCAGCATCACGGCCCGCATGCCGGTGGCCCCGGAAATCATGGCGCGGACGAACCGCTCGTGCCCCGGAAGATCGACGAGGTCGATCTCGCCCTCACCGGCGGCCAGCAGTGCGAAACCCGGAACGATGGAGACCCCGCGGGCGCGCTCCTCCTTCAGCCTGTCCGTCTCGACGCCGGTCAGCGCGCGGACCAGCGCGGTCTTGCCATGATCGACATGCCCGATCACGCCGACGAGAAGTGTCTTCAAGGCAGTCACCGACCGGACCATCTCCGAAGCCGCCCTCCACACCGGGCGCACCACTTTAAGATAGGAGGAATCGGCCACGTCGGCTCGGCGTCGAGCCGGGCGCTGCCGGCCGGTCGCGGCTGGGACGGACGCGGCAGATCAATTGTGGACAATTATTCTTGCCACGCCCGACCGATTTGGGAAAGCGTGATTTTCACGCAGTGCAACATGCGCCGGAATCGCATCGTCACGCACCAGATGCAGGCTCGGATGCAGCCGCGGCCCGCTTGACGGCGGGGAAAGGTCCGATGTCTCTCGACATCGAAGGTCGAACGCTCCGGGCGGATCGCTGCCGCAGGATGGTTCGATGCAACCGGACGTACCTCCCCCCGTCGTTGGACGAGGCGGGACACGACGAGGAGAACATGAGCGACATCGATAGTCACGCCGGCTCGGAGCCCCGCGAGATCGAGCTGAAGCTCGATTGCTCGGGTCCGGACCTGACGGTGCTCGCGTCCCATCCGCGGCTGCAGGGCAGCGCTTTTCCCGAGCCGGACCTTCTCGTGACCACCTACTACGACACGCCCGGCCGCGACCTGAGAGCTGCGGGCCTGACGCTGCGGGTCCGCGCGAAGGCCGGCCGCCACATCCAGACCGTGAAGGCCGGTGTCGGGGATGTGGGGCTGTTCGACCGGGCCGAGTGGGAGACCGAGATTGGCGGCGAGACGCCTGAAGCGTCCGCCTGGGCCGGCACGGCGGCGGAGCCTGTCCTGCGCGACGCCGAGGCGGCGCCGGAGCGCCTGTTCTCCACGATCGTGATGCGCCGGGAGGTTCCGCTGGAGCAGGGCGCATCGCGCATCCTGGTCACCCTGGACGAGGGCCGCGTCGAGAGCCCAGTGGGCGATGCGCCGCTCTGCGGAATCGAGCTGGAGCTGCAGACGGGCGACCCGGCCGACCTGTTCCTGGTGGCGCAATCGCTGGCCGAGACCGTCCCCCTGCGCCTGAGCGTCAACGCCAAGAGTGCCGTCGGCTTCGCGCTGGTCGACGGCTCCGGCCCGGCTGTGGTGAAGGCCGAGCCCTTGGACCTGCCCGAGGAGGCCAGCGCCGGCGAGGTCTTTCGCCGGGTGGCGCTGGCCTGCCTCCGCCACATGCGCCTGAACGAAACGGCGTTCCTCGACGGCGGGCGGCCGCCGGAGGCCCTGCACCAGATCCGGGTGGCGCTGCGCCGGCTGCGTTCCGCGCTCTCGCTGTTCGCACCGATGCTTGAGGGCGATCAACGCGCCGATGGCTTCAACGACGAGATCAAGCGCGTCACGGAACCCTTCGGTCACGCTCGGAACCTCGACGTGTTCCTGGGCCAGACCCTGCCGTCCTTGGCCAAGGAGCGCCCGGATGAGCCCGGTCTCGACGGCCTGCGGGAGCGGGCCGAGGCGGAGCGCGAGCGCGCCTACGACGCGGTCTTGGCGACGCTGGAAAGCCCGCAGTGGCGCGGCCTGATCATCGACTTCGCCGGCTGGATCGAGGTCGGTGCCTGGAGAGCACAACCGGCCGCCGCCGAGGACGGGCGCGCCTTCGCGGCCCGCGTGCTTGACCGGGCACGGCTGCGGCTGAAGAAGCGCGGCCGCGGCCTCAAGCGCCTCGACGCCCATACCCGACACCGGGCCCGGATCGCCGCTAAGAAGCTTCGCTACGGCGCGGAGTTCTTCTCGGGCCTGTACCGGAAGAAGAAGGCGCGGCGGCGTCAGGACAAATTCGGCGCTGCCCTGTCGGATCTGCAGGACCATCTCGGCAGCCTCAACGACCTTGAGACGGCCCGGGCGATGACCGAGAGCCTCTCGGGTCCGCCGATGCCCGGCGTCGAAGATCCCGGCGTACAGGACCTGCTGACGGCCGCCGCCGAGGCCCGGGCCGAGCTTCTCGACGTCAAGCCATTCTGGCGCTGACGCTTTTTGCGCCACCGCCCCTTCGGAACCCGACTGGGGCGGCGGCGTTCGCCGGGAGATCCGCGTGATCGGTCGGACAGGGAGCGCGGATGGCCCACGCCTACAGGTTCGGGATCGAGGAGGAGTTCTTCCTCGCCGACGCCCGGTCCCGGGGGACGCCCCGCGCCCGGCTCCGCGCCTTCCACGCGGCCGTGAAGGCCCGCGTTGACGAGGCCGAACGGGAGCAGCTGCAATGCCAGGTTGAGATAGCCTCGCCGCCGACCGACGACGTCGCTGCCGCACGGGCGCATCTCGCGCATCTGCGCTGCATCCTGGCCGAAATCGGGGCCGAACGCGGAATCCTGATCTTCGCATCCGGCACGCATCCGACCGCCCGGTGGCGCGATCAGCGCCCCACCGACAAGGCGCGCTACCACGGCATCATGGCCGACCTCCGGATGCTCGGCCGACGCAACCTCGTCTGCGGCCTCCACGTGCACGTGGAAGTGCCCGATTCCGAAGCCCGGATCGGACTGATGGGCCGGCTGCTGCCGTTCCTGCCGATCCTGCTCGCCCTGTCGACCTCCTCGCCCTTCTGGCAGGGCCAGCAGACCGGGATGGCCGGGTACCGGATGCGCGCCTACGCCGAACTGCCCCGGACCGGCGTTCCGGAGCTGTTCGCCGACGCGGCCGACTACGCCCGCTACGTCGACGTGATGACCAAAGCGGGTGCCATCACGGATGCCAGCTATCTTTGGTGGCATCTGCGCGCCTCCGTGAAATATCCGACCCTCGAATTGCGGGTTGCCGACAGCTGCACGCGCCTCGACGACGCGGTCTGCATCGCCGCCTTGTTCCGATGCCTCGTGCGCCGGGTCGTCCGGGATCGCGGGCTCAACAGCGGGATGACGGCGGCGTCCCGAGGCTTCGTGATGGAGAACCTGTGGCGGGCCGAGCGCGACGGCATCAGGGCGACGCTCATCGATGAGGCGCGCGCCTGCGCGGTGCCGATGGCCGAAGGTCTTGAGGATCTGCTCGCCACCATCGCGGAGGATGCCGAGGCGCTGAACTGTGCCGAGACGTGCGCGCACGCGCGACGCATCGTCGCCGATGGAACGAGCGCCGACCGGCAGATGGCAGCCTTCGCGGCCGCGCGCAGGTCCGGTGCCGGCGAGCGGGCCGCGCTGTCGACGGTGGTGGACCACTTGGCTGCGGAAACCGCCGCCGGTCCGAAGCTCGAGCCTGGGGGGCGCCCGAACGTCGGTCCGACGGCGTAGCGACGGAAACGGATCCGGCCGAGGGGGGAAAGCAGAGCCCGCATTCCGTCGGCCGTGCTGAGTGGCACGGTCGTCGGAAGCGTTCGCACGGCCACGTTTCCGAAGAATGTCTGATTGCAGCACCCGTATTCGTGATGTTGTTCGACCGGTTGCGGATCGATCAGTGATCGCGGGGGCCGCGCGCCGGATCGCCCCCCGCTTGCGCCCGCCCCGTATGCGCCCGCCCCGCTTCCCTCGACGCGCCCGTCTGCTATCCCTCACGCATCCCACCGCCAGTCTCGATCCCTCGGCATGAGCCTCCTGCGCGATCTCTTCGGCCATGTCGGCCGCACCGTGACGGCCTACGCGGGCGACAAGGCGCTCATGCTGGCGGCCGTCTCGGCCGCGTCCAACGTGATCGTGGCCGACGGCGAGGTCGCCGGCCAGGAATTCGACGTGGCCCTGCAGGGGCTGCGCGCCGATCCGGTGCTGATGAAGGGCTACGATGCCCTGATGCTGGAGACGGAGCTGTACGCGGGCATCGCCCGCGCGCGCACCCGCCTGGGCCGGGCCGAGAACCTGCGCCACGTTGCGGCGGTCGCGACGCGGCCGGCGCATCAGCGCGAGAACGTCTTCCTGATCGCCGCGGATGTCGCGGACCAGGACGGGATCAGCAACATCGAGGCCAGCGCGCTCGGCGCGATCGCCGCGGCGCTGGGGGTGGATGGCGTCGGGCTGCTGCGCGCCAATCCGATCCGGCGCCTCCTGGAGTGACGAACCGGGGACGGACCGGCGTCGCGAGCCCGTCGGCATCAACGTTGCTATCGGCGGTCTTACTGCCGACGGTGTTCTTCAACCCGCGGTATCCAGCGACCGCCCAACCGTCCCACGGCGTCGCGCCGTCAAAGGAACCGGCATGGCCGAGATGAACCTGAGCAAGACCCACAACCTGCGCTCCGACGGCTCGCGGCTGTGGTCCACCATCGTGGAGACCGCCGCCTTCGGTGGCACGACCGCCGGTGGCATCAACCGGCTGACGCTCTCGCCCGAAGATGGGCACGTGCGCGACTGGTTCCGGGACGCCTGCGCGGCGGCGGGGCTCACGGTGACGGTCGACGCGCTCGGCACCCAATACGCCCTGCGGCCCGGCCGTGACATGAGCCGCAAGCCGATCGCGTTCGGCTCGCACCTCGACACGCAGCCGACCGGGGGCAAGTTCGACGGTGTCCTCGGCGTGCTGGCCGGGCTGGAGGTGATCCGCAGCCTGAACGACGCGGGCATCGAGACCGAAGCGCCACTTCTGGTCGTCAACTGGACCAACGAGGAAGGCTCGCGCTTCGCCCCCGCCATGATGGCGTCGGCCGCCTATGCCGGGGACTTCACCACCGACGATATTCTGGCCAAGCGCGATGCCGCCGGCATCACCGTGGCGGACGCCCTCGACGCGATCGGCTACCGCGGCAGCGAGCCCGTGGGCGCGCAGGCTATCGGGGCCTTCGTCGAACTGCACATCGAGCAGGGACCGGTCTTGGAAGCCGAGGGCAAGACGATCGGCGTGGTCGAGGGCGGCCAGGGCATCATGTGGTTCGACGGCGTCATAACGGGCTTCGAGAGCCATGCCGGCACGACACCCATGCCGCGCCGCCGCGACGCGCTGCTGGCCCTGTCGGAATTCGCCCTGGCCGCCGAGACGATCGCCCTCGCGCACGCGCCCTCCGCGGTCGCCACGATCGGCGAAGCCGCGATCCTCGCGCCGTCACGCAACGTCGTGCCGGGGCGGGTCGCCTTCACCCTCGACGTGCGCGACCCGCGAGCCACCACCCTCGACGCTATGGAGTCGGCTCTCCGGGACGCCGCCGCCGACATTTCCGGCCGGCGCCGCCTGGAGATCGCGCTCACGCGGATCTGGCGCAAGGAACCGGTGCCGTTCGATCCCGCCATCGTGGCGGCGATCGATGCGGCGGCCGAGAGCCTCGGGCACAGCCGGCGTCGGATCATCTCGGGTGCCGGCCACGATGCCTGCAATCTTGCCGCGAAGGTGCCGGCAGCCATGATCTTCGTGCCCTGCAAGGACGGCATCAGCCACAACGAGTCGGAATCGGCCACGCAGGCCGACTGCGCAGCCGGCGCCGACGTGCTGCTGCAGACGGTCCTGCGCCTCGCCAACGCGCCCGCGCCGACCGAAGCGTAGCCGTCGCGGACGCGTCGGACTCGCGAGCCGGCTGAGGGAGGGACCGCAAGCCGTCTCCGTCGAGCGGAGCCGTATCTTTGGCGATGCGGCGCGCGCTTCGAGCCGCGCCGCCGTTACGGATGGTCTTCGGCAAGCCTCGAATCCGGCTCCGCTTTCCGGGCCGGGGCCTGGCGGTGCGGAACGGATCAGGTCACGGAACTTGCGCGACGCCCCCCCCCCGCACGGAACGGATACGAATGCTGCCTCGTCGTGACGCCGGATCGCTTGCGGAACGCGTGGTCCGCGCATGGCCCCGGAGGTGTACGGCGCTACAAAATCCCTTATGGACCGCTCCATGAGCGCGCGATCCTATCGCGATGCCAAAGGCCGGCCCCTCGTGGTGGTGACCGGCCTCGGCATCGTTTCCTCCCTCGGGCAGGGACAGGCCGAGACCTGGGCGGCTATGATCGCGGGCCGCTCCGGCATCCACGTCATCGATCGGTTCTCCACGGACGGACTGCGCACGCGCATTGCCGGGACGGTGGATTTCCTCGACACCGAGCCGACGATCGCGCCGCTCCTGTCGGAGCGCTTTGCCACCGTGGCCGCCGAGGAGGCCGTCGCGCAGGCCAGGATCGGCGCCGTCGGGGATTTCCCGGGCGCGCTGTTCATCGCGGTCCCCCCCGTCGAGATGGAATGGCCGCAGCGGCAGGCCCTGGCCGAGGCCGCGGGCGGCGACGGGCCGGTCGATTATGCCGGACTGCTCCGGGCGGCGGGGACGCGCCGGTTCGATTCGTGGCACGACCTCTTCATCTTCGGCACCGTCGCGGATCGGATCGCCGATCGCTTCGGCACCAAGGGCTCTCCGATCTCGCTCTCGACGGCCTGCTCGTCCGGGGCCACCGCGATCCAGCTGGGTGTCGAGGCGATCCGACGCGGAGAGACCACGGCGGCGTTGTGCATCGGCACCGACGGATCGGTGAATCCGGAATCGCTGATCCGCTTCTCGCTGCTCTCGGCGCTCTCAACCCGCAACGACGACCCGGCGGCGGCGTCGAAGCCGTTCTCGAAGGACCGGGACGGCTTCGTCATGGGCGAGGGGGCAGCTGCCCTGGTCCTGGAAGATGCCGGCGCCGCCGCCGCCCGAGGGGCGACGATCCTCGGATACGTCCTCGGATGCGGCGAGAAGGGTGACGGCTTCCACCGCACCCGATCCAGCCCGGACGGGGCGCCGATCATCGCGGCGATCCGGTCGAGCCTGGAGGATGCGGGCCTCCAAGCCGGCGCCATCGATAGCGTCAACGCCCATGGCACCTCGACGCCGGAGAACGACAAGATGGAGGCCCTCGGCCTGGCCGCCGTGTTCGGCGACCGCACGACCGCCCTGCCGGTGACGTCCAACAAGTCCATGATCGGCCATACCCTGACAGCCGCCGGCGCCATCGAGGCGGCGGTGTCGCTGCTGACCATCCGTCACGGCCGCATCCCCCCGACCATCAACCATCGGGTGCCGGACCCGACGATCGCCCTCGACGTGGTGGAGACCGCCCGCGACCTTCCGGTGCGGACGGTCCTGTCGAACTCCTTCGGCTTCGGCGGCCAGAACACCTGCCTGGTCCTCGGCGCGGAGCCCGCGTGAGCGCCGGTTCGTCGCCCCGCCGTATCCTCGTCACGGGGGGCGCCACCGGAATCGGTGCGGCGATCGTCCGCACCCTCGTGGCCGCCGGATACGATGTCGACTTCACCTACCGGGCGTCGGCCGAGGCCGCGCAGTCACTGCTGGTGGACCTGCGCGCGGCGCATCCGGAGCGCACCCTCGCGGCCCATCCGATCGACCTCGCCGACAAGGTAGCCCTGGACGGGTTCTGCGAGGTCGCGGAGGCGGCTGGCTATTACGGCCTCATCCATAACGCGGGACAACCCTGCGACGCCCTGGCGGCCATGCTCGACCAAGAGCGGGCCGAGGCGGCCATGCAGGTCAACTTCTTCTCGCTGACCCGTCTCGCCAAGGCGCTGGTGCGCGAGATGGTCCGGACGCGCACCGGCCGGATCGTGGCGATCGGGTCGGTCGCGGCCCTGCGGGGCAATGCCGGCAATGCCGCCTACGCGGCGACGAAGGGCGCGCTGATCGCCTATTGCCGGACGCTCGCGGTGGAATCGGCCAAGCGCGGCGTGACCGTCAACGTGATCGCGCCCGGCTTCGTCGACACCGCCATGATGGCGCGTTACGCCGGTCACCGGGACGGCATGGAGCGGCAGATTCCCGCCGGCCGGTTTGCCCGCCCCGAGGACGTCGCCGCGCTCACCGCCTTCCTGATGGGCGAGGGGGCCTCCTACATTACCGGAACCGTACTGCCCGTGGACGGCGGCCTGACCGCCATGATGGGCGTGCACCGGACCTGACGGCGATGCCCTCGAACCCGACGATCCCGCCGATGCGCGCCAGCCTCGCCCTTTCCGCCGTCTGCCTCGCGGCGCTCCTCGTCCCGGAGCAGGTCCGGGCCGAGCCGGAGCGCTACCGGATCTCGGGCCTGCCGCCCGGCGAGCCTTTGAGCATCCGCGCGGAACCTGACCCCGCGGCCGAGCAGATCGGTGAGATCCGCTCCCGGGCCCTGGTGTTCGGATGCACCAACGACACGCCGAGCCGCACGACCTGGTGCCGGGTCAAGGCCGGCCGGGTCCTGGGCTGGGCGCGGCGACGGTACCTCGCACCGGATTGAGTGGAGCATCGATGCAAGCCCTCCAGCTGTTCGGCGACCGCGACCTGCGCCTCACGGAGATCGAGCCTCCGCCCGCACCCGGCCCCGGCGAGATCCGGATCCGCATCCGCGCCGTCGGCCTCAATTTCATCGACGTCTGGGGCTTCCGCGGCATGGCCTTCGCCAAGCGGAAGTTGCCCCTCATCGTGGGGGCGGAAGCCGCAGGCGTCGTCGAAACCTTGGGGGAAGGCGTTGCCGGCCTCGCCGTCGGTGATCCGGTCGTGCCTTACGGGGCGATGACCTGCGGTCGGTGCCGGGCCTGCCGCGAGGGTCGCGACAACCTCTGCGAGGACGTCTCGGGCGTAATGGGCTTTCACCTCGACGGCTTCGCCCGCGAACTCGTGACGCTGCCGGCGCGCCTCGTCGTCAGGGTGCCGGAGGGGGTCCACGCCACCGATGCGGCCTGCGCGGGCATCGCCTTCGGGACCGTCCAGCACATGCTGTTCGACAATGCCCGCCTGGAGCCCGGCGAGAGCGTGCTGGTCCATGCCGGCGGCTCCGGGATCGGCACCGCGGCGATCCGCATGGCCAAGGCGATCGGCTGCACCGTCTACGCCACCGTCGGCGACGACGAGAAAGGCCGCAAGGCCGCCGAACTCGGCGCCGACCACGTCATCAACTACCGCACCGAACGGTTCGAGGGCGAGGTGCGGCGGCTGACGAAGCGCAAGGGTGTCGACGTGGTCTTCGAGCATGTCGGCGCCGACACCTGGAACGGCTCCCTGCTGTGCCTCAAGCGCGGCGGTCGCCTCGTCACCTGCGGATCGACCTCCGGCGTCTCGGCGACCATGAACCTGATGCAGCTGTTCCAGCAGCAATACCGCATCACCGGCTCCTTCGGTTGCTCCCTCGCCAATATCGGCCAATCCCTCGACAAGATGGCCGCCGGCATTCGGCCCGTGGTCGATACCGTCTACCCGCTGGCCGATTTCGCAGAGGGACTGGAGCGCCTCGAGTCGCGCCGCGTCTTCGGCAAGATCCTGGTCAGCCTGTAGGCGGCCGGCGCTTCGGACGGGACCCGTTTTGCGGCGCACATTTCGCGCCGCGGGAAACATGGCTTAAGCTTCGCCTTGCGGGTGCATCGGGGGGGCCGCCCGTACTGACCCGGGAAACGATTGTGCTGCGTCTCGCCCTCCTCCTGAAACGGTCGTACCCACGCCTTGCGGGGTTCGCCATGATCCCGCTGATCCGGGCGCTGGTCTGGCTCGCGCGTGCCCTGGGTCCGGCGCGGTCCACGGCACTCGGCGCCGCGATCCTGCGCGCGATCGGGCCGCTCCTGCCCGCGCACCGCACCGCGCTGGCAAATCTGCGGGCCGCCTTCCCCGACATGCCGGAGGCGGAGCGGCGGAAGATCGCCCTCGAAGCCTGGGACAATCTCGGGCGGACGGGCGCCGAATACGCCCATCTCGACAGCCTGTTCGACTACGATCCCGAAGCCACCGGGCCGTTGCGGACGGACATTTCCGGCATCGAGCACTTCGTCGCCCTGCGCGACGACGGCCAGCCGGGGCTGATCTTCTCGGCCCATCTGGCGAACTGGGAGCTTCCGGCGATCTGCGCGGCCCGCTTCGGGTTGGACGCGACGGCCGTGTTCCGGCCGCCGAACAACCCGGCGGCCGCACGCCTCCTGCAGGAGGTCCGCCGACGGTCCATGGGCGGCCTCGCGGCGTCGAAGCCGGGCGCCGTCTTCGCCATGCGCGACGTGGTGGAGAACGGCGGCCACCTCGGCCAGTTGATCGACCAGCACTTCACCCGCGGCGTCGTGGTGGAGTTCCTCGGTCGCCCCTGCTTGGCCAACCCGCTCCTCGCCAAGCTCGCCCGGCACTACGAATGTCCCGTTCACGGGGTCCGCGTCGTGCGCCTGCCGGAAGGCCGTTTCCGGCTCGACCTGACGCCGCCGCTCGATCTGCCGCGGACCGCCGATGGGACCATCGACGTGACCGGCGCCATGCAGGCCATGACGACCGTCGTCGAGGGCTGGGTGCGCGAGAACCCGGGCCAGTGGCTCTGGATGCATCGCCGGTGGCGCCCGGACATGCTGCCCAAGCCCCGGTCGCCGTCCGCGGGATCTCAACCCGTGGTGGAAAGCTCTCAAGCCAACGTGATTTCACAGACGGCGTCCCAGACGCTCTGATGGCGCGATGACGCCCCGGCACCACGCCCGATTCCGGGAACGCCGCGCGCTCTGCGCAGCCTTGCTGCTCTGGAGCTTCCTGACCGGTTCGGCGGCACGGGCCGAACCGGTTCGCGCCGTCGTGGAATTGTTCACCAGCCAGGGATGCGGCGCCTGCCGCACCGCCGAGCCGGTGCTGCGGGAGCTCGCCCGGCAGCCCGGAGTGATCGCCCTGACCCTGCCGGTGACCTACTGGGATTATCTCGGCTGGAAGGACACCCTGGCGTCGCGCCCGCTCACCGACCGTCAGCGCGCCTACGCGCGCGGCCGCGGTGCCCGCCAGGTCTTCACCCCGCAGATCGTGGTCGACGGCAGCGGCTTCGCGGTGGGGTCGGACAAGTCCGCCCTCGATCGCCTCCTCCGAGAGGCTGCGCAGCACGGCGGCCTGCCGGTTCCCGTGCGCAGCGAACGGCGGGGCGACCGGATCCTGGTCGAGATCGGGGCGATGCCGGAGGCCCGGGGCGATCTGCGCGGCGACGTCTGGCTGATCCCGATCCTGCGCAGCCGGTCGATCGCGATCCAGGCCGGTGAGAATGGCGGACGGACGGCGACCTACGTCAACGTGGTGCGCGGCATGCAGCGCCTGGGGACCTGGACCGGACAGGCCCTGCGCTTCGACGTGCCCGGGATCCAGACGGAGACCGGCGATGCGGATAGCTGGGTCGTGCTGCTCCAGGGCACGGCTGACGGCCGGCCCGGGCGCATCTTCGGAGCGGCCAAGGGACCGGGACTCTAGCGTCCGGTTTCCCGGCCATTCGGGCTACGTGAGGGTGATCGGGTCGATCGGCCGGCGGCCCTCCGTCTCGCGGCGCGCGTTCGATTCGCGGGCCAGCTCCGCCAGCCGCGCGTCCAGGCGCTCGGACGCACGGCCGACGAGCGCGATGGCCGCGTCGATCGCGCCGCTGACCAACGCGGCGCCGCCAACGACGCCTGTGACGACGGCACGCTCGACGGCACGTCCGACTCGATGAACAATCCGCATGGGTTGGGGCTCGTGAAGAAGCGGCGCTCGCTGCGCCATCGGCCGGGCAGTTAGGGCCGCTCCGCCGCGGCTGGATGGGGCTGAAAGCGGCACCGTCCTGAGCGCCTCGCGTGGAACCTTCCGAAATCCAGGGGCGCGAGGCCGATCGGCCGGATGCACGCGCCGCCTGCGGGCCGAACTTCAGGGAGCGCCGGCTCGTTGCATCCTCGGCCGTCCCGCGTCCCGCGGGGACGAACCTCAGCGAGGGCCGGTCATGCGGCGGCGCCATCTCCTGTCCGGGCTCGTCTCCGGGATGCTCGCCGCCCTGTCGCCGACCGGCCGGCGTGCGCGGGCCGCCGATCCGACCGTCGACGTCCTGCTGGTTCTCGCGGCCGACGTGTCCCTGAGCATCACCGAGGCCCGCTTCGATCTCGAACGCCGGGGCTACGCCGAGGCGTTCAGCGATCCGCGCGTCCTGCGTGCCATCGCGGAAGGTCCGCAGGGGCGCATCGGCGTCGCGCTGTTCGATTGGGCCAGTCCCGGGGAGCAGCGGATCGCGGTCGACTGGATGGTCATCGCCAACGGGGTGGACGCGGGCGTGTTCGCGGCCAGACTGGCCGCCGCACCGCGTCCGTTCTACGGCCGCACGGCCATCGGTTCGGCCATCGGCTTCGCCACGGCCCTGCTGGCGCGGGCGCCGTTCCAGGGGGATCGCCGGGTCATCGACATCTCCGGTGACGGCACCGGCAACGCGGGCGGTCCGATCGCTGCGGCCCGCGAGGCCGCGGTGGCGGCGGGCGCCACGATCAACGGCATCGTCATCCTCACCGATCCCGAGGGTATGCCGGGCTTCCTGAGAGACCACACCAACCCGGCAGGGGGACTGGCAGCGTACTACCGGACCGTGGTGATCGGCGGGGCGGGTGCCTTCGTGATGAGTGCGGCGAGCTTCGAGGCCTTCGGACGTGCCCTGATCGCCAAGCTGGTGCGCGAGATCTCCTGATTGCCCGTTCGAGAATCCAGAGGAGGGTTCCGCCGATGCGCCTTGCCGTGCTCCAGTTCACGCACGAGACCGTGACGTTCCTGCCCAACGACACGACCCGCGAGGACTTCACCTATCCGGGCTCGCCGGCCTCCGGGCCGGATCTCCTCGCGACCGACCCGAAGGGCTATATGGGCGGATTCGTGCAGGTGGCGGGCGAGCATCGGGGCGTCGAGCTCGTGGGCATTGCGTCTCCGCTCTGGCCGCGCACCGGCACCGCCTCGGGCTGGATCACCGCGGACGCCTACGCACACTTCGTCCACGCCATGCTGGCGGAGTTGCGGGAGCAGGGGTCCGTCGACGGCGTCTACATGGCGCTTCACGGCGCGATGGCCGTGCGCGGCGTGCCCCGCCCGGAGGCCGACCTCGCCCGGCAGGTCCGCGAAGCCGTCGGCCAGCAGGCGGTGATCGCCGCGACCTTCGACCTCCACGGCAACGAGGATGCCGCCTTCCTCGATCACGCCGACATGTCCTTCGCGGTGAAGTACTTCCCTCACTACGACGGCCATCTTCAGGGACAGCGAGCCGCCCGCATGCTGATCCGGGCCGTGCGCGGCGACTACCGGCCGGCGCATCGGACTCTCAAGGTCCCGATCCTCTCACCCACCGTCGCGCAATGGACCGGCGCACCGCCGTGGTCCGACCTCGTTCAGCGGGCGCTCGTGTGGGAGGCCCGCGAGCCGGACCTGTTCGTCAACGTCTTCTTCGGTTTCCCATGGGGTGACGCACCGGACGGCGGCATGACCGTCCAGACGACGACGAATGGCGATCCGGGCCTCGCCGCCCGGGCGGCGCAGGACATCGCCGCCTTCGCGTGGCGCAACCGCAAGGCCTTGGTGGCCGCGGCCGAGATCCACACCATCGCGGACGGGGTGCGGCTGGCCCGGGAGGCGGTCGCCGATGGCGCGACCCCGATCGTCCTGGCCGATCACAGCGACCGGTCCGGGCAGGCCACGTGGCTGCTGCGCGAAATCCTGGCGCAAGGGCTCGGTCGCTGCCTCGTGGCGACCATCGCGTCGGCGGAGACGATCGCGGCCCTCGTCGCCCGCGGCGCCGGACCCGACGACCCCTTCGACGCGGCGGTCGGGGGCGGCGCCGACCCGTCCGCCGGGGACGCCATCCGGGTCACCGGCACCGTGCTGCGCGTGGTCGCGGCGCCGGCCCCCGGCGTGGCGGGAAGCGGCGGCAGCGGTGGCCACTGGGTCAGCGTCCGGCTGGCGGCGGGTAACGTTCTGGTGCTCAGCCCGCAGCTCGCCCAGGTGGTCGAGCCCGCCGAGTTGTGGGGTCTCGGCCTCGACCCGGCCGATTACGACGTGGTGGCGATCAAGTCGCGGGTGCATTTCCGCCGCGGCTTCGACGATAGCGGCTACGCGCGCACCATCCTGCTGGTCGAACCGCCGGAGCCGTTCCTGGGCACCACGCGGCTCGATCGATTGCCGTACGCCCATATGCGGGCCGCCGACTTCTACCCCTACGGGAACCCGCCGGCTCCGGACGGATCCGTCGCGTGATCGCCGGACCGGCCCAGAGACGACAGCTTCCGCCGGGCGTCACCCCCGGTCCTCGCGCACCGACGCCCGGGGCGCTAGGCTTGGGTCGCACGCGCCCGGCGAGGCGCGGCCCAGGGAGGACGCGGAATGCGGATCTCAGCCGACCGGCTGTCCGACTATGTGCGGGATATCTTCATGCGGGAGGGGTGCGACGAGGCGGAGGCCGAGCGGATCGGCCGTTTCCTCGTGGCCGCCAACCTCACCGGTCACGATAGTCACGGGGTCGTCCGGGTCACCCGCTACGTGGAGTGGCTGCGTACCGGCGAGGTCGAGGCGGGACGCACGCCCGAAATCGTCACCGATGCGCCGTCCTTCGCGCTCCTCGACGCGCAGTACGGCTTCGGACAGACCGCCGGCCCCTTCGCGACGGATCTCGGCATCGCCAAGGCGAAAGAGAACGGCGTGGCCGTCGTGGCGCTCCGGCATGCCGGGCATCTCGGCCGCATCGGCGAATGGGCCGAACGTGCGGCGGCAGCCGGCCTCGTTTCGGTTCACTTCGTCAACGTGGCGGGCAGTCTGCTCGTGGCACCGTTCGGCTCCGTCGAGCGCCGCTTCTCCACCGCGCCGTTCGCCGCCGGTTTCCCGGTGCCCGGCGCGGAGCCGATCATCCTCGACTTCGCGACCTCGGCGGTGGCCGAGGGCAAGGTGCTGGTGGCGTCCCGGGGCGGCAAGCCCCTGCCGGAGGGTGCGTTGATCGAGCCCGATGGCCGGCTCAGCGCGGATCCGGCGACCCTGTTCGGCCCGCTCGAGGGCGTGGAACGCGACAATCAGCGCGGTACGGGCGCGATCCGGGCCTTCGGCGAGCACAAGGGCTCGGGTCTCGCGCTGATGTGCGAGCTTCTGGCCGGTGCACTCACCGGCTCCGGCACGGCCGGCCCCGGCCAGCGGCGAATCTGCAACGGCATGCTGTCGGTCTACGTGCGGCCGGAGGCCCTCGGCACCGAGGACGTCCTGGCGGCGGAGGCGCGGACCTACCTCGAGTTCTTCAAGGGTGCCCGGCCGATGCCGGGCGCCGAGGTTCTGCTGCCCGGCGAGCCGGAGCGCCGCATGCGGGCGGAGCGCCTCGCCGAGGGCGTACCGCTGCCCGAGCCCGTGTGGGAGACGCTGCTGGCAGCGGGCCGGCCGCACGGGCTCGATGGCGACAGCTACCGCACCTGAGCGGAGGCCGCCCGGTTCCAAGCCCCGGCGCCGTCATCGTTCGGATCGCGAGCGGCACCGCGCTCACGGATCGCAAGGAGAACTCGATGTCTAGCTACCCCGTCATCGCCCTGCGGCCCGAAGACGGCGTCGTCGTGGCCCGCGGCGCCATCGAGCCCGGCACGCCGGTGAGGGCCGGCGTGATGGCGGCCGAGCGGATCCCGGCCGGCCACAAGGTCGCGGTGCGTCCGCACCGCAGCGGCGAGCCGGTAACCAAGTACGGCCAGATCATCGGCTTCGCCAAGCACGATATCGGCGCCGGGCAGCACGTCCACGTCCACAATCTCGGCATGGGCGAATTCGCGCGCGACTACGCCTTCGGGATCGACGCGCGGCCGACCCGACTCGTCACGCCGGCAGCGACGTTTCAGGGCATTCGCCGTCCCGACGGGCGGGTCGCGACGCGCAACTACGTCGGCATCCTCACATCGGTGAATTGCAGCGCGCACGTCGCCGACCTGATCGCCGACGCGTTCCGGCGCCATCCGATTCTTGGTCTCGACCCGCTCGCCGCCTATCCGAACGTCGACGGCGTGGTGGCGCTGACCCACAAGACGGGTTGCGGCATGGCCATGGGTGAGCCCCTCCGGCTGCTGCGCCGGACGCTCGCGGGCTACGCCCGACACGTGAACTTCTCGCACATCGTCATGATCGGGCTCGGCTGCGAGGTGAACCAGATCGGCGCCTTCCTGCAGGAGCAGGGGCTGGCGGACCGGATCCGGAGCATGAACATCCAGAGCCTCGGCGGGACGCGCAAGACCGTGGAGGCCGGGATCGAGTTCGTGAAGGGCATCCTGGACGAGGCCAATGTCGTCCATCGGGAACCGGTGCCCGCGAGCGAGCTGATCGTCGCCCTGCAGTGCGGCGGCTCCGACGGCTACTCGGGCGTTTCGGCCAACCCGGCGCTGGGGATCGCCAGCGACCTCGTCGTGCAGAACGGCGGTACCGTCATCCTGTCGGAGACCACCGAGACCTACGGCGCCGAGCACCTGTTCACCCGCCGGGCCGTGAGTCCGGCTGTCGGCCAGAAGCTCGTCGACCTGATGCACTGGTGGGAGGAGTACACCCGGAAGGAAGGCTCCGAGATCGACGCCAACCCGTCGCCGGGCAACAAGGCCGGCGGCCTGACCACGATCCTGGAGAAGTCGCTCGGCGCCATGGCAAAGGCCGGCAGCACCAACCTCGTGGACGTGCTGCGCTACGCCGATCCCGTCACCGCCAAGGGCTTCGTCTTCATGGACACGCCCGGCTACGATCCGGTCTCGGCGACCGGGCAGGTGGCCGGCGGCGCGAACCTCGTCTGCTTCACCACGGGCCGCGGCAGCGTGTTCGGCTGCAAGCCGACCCCGTCGATCAAGATCGCCACCAACTCGGCGATGTATCGACGGCTTGATGAGGACATGGATATCAATTGCGGCACGATCCTCGACGGCGAGGAGACTGTCGAGGAGGCCGGACGGCGGATCTTCGCGCGGATTCTGCAGGTCGCGGGCGGGGAGCGGACGAAGAGCGAGCAGTTCGATTTCGGCTCCTCGGAATTCGCCCCCTGGCAGATCGGCGCCACCGTGTGATCGGCCCGCGGCGCCCTTCCCCGCGCGTGCTCCGTCTCCGGGGCGCGGGCGGCGGGCTCGAATGCCAGCCTCGGCCGCGCGGCGCCGGGATTACGACAGCGGACGCACCCCTCACAGATCCGTCCGCGCCACGTGCGGGAAGCCCAGGATGAAGTCCGGGCCGAAGGCGGTGACCGGAGTGTGGAAGCCCGGGACCACGTCCCCCGCGGCGACGCGCCGGGCGGTCTCGAGGGCCGTCCAGACCGTCAGCGTGTAACCCTCGGCAGTCACCATGCGGCTCGCCACCCGGCGGCCGGCGCCGTCCCAGGCTTCCGCCAGGAAGGTGCTGCGCGCCCTCTCTCGCGCGGCCGCGGACGGGCCGGCGGGCAGCCGGTCGATGCCCCGGTTGATCAGGCGCTGGGCGGTTCCGCCGGCGATGATCCTTCGGAGGCCGGCCGGCAGGCCTGCGGCGGCCGCCATGGCGGGGAAGGCCTCGAAGTAGACCTCGATGTTGGGGACGCGCGTCGAGTACCACGCGCTCGACACGTCCCCCCAGCCGAGGCCCACGGTGCGTCGCGGGCCGGTGCCGAAATCGGCGGTCGCGCGGGGCGGACTCGGCAATTCGACGATGCGTCCGTCCCGGCGCACCCGCGTGCCCCAGGCGATGCCCTCCACCATGGTGCGCGCCGTACCGCGGCTGAATCCGCCGAATCCCCCGATGGAGATGCGCAGGTGCGTCGCGCCGGGCAGCCGCCCGGCGACGTGGGCGGCGAGGCAGTCGCTCGGCACCACGTCGAAGCCGGCCGCGGGCAGGAGGACGATGCCGGCCGCCTTCGCCGCCGCATCCTGCCTCGCCAGGGCCTCCAGCACGGAGATCTCGCCGGTGATGTCGACGTAATGCACGCCCGCGGCCAGGCAGGCGTCCGCCATCGGCCGCGCCGTCTTCGAGAAGGGGCCGGCCGCGTGGATCACCACCGCCACCCCGGTGAACGCGGCGCGCAGGCCTGCGCCATCGTCGAGCCGCGCGACCCGCATCTCCAGGCCGAGCCGGGCCGCGAGGGGCCGCAGCGTGTCCGGATCGCGCCCGGCCAGGATTGGGGTCAGGCCCTGTCCGACGGCATGAGCGGCCAGAAGCTGCCCGGTATAGCCGGTGGCGCCGTAGATCAGGATCGCGGTCATCCGGGGGTTCTGGCACCGGTGGCGCGGGTGTCAACGCGTGCCGCGCGAGGCTTCGGCCGCCCGGGTATCGGGCGTGGACGCGTCGAAGCCCTATCGGGCGCCGGCCGTCCGGGCTCGCGCCGATCCGGCGGTGATCCCGGCGGCCAGACCGCGCCGGGTGGAAACGCGCGCCGCTGCGAGGGTGGTTCCGGAACGGCTGCGGCAGCCGGCCGAATCGCCGTCACCGACAGCGTATCCTGCAGCCGAGACGGCGGGCTGAACGTTGTCCCGTTTTGGGGGAGCGATCCATGCATGCATCCCGCGCCCGCGACGATGCGACCGATCCGTTCGCTGCCTTCTCGGCCGCGCTGACCGACCTGCCGCCCCTGCGTGCCGCCGTCGTCGCGGCCTGCCGCCGCGCCGAGCCGGACTGCGTCGCTGCGCTCCTCGACCTCGCGCGGCTGACCACCGCGGGCGCGGAGCGCGTCGCCGGCCACGCGCGGCAACTCATCGAGACTCTGCGGCGACGCCGGCCGCGCGGCGGCGTCGAGGGCGTGATCCACGAATACACCCTCTCAAGCCAGGAGGGCGTGGCGCTGATGTGCCTCGCCGAGGCGCTGCTGCGCATCCCCGACGCCGCGACGCGGGACGCGCTGATCCGCGACAAGATCGCGGGTGGCGATTGGCGCGCCCATCTCGGTCACAGCCCGTCCCCCTTCGTCAACGCGGCGACCTGGGGCCTGGTCGTCACCGGCAGGCTGACGGCGACCCGGGACGAGGCTGGATTGTCGGCCGCGCTCACCCGGCTGATCGCCCGCGGCGGCGAGCCGGTGATCCGCGGCGGCGTCGATCTCGCCATGCGGATGATGGGCGAGCAGTTCGTGGCGGGGCGGACGATCGCGGAGGCCCTGCGACACGCCGCACGGCTGGAGGCCAAGGGCTTCACCTACTCGTACGACATGCTCGGCGAGGCGGCGGTGACCGCGGCGGATGCCGAGCGCTACCGGCGCGCCTACGCGGATGCGATCCGGGCGATCGGGGTGGCTTCGGCCGGGCGCGGCGCACTCCGCGGACCCGGAATCTCGATCAAGCTGTCGGCGCTCCATCCCCGCTACGCCCGGTCGCAACGCGCCCGCATCCTGGCGGAACTTCCTCCTCGGGTGCGGGACCTCGCCGCCCCGGCGAGGCGCTCCGGCATCGGCCTCAACATCGACGCCGAGGAAGCCGATCGGCTCGACCTGTCGCTCGACATCCTGGAGATGCTCGCGTTCGACCCGGACTTGGCCGGCTGGGACGGCCTCGGCTTCGTCGTGCAGGCGTACGGAAAGCGTTGCCCCTTCGTGATCGACGTGCTGATCGACCTCGCCCGGCGCAGCCGTCGCCGGCTGATGGTGCGCTTGGTCAAGGGTGCCTACTGGGACAGCGAGATCAAGCGCGCGCAGGTGGATGGGCTGGCGGATTTCCCGGTCTTCACCCGCAAGGTGCACACCGACCTGTCGTACCTCGCCTGCGCCCGCAAGCTCCTCGCGGCCCCCGACGCCGTGTTCCCGCAATTCGCCACGCACAACGCCCAGACGCTCGCCAGCATCGTGGAGATGGCAGGCCCCGATTTCCGGCCCGGCCAGTACGAGTTCCAATGCCTCCACGGGATGGGCGAGCCGCTCTACGAGGCCGTGGTCTCCGGTGAGACGATGGGGCGGCCGTGCCGCATCTACGCGCCGGTGGGCACGCACGAGACCCTCCTCGCCTACCTCGTTCGGCGGTTGCTGGAGAACGGGGCCAACAGCTCCTTCGTGAACCGCGTCGCCGACGAGGCCGTCGCGGTCGAGGCGCTGATCGCCGATCCCGTCGCCCGCGTGGAGGCGTCCGAGCATCCGGGTGCCCCGCACGAGCGGATCGCACCGCCGCGCGCGCTGTACGGGACTGCGCGCGCCAACGCGGCCGGCCTCGACCTCGCCGACGAGGCGGCACTCGCCCGCTTGGCGGAGGGGCTGGCGGTGAGCGGGCGGACCGTGTGGCGGTCCGTGCCGTCCGGGTGCGACGCGGGCTCTGCCGGCACCCCTGTCCGCAACCCGGCCGATCATCGGGATCTGGTGGGGCTCTGGCGATCGTCGGCGTCGGCCGAGATTGAGCGGGCCCTGGCGCTGGCCGCCGGCATGACCCCGGCCTGGGCTGCAACTCCGCCGGTCCGGCGGGCCTCCGGCCTGCGCCGCGCCGCCGACGCCTTCGAGGCGCGGATGCCGGTGCTGATCGGGCTGATCGTCCGCGAGGCCGGGAAGTCCTACGCCGCCGCGGTCGCCGAGATCCGCGAGGCCGTCGACTTCCTGCGCTACTACGCCGCCGAAGCCGAACGGACGCTCGACGGCGGCCCCGATCCGGTTGGGCCCGTCGCCTGCATCTCCCCCTGGAACTTCCCGCTGGCGATCTTCGTCGGACAGGTCGCAGCCGCCCTGGTCGCAGGCAACCCGGTCGTCGCCAAGCCGGCCGAGGAAACGCCCCTCGTCGCCGCCGAGGCGGTCCGCATCCTCCATGCGGCGGGCGTCCCGGCGGACGTCCTCCATCTCCTGCCTGGACCCGGTTCGGTCGGACGCGCCCTGGTCGACGACGCGCGCGTCCAGGCCGTGATGTTCACCGGCTCCACGGCGGTGGCCAAGGGGATCCAGCGCCAGCTGGCCGAGCGCCTGAACCGCCACGCCGAACCCATCCCCCTCATCGCGGAGACCGGCGGACAGAACGCCATGATCGTCGACTCCTCGGCGCTGCCCGAACAGGTGGTGGCCGATGTGATCGCCTCGGCGTTCGATTCCGCCGGCCAGCGCTGCTCGGCCCTGCGCATCCTGTGCCTGCAGGATGAGATCGCCGATCGGACCCTGACGATGCTGAAAGGCGCCCTGAGCGAACTCGAATGCGGCGATCCGCGCCGGCTCTCCGTGGATGTCGGGCCCATCATCACAGCCGAGGCGGCCGATCGGATCACCCGTCACATCGCAGCGATGCGCGCCCGCGGTTTTGCCGTTCACGAGCTGAGCCTGTCATCGAGGAACGGAGGCGGCACGTTCGTGAGGCCGACCCTCATCGAGATCGACCGCGTCGCCGACGTCGAGGCGGAAGTGTTCGGCCCGGTGCTGCACGTCCTGCGCTACGATCGCGCCGACTTGGACCGGATCCTGGCGGAGATCGACGATACCGGCTTCGGGCTGACCTTCGGGTTGCATAGCCGGATCGACGAGACGATCGCCCGGGTCCTCGCTCGCGTTCGGGCCGGCAACCGATACGTGAATCGCAACGTGATCGGCGCGGTGGTCGGGGTCCAGCCGTTCGGCGGATCCGGCCTGTCGGGCACGGGGCCGAAGGCCGGCGGGCCCCTCTACCTCTCGCGGCTCGTCCGGCGACCGCCGGTTGGGGCTTGCGGCGCGCTGGCGGCGGACGGTGCAGCGATCCGCCCGTACCTGGATTGGTTGCAGGCGACCGGGCGCAGCCGTGTTGCCGAACATCTCGCGGCGGTCTCATATCCCGGCTTCGCGGTGACCACCCTGCGGGGCCCGGTCGGGGAGCGTAACGCCTACGCGTTGCGGCCCCGCGGCCGCGTCGTGGCCATCGCCAGCACCGAGACCGGGCTGCTCCTGCAACTCGGAGCGATTATCGGCAGCGGCAACCGCGCTTTGGTCGTCGCGCCGGACCGGAGCTGGCCGATCCTCCGGGACATCCCCGACGCGCTCGGGACCCTCGTCGATCGGACTGCGACGCTCGGCGATGTCTCCGACGTGAACGCGGTCCTGTACGAGGGCGACGCGGCCGGCCTGATGGCCGTGAACCGGCTGGTCGCGGCCCGTCCCGGCGCGATCCTGCCGGTACAGGGCCGCACGCCGGAGGCGCTGGCTGGCGGCGACTGCTACGCCGCGATAGGCCTCGTCGAGGAGGTCTCGACCACGATCAACACCGCCGCCGCCGGGGGCAATGCCAGCCTGATGAGCGTGGGCTGATCCGAGCGGGACCGATCACGCCGAACGGCGGAGATTCCAGAACAGCGGCAGGCCGGTCAGCATGCCGTCGAGGTCGCGTCGGTACGCCGTCGGCTGGAAATACTGGCCGCATGGGATGTAGGCGCCCACCTGCAGGGCGCGCGCCTGGATCTGCGCGGCCAAAGCCTTCTGGGACGCGAGGTCGGGCGCCGCGAACCACGCGGTGCGCAAATCCTCCAGCGGCGCATCGGTCAGCCAGCTCGGCACGCCGGCACGGCCGTTGCCGCGCGTCACCAGATGGTAGGCCGGGGAGAGGTGGTCGAGGCCGCCTGAGAAGATCCCGAACATCGACCAGCCGCCCTGGTCCAGCGGCTTCGGGCTGAGGATCCGCTGGTTGACCGTCCCCCAATCGGTGGCCACCACATCGATGTTCATCTCGAGCTTCCGGCAGAGATCGGCCATGACTTCGCAGATCGCGTTGATCCGCGGCACGTCGGTGCCCGAGAGCAGGACGACTCGCTCGCCCTTGTAGCCCGCCGCAGCCAGGGCCTGTTTGGCCGAGGAGAGGTCACGCGCGCCGGCGAACACACCCATGCCGGCCTCGGAGGCCATGGGTCCGCCTGGGGTGAAGACACCCGCCGGGCCCCGCCGGATGGCAGGATCGCTGCCGGCGACCGCTTCCATCATCTCGCCCTGATCGATGGCGGAGAGCAGCGCGTGGCTGATCGCCGGGTTGTCGAAGGGGGGCAGCGTGTGATTCAGGCGGATCTGCCCGATCAGTCCCGCGGTCTCCACCAGCTCGACGCGCACCGCCCGCTGCCCCATCAGATCGGGCACGAGGTCCACCAAGGGCTGCTCCCACCAGTCGATCTCGCCCGAGCGCAGGGCGCCCGCGGCCGTGGCGCCGTCCGGGATCGTGCGCCACTCCACGCGATCGAAATGCGCGATCCGCGGTCCCGCCGTGAAGCTCGCGGTGCCGCCCTCGCGTGGGCGGTAGGCCTCGAACCGGCGGTAGACGTTCAGCGAGCCCGGTACTCGCTCGTCGGGGACGTAGCGGTACGGCCCGCTGCCCACGATCTCGGGCACCGCCTGCGTGGCCGGCGTCGCGCTCAGCCGCTCGGGCATGATCACCGGGATGTAGGAGGTCGGTTTTGCCAGCGCATCCGGCAGGAGCGGGAAGGGCTGTTTCAAACGGAATTCCACGACAGCGTCGGAAGGCGCGGACAACGCGTCCACGGTCGCGAACAGGGCACCGCCAAACGCGTCCCGTTGGGACCATCGACGGAGGCTCGCCACCACGTCGCGGGCGAGGACCGGCGTGCCGTCGTGGAAGCGCAGGCCGTCGCGGAGCGTCAGGCGCCAGGTGAGGCCGTCCGCGGTGACCTCGTGGCCGGCCACCATCTGCGGCTGCGCCCGGTACGCGGCGTCGAGGCTGTAGAGCGTGTCGAACACCATCAGCGCGTGCGTGCGCGTGACGTAGTTCGTGGTGATAATCGGGTCGAGCAGGGCCAAGTCGGCGTACGGCACGAAGCGCAGCGTCGTCGCGGAGGCAGCCCGGACCAGGGCGGGGCGCGCCAGGGTTCCAGCCACCAGGGCCCCGGCACCGCGCAGCAGGGTGCGTCGCTTCATCGGTCCATCCCAATCGCGTCTGCGAACTCCGTACCGTGCGGTACGGCTCGCAACGTCTGCAAGGGATAAGCCAGGATCGTGGGCCCTGCGACGGGGCCTTCACGTGGACTGCCCCCTCGGCCTGGTGCCGAGCGGGTCCGCCGTCATGGCGCGGGCCGCCAGCCCGCCGTCCGAAGGTGCTGCCGCCTAAGCGGCGCGGGACCAGCGGATATCGCCCAGGCTTTCGCGGAAGGCGAAGCGGGCCAAGTGGTCGGAGACCACGTTCTCGAGCCGGGTGAGGTTGACCGGATCGGTGCTGTCGATGCGCATCACCAGCGCGTCCGGCTCGGCGTCGAACGTGCAGACGCGGTCCTCGCCGAACGGCACGGTGCCGTGCATCGGGGTCGCCTCGACCTTGAACTTGTGGCTCCAGTGGCGGCAGAGCTGCTGCAGGTAGCGGCTCGCTTCCGTGGTCTGCACGCGGGCCTGTGAGGTAGGCATTCCGTCGGTCTCCAGAGGATCAGAAACAGTCTGTCGTGGACGGGTCGTCGTTATATCTCGCATCTGCGAGATAGGAAGGTCTCACAGCAAATGCCATGCCTGACGCTGACGAACTCGCCTCCGCCGTCACCGATAAGGGTCGGTTCGAAGCGTTAGCAGACGCTTAACGCTCGGCGCAGCCGTCGCGGAACGCGGCTGCGCGTGGCTGTCGTGCACCCGTCAGCGCGCCGAATTATGGCGCGCCGCACAAATTCCGTTAGGCCGGTGGTGGGGTCTCGCCCGCGGTCGGGCCGAGCACCTTGCCGGGATTCAACAGCGCCTTCGGGTCGAGGGCCGCCTTGAGCCGGCGCATGAGGTCGAGCCCGACGGGATCGCCGTAGCGCACGAGTTCGTCGCGCTTGATCAGCCCGACGCCGTGCTCGGCCGCGATCGAGCCGCCGAGGGCGTGGACGATGTCGTGGACGATGCGGTTGAACCGGCCCCACTGCGCCAGGAACTCCGCGGCTGGCATGTCTTCGGGCTGCGTCAGGTTGAAGTGGATGTTGCCGTCCCCGAAATGCCCGAAGCCGCAGGGCCGGAGACCGGGCATCGCCGCCACGCAGGCGGCCCCGGCCCGTTCGAGGAAATCGGGCAGGCGCGACAGCGGCACCGAGACGTCGTGCTTGATCGAGGCGCCCTCCCGCGTCTGCGCCTCTGGAACGCCCTCGCGCAGGCGCCAGAGCGCGTCGTCCTGCGCGCCGCTCGCGCCGAGCGCGGCATCGGCGATCAGCCCCTCCTCGATCGCTTGGCCCAGGGCCGCCTCCAGGGCGGCGCGCGCGTCCGCGTCCGGCCTCGCCGACGCGACCTCGATCAGCGCGTAGGCGCTGTGAGCCTCGGCCAGCGGACGGACCGTGCCGGGAACGTGTCGCAGCACGATGTCCAGGGCGAAGGGCGGCAGGTACTCGAAGGCCGTCAGGTCCCGGTCCAGGCGGGTCCGGAGGAACACGAACAGAGCGAGGGCGGCCCGGGCCGAATCCAGGCCGACGAAGGCGACGGCACTGGATCGGGTCTTCGGAAACAGCTTCAGCACCGCCGCCGTCACGATGCCCAGCGTGCCCTCGGACCCGATAAAGAGCTGCTTCAGGTCGTAGCCGGCATTGTCCTTGCGCAGTGCCTTGAGCCCGTTCCAGACCCGTCCATCCGCCAGGACCACTTCGAGCCCGAGGACGAGGTCGCGGGCATTGCCGTAGGCCAGGACGGCGATGCCGCCTGCGTTGGTGCTGATGCCGCCGCCGATCCGCGCCGAGCCGCGCGACGCGTAGGAGAGGGGGAACAGCATCCCGGCCGCATCGGCCGCCGCCTGCACCTCCTGGAGAATCATCCCGGCCTCGACCGTGATCGTGGCGTCCACGGGGTCGACCGAGCGCAGCCGGGTCATCCTCTCCAGGGACAGGACCATGCCGCCCTGCGGCACCCCGGCTCCGGTGAGGCCGGTATTGCCGCCAAGGGGGACGATTGCGATCCCGGCCTGCGTGCAGGCGCGGACCGCGAAGCCGACCTCTTCGGTGGTCCCCGGTCGCAGCACGGCGAGCGCGGCGCCCGTGTACAACTTCCGGCTCTCCACGAGGTAGGGGGCCATGTCGGCCGGGTCGGTCACCACATGCCGTGGGCCGAGGCTGTCGCGGAGGGCGGCGAGCAGGGTGTCGAGTGAAGCCGGGATCGGGGTCATCGGTAAAATTTTGTAGGCCAGAGCGCGACGGTGGCAAGCGCCGGGATGGCGCGGGGCGACGCGCACCTTACAACGGTCTCGTAGAGGCCGGGGGACCCCCCGCCCGGCCCGTCGGACGATCCACCGCAGAGGCAGAGATGCTCTCCGTCATCCAGAACCCGCCCCGCATCGCGCTCCCGATCGTCGGCAGCAGCGATTTCTTTCCCGTCCGCCGCGTCTACTGCGTCGGCCGGAACTACGCCGCCCACGCCCGCGAGATGGGCGCGGATCCGGATCGTGATCCCCCGTTCTTCTTCATGAAACCCGCCGACGCGCTCCAGATGGTCGGCGCGGAGCCGACACCCCACGCCTATCCGCCCAAGACCCGGAATTACCACTTCGAGGTCGAGATGGTGGCAGCCCTCGCGGGCGGCGGCAGCGACATCCCGGTCGAGGGCGCCCTCGACCACGTCTACGGCTACGCGGTCGGGCTCGACATGACCCGCCGCGATGTTCAGGACGAGGCCAAGAAGATGTCGCGGCCCTGGGACACCGCGAAGGCCGCCGACGGCTCGGGACCGATCGGTGCGCTGCATCCGGCCTCCCTGGTGGGGCACCCGGCCCGGGGTTCGATCACGCTCTCGGTCGACGGCGAGACGCGCCAGAAAGGCGACCTCGCCGACATGATCTGGTCGGTGGCCGAGCAGATCGCCTACCTGTCGGGCTACTTCGCGCTGCAACCCGGCGACCTGATCTTCACCGGGACCCCGTCCGGCGTCGGCCCTGTCGAGCGCGGCCAGCGCATGGTGGCGGAAATCGCGGGGCTCGGGGCGATCACCCTCGACGTCGCCTGATCCGGCGCGCATCGGCATGCTTCTCGACCGGCCGCTGTTTCGGCGCCTGTTCCACCTCGGGGCGCTCGCGTCCCGGGGCATGACGCTCGGCGTGCGCGGCATCGCCATCGATCCGCAGGGTCGCGTGGCGCTGGTGCGCCACACCTATGTCGGCGGCTGGCACCTGCCCGGAGGCGGCGTCGAGCGGGGCGAGACCGCGCACGACGCCATGGTCCGCGAGTTCCGCGAGGAGACGGGTATCGTCCCTCAGGGGCCGCTGCGCCTCCAAGGGCTCTACCGGAACGTCGTCGCCGCACCGCGCGACCACGTCGCGCTGTTCGTGGTCTCAAGCTTCACGATCCCCAAGCCCAAGCAGCCGGACCGGGAAATCGCCGCGTGCGCGTTCTTCCCGGCCGACGCCTTGCCGGAGGGAACCACCCGCGGGACGCGCGCCCGGCTGGATGAGGTCCGTCTCGGCCGCCCCTCGGATCCGAATTGGTGAAACGTCGCGACGGGCGAAAGAGACGCTTGCAACGCCCGGCGGAATGGTGTTTAGAGAGCGCCGCCGGGGGCCGCCGGCACGAAAGTCCGGGCGGCGCGGCACTAGTGAGCGGGTGTAGCTCAGGGGTAGAGCACAACCTTGCCAAGGTTGGGGTCGAGGGTTCGAATCCCTTCGCCCGCTCCAGTTTTTCCAACCATACGAACGACAAAGGCCGCGCATCCGCGGCCTTTGTCGTTTCTGGCGGGACACGGATGTCGCGGGGGGCGACGATCCGGGATGTGGTGCCCCGGCAGCAGGTGCTCGCCCCAGCGGGATCGTCGTCGGCTCCCGTGAGCGACCGCAGAATCGCGCTCGGAAGGTCCGGTTCAGCCGCGACAGGCCGGACGCATACCGGTTCCGGCTGCCCGCACATCCAGCCGCATCAATCCACCGTGTACAGGGCGACCAATCCGATCCCGGCAATCCCGAGTTGGCGAGCGCTGGCCCGCGACAGATCGATCGCGTAGCTGCGCCGAGCCTTCGTGCGCTCATTCGTCCGGTCGGTGATGCGGACGACCACCGACCTGCCGTTGCGCTTGTTGACGACCTTGATCTTGGTTCCGAACGGCAAGCTGTGATGGGCCGCGGTCAGCCGGTTCGGATCGTATGTCTCGCCATTCGCGGTCCGGCCGGGATGTTGGTACCAGCTGGCCCGACCAGTTCCGATCAACCGGTTGGTCGCGACGGGTGCCTCTCGTGGTGGCGCGGCGCGCAGATCCGCCACCGTGGCCGTCGTCTCCGGCTCGTGCGCCGTTGATTGCGTCTGCCCCGCCCGGCCCGCGGATATGCCGTCCCGCGCCGAGATCGCATCGACCCCTCGGCCGAAGCGTCCCATCAGGCCGGCCAGCCGCCGGCTTGGCAGATCGTCCGAAACAGGCAGCACGGCCTCCGCGGATCCGACGTCGAGCGATGGTTCGGTTGAAGCCGTATCCGGAAATGCAGATGGAAGCGGCGGAAGTCTCGACGTGAACTGTCTGTACGTGAAGACCGGTGCTTCGCGTTTCAGAGGAGCCGGATCATCCTGCGCGTCGATGCTGTGGGACTCGAATGCCCGGGCGTTTTCTGTCGAGGAGAGAAGCACGGAGACGACGGAGGTGACGAGCAGAGTGCGAGCCAGCCACTGCCGATCTCGGTCGGCCTGCCTGATCATAGGATCCATCCGTGATCGCCCGATTTCATCGGATGCATAAATCACGTGCCGACATTCAGTTCCTGACAACTGATAAAGGCATCATAAAAAGCGGCGTGAATTCTATATTTGCGACCAGAACCGGACCTCACTGTTCTCGCCGGGCGGTGTCGGGGGGGGCGCATCGCGTACGAGAATCCCGCGAGGGACCGAAGCGGTACGGCCGCATGTCGCGCGCGACGGAAAATTGCAGGCTCCGTCATCGCAGCGGCGAGCCTAGGTCGGCGCCAAGCCCCCTTGAACTTCGCGGTGCCTCGACCGTTACGAGGCCACAGCTTTGACATGGACAATGCGATGACCCGGACCAAACTGGCGCTCAGCGGCATCGTGGGACTGCTCCTGGCCGGCCCGGCTGCCGCTCAGGTGGTCACGGGAGGCGCGGGCAACACCGGCGTGGCTCCGCCGCCCGGAACCGGCGGCGTCGGCCAAGGCGCCCGCGATCTCGGCCCCAGCCCGATCACCCGGGGCAACGAGGCAAACCCGAGCAACTCGTCGGTACCCGGCACAACGCCGGACGTGAATATCGGCGGCACCCCGACCGGCGGACCGCCCGGCACGGGCGGCTCATCGGGCGGACCGTCGCTGACGGGGCGGTAGGCCGGTCGCCGCTGCCGTCTTCGCCGGGATGGGTGCGCACGTCCGGCAGCCGGTCCGATCCGGCCGGATCCACGCCTCGATCGGCATCGGACTTACCAGACGGACCTCATCCTTCGCGTTCTGAAGGCTCATGGCTCGGGCGTCGCGCCGGATCGGAGATGCGGGATCGTCCCGCCCGCCGGTGCGTCCGGCGCGCCACGACGAACACCGTCGCGATCCAACTCGCCTCCAGGATGCAGACCATCACGACGGTGTCCGACAGGACTTCACCGAGCGGCTGCCCCCTCAACGCGCCTGCGACGCCCGCCGCCACCGCAACCAGCGTCACGATCGGGACGAGCAGGTACCACGTCAGCAGCACGCCGCAGGCAACTCCGAGCAGCGCAATCAGCACATATCCCATGGGTCACACCGTTTTGCGCCAACTGCTTTAACGCGAATAAGAGCTTCTAAGCTACAACGATAAGCTGCGCCAAACGATGCTGAGCAAGTCGCGACAAAAGCGTCATTTCGTAGCCGCAACGCGTTGGAAAAATTTTGTATGCGGATCCAATCAACCCGCATCATGATCAGTATGACTTGAATTTAATTGTAAGATAGTACGCGACGAGGCTGAATATCAGCGCCCAGAGAATTCCGATCCCGCCGAGTAGGAGCAACCGGCGAACCGACATAGACACATTTCGGAACGCCTCATCCTTCTCGCTTCCATGACGTGGGAAGCGAAGGTTGAGCAATCTGCGGATCGGATCGAGCGCGCGCCACATCGTCTGTATCACGACGGAAGAAGTCTCCCTCGTATCTTCAACGGCCGCGTCGAAGATCGGTCGCACTACGCAGATCGATGGGAATTCACGATGCAAACAGCCTAGAAAGCTGCCCGGATGGGGCATGGCGACTGAGACGCGCCGCTGGCGCGTACGGTTGCAGGGCCAATTCGCCGACGGGCGCGCTGCGCGGATCCGAAGGTCCGGCCCCGGTGAGATCGGCTCCAGAGCTGGCCGGGGGCATCGACGATGCGCGGTCGGTGGCTTCGCGCATCATCGTGGAGCCTTTCGACTTCGTTCGGCCCGTGACCTCAGGCGGCGATGACGCCGCGGGGCGGGCGCCGCATCGTCGTTGGATCCCGGGTCGCGCCGGTCCGGGACCTGCACGGGCTCGCAGACCGGACCAGGGAGAATCCCGTCCGCCTCATGGGTGATGGACTGCGCGACGGTCGGGAAGGCTCACGCACCGGGGATCCGGCGTCGAGCATCCGCGGCGACCGCGACCGCCGCGGGTTTAGATCTTCGCAACTGACCACGGCGGGAGGGCGCTCGACGACGATCGAGCCGTACGTGGCATGCATGGACGACGCCGCCGGCGAGTATGCGCCCGACGCTGTGGTCGGTGACGACGATTCCGACGTCCTGCGGTTTCTTTCCCTGGCAGGCGATACCATCCACGGTGCCGGCGGAGTTAGCTTACCGCATCCCGGACGCGCCCGGAGGAACAATGCCAGCGCCCGCACCGCCGCCCAACGTCCGCCGCATCCTCGTCGTCGAGGACGAGTATCTCATCGCTGTCGAGATGAAGCGATGGTTGCAGGCAGCGGGATTTGACGTCGTCGGACCGGTGCCGAGCATGACTCAGGCTCTGGACCTGATCGAGAACCACGAGCTCGACGCCGCGGTGCTCGACGTCAACCTCGGCAATGGTGAGACGGCTCACCCCGTGGCCGACAGGCTCCGCACGCTCGGCGTGCCCTACCTGTTCGCCACGGGCGACGTGCGCGCGACCGGCGCCGCCGCCGAGCAGCACGGTCCCCGGCTGGAGAAGCCGTTCATCGCGCGCGACCTCGTGCAGGCGCTGTGCAAGCTGCTCCCTTGAGGGGAGCACGCGAAGCCGGTCCCGGCCGGCCGCGTAGGGATTCATCGGGCAGAAGGCGAGTGCGCCCGCTCGACCGTCGGACTTCGCTCTGGCTCGGAAGGGTGCTCCTGCCGGCGTTCAATCTGCGCGGGACACGTCGTGCTGCCTCCGAAGTTCCTCACAGAGTCAAACTCGCACGCGCTCGCCGTGAAAAGCCGACAACGCGTCAGGCGTGTTCGGCCAAGATCGAAGGGTACACGGGTTTCAAGCGACGGCGTTGCGATCGATGCGATCACTCCGAAGCCGGGACAATCAGGTCCTCGCCACGGTCCGCGCGTGGGACGAGGACTCACCTCGGAAGGCTGCCGAGGCCTGTCCTGAACCGTCCCGGCGAGGGACGCCGTCACAACTTTGGCGTGTGACCCGCGATCGATCAGAATACGATCAAGTGCCGCCGATGCAGGAGGCGACTTCGCCGCCAGGGGCAGACCATGGCATCGGCGGTTGGATCTCGGGCCAGGCGCGCAGCCGATCCACCGGCAGGATGACATGTCCGGTCTCCCGGTGGCCGCGTTGCCGACGGCGACACCGCGTCTGGTGAGCGGTCTCGCGCAAGCGCTGGCGGTGTCCGAGGCACCAGAACCAACCGCGTTCGCTTGTTTGCGCACGGATCAACGGGTTGGGATGGATCGCTCCCGAAGCAGTCCAATCAGTGCTTCGTTCCCCCTGATCGCGTCCTCCAAGTCGCACGGGCAGACCGCACGGGCAGACCGCACGTGAAGGCCGCGCGTGCATCCCGTCGCGGGGTTCGTCGGCCCCGCCGGCATCCCGTCGCCGCCACCCCGAAAAGTGAGTTGCGCGGCAGTGCCGCTCATCGTGGATACCGGGGATCCCCGCGCTTACGTACCCCTCATCACTCGACTTACGGTTGTAATTTCGGCATGCTTCTCGTCTTTGGAGTGAGGGCCATGCTGAAGGATATGGTGCGTAGCGCCGGGCGACGGGCCGGCGTCGACATCTTTCGCGCCAGCACGGAGCCGTTTCGCTGGAGCCATACGGTCCACGACTACTATCCGATCGTACCCACTGCACGCTGGAGCCCCGGCACCCTCCCGCACGGGCGGCTCAGCGCCGTTCTGGCGCAGCAGACGGCGGCCTACGAAAGCTTCCTCGACGTGCTGGAAGCCCAGGCCGATCTGCTCCACGCGGTTCCGCACGCGGCCAGCGCCGACGATCCGTGCATGCCGCACTGGAACAATACGTGGTTCACGGCACTCGATGCCGCCGCGCTCATGGCGATGCTCGCCTGGAAGCGTCCGGCCCATTACCTCGAGATCGGCTCCGGGACCTCGACCTGTTTCACGCGCTACACCGTCGAGGCGCTCAAACTGCCGACGCGGCTTACGTCGATCGACCCCATGCCGCGCCTCCATATCGACCGGATCTGCGACGCGATCGTGCGCAAGCCGCTGGAAGCCTGCGACCTGAAGGTTTTCGACGAGCTGCGGGCGGGCGATATCCTGTTCTTCGACGGATCGCACCGCGTCTTCACCAACTCCGATGTGGCGGTGTTCTTCTTCGAAGTGCTGCCGCGCCTCCGGCCCGGTGTGATGGTGCACATCCATGACATCTTCATACCGGACGATTACCCGGTTGCCTGGAACCACCGGCTGTACAACGAGCAGTATCTGCTCGCGGCAATGCTGTTGTGCGGCCAGCCCCCGTTCCGGGTAAGCCTGCCGGTCACTTACGTCTGCAGGGACGCGGACCTGGGCGCCCGGGTACAGCGCATCTTCGCCGCCCGCGGCTCCCGCCCCGCCATACCGTTCCTCTATCCCAACGATGCCCGCGCGCCCGGCGCTTCGTTCTGGCTGGAAATGACCGGTCCTGCGGACGGATCGTCCGCGATCGCGGGATCCTGACGGGCGAAAAAGGCCGTGGCTTGGCCCGCGAACGAACCGGAACAGGCGGCGCGTCAAGCCTCCCCTTCCGCTCCGTTGCGCCCAGGGTTGACCGTGTCGACGACACGGCCCTCCGTACTTCGCATCGTCGACACAAATCAGAATCCACAGCCCTCTGTTCGGCGGAGGACTGAACATTCTGGCGGGTATTCTAAAGATCAATGTAGGATCAGGTTCTTCACGTCTTGCTGCGCCTGCCATGTTCCAGCATCGTCCGGCAGAAAGGGGGAGACAATCCGATGCTGCCGCATGGTCTGGCGCCGCACAAGAATGTGCGGATCCAGACGGTCATCTGGGGCGTGCAGCCGCGCAACACATCGTGAGGACGACACCATTGTCGCCGGACGTTATCAGCGATCCGGAACAGCTAACGCGCTGACGATATTTGTTCTTCCCCGCCAGACCGACCGACGGTGCGAGGGCGCACCGTTCCGCATAGGCGCATTGTCGAGACACCGTCATCCCGCTATGTTGCGAACGCAGCCTAGGATTGTTCTGTGGTGCACAGCACAATCGCATGTTATCACGATCGGCGACTCTCACTGGGGGAGACGAGCCTTCTCGGCAGGAAGCGTCACTCGACATGACGATGGCCAACAGTCCGAAGCTCACGACGGATGCGGACCGCACGATCGGTGGTCTTGTGGCGAGCCTACGCAAGGCACAGGGGCTGAGCCAGACCGCCCTGGGTCACGCGCTGGGCGTGAGCTTTCAGCAGGT
>NZ_JAKSYP010000003.1:0-708 GCF_022829625.1 Methylobacterium sp. E-046 | reverse complement strand
CGGGCGTTTCCTCCCAAGACTTCGGGCCGCTCCTTCGGGGGTGGCCTTTTTTCTGTCCGGGGAGGCGTATCTATCCGACGCATTAGGGGCAGACAAGCAGGATGTTGCCTGCGCTCTGCGTCGTACAGCGCTTTTGTTCTTCACGTCTTCCGCAGCGAGGATGGTAAGGGCGCTTGAACGATAACGATCATGCCGGCGTTCAAGCCCGGACCGATCGAACCGATCCGTCTGGAGGAAAACGCCATGTCGATGAAGATACTTGCCCTCGCCGCAGCGCTGTCTTTGGCTGTCACCGGGACAGCTCTTGCTCAGATGTCAGGTGGCGGCAGCGCTCAGAGCAACATGAATAATCCGGGCAGCGTGAAGAGCCCGTCGCAGAAGCGGATGGGTGGGAAGCGGGGTATGATGCGTATGAAGCATCACCGCCGTCATCACATGCGTCGGTCCCAGATGTAACCGTCGCCTGCCCCGCGGATCTGATACCGCGGGGCTCCTCCTACGCACGTTGGTCTAGCCTAGCGGCCCTTCTTGTAGAGCTTGCTCGCGATCTCGAAGATCTCTTCGGGTGCGTAGTCCGGCGCAAACGCGCCGTAGTTGCCGTCGAGTTCCGGGATCTTACCGCCTTCAGGCGCGCCGTCGACCACCTCCAGGTTGCCTGGCGGATCACCCGGCAAAGCGACCTCATCGTTGGACCAGACGCCTGCGGCT
>NZ_JAKSYP010000001.1:0-601 GCF_022829625.1 Methylobacterium sp. E-046 | reverse complement strand
GGAGAGCAAGCACAAGCTGGCCCTGTGCCTGGGCAAGAACATCGGCGGCGAGCCGATCATCGCCGACCTCGCGCGCATGCCGCACCTGCTGGTGGCCGGCACCACCGGCTCGGGCAAGTCGGTGGCGATCAACACCATGATCCTGTCGCTGCTCTACCGGCTGAAGCCCGAGGAGTGCCGCCTGATCATGGTCGATCCGAAGATGCTGGAGCTGTCGGTCTACGACGGCATCCCGCACCTGCTCTCCCCCGTGGTCATCGACCCCAAGAAGGCGGTCATCGCCCTCAAATGGGCCGTGCGCGAGATGGAGGAGCGCTACAAGAAGATGTCCAAGATCGCCGTGCGCAACATCGACGGCTACAACGCCCGCATGAAGGAGGCCCGCGAGCGGGGCGAGACCATCACGCGCACGATCCAGACCGGTTTCGACCGCCATACCGGTGAAGCCGTGTTCGTCGAGGAGGCGATGGACCTGGCGCCGCTGCCGTACATCGTGATCGTGGTCGACGAGATGGCCGACCTGATGATGGTGGCGGGCAAGGACATCGAGGGGGCGATCCAGCGCCTGGCGCAGATGGCGCGGGCGGCGGGCATCCACCTG
>NZ_JAKSYP010000181.1:0-1854 GCF_022829625.1 Methylobacterium sp. E-046 | reverse complement strand
AACGCTGATACGTGGTTCTGGGCCTGCACGGGGTGTCAGCACAGTGAGGCTGATCGGAAGCCGCTCGATGGTGAGGTGCAAACCAAGGACGAGGCAATTGCGGCCTTGTCGGAGGTATGGGCCGGAGCCAAGGCATAGGGGACGCGCGGGGCTGCGCCGCACGATGGTGAAGACCGCCGTGATTATGGGCTTTCCGTTGCAGGGATGAGGCGATGGCCGATGAACCCGCCCCGCTGATGTACCCCTACGAAGCCCTCAAGATCATTGAGGTGCTCGTCGACGTGGCCCGGGAAACCGACAATCCTGTTGCCGCCGATCTGATCCTACGCGAGATCCGGAACGTGCTGGCCAAAACACTACCGAAGAAGCCGAGGCGCAGGCGGCGGAAGCCATGAGCGTTTCCGCCTCGGAACACGATATCGTCGTCGCGCGCCTAATGCGGCAGCTCTACGGGTTCGCGCAGGGCCTCAACGTCAACGAATTCGACCTGCGCGTGATCGTAGAGCGGGTGATCACGGACATGCCGCTGATGCCAGACGAAGATCGCTTGGCGCGTGCGCGCAACTGGATGCTGATCGCGTCGGCGTAGCGTCCGCCTGGCTGATATTGATCAGGCCAGGATGTGCTCGATCAGCTCCCGGTTCGCGCGAATGAACCCGATGGTTCGTTCGATTTCGCGCAGCCCCTTCTCGGCGAAGACCCGCGCATCCGTGCCATCGCGCAGGTCGTAGACGACACGGGCTTGATGGTCACGGCGCCGTTCAGCTTCGGCGAGATCCTGCTCTGCCTTGGCGAGTAAGACGTGGAGGAGTGCATCGGACGGCTTCGGCATAGTGGTTACAGTGCCCCATCCAAAGCGTTGGCCCCGCCGCCCGATCTGATCACGGGCTGGCGGGGCTTAGTGCCGTTCCTCACGGCCGGGGCCAGTACGCGACGCGGCCTGAAGTGAAGGGTGCTGAAGTGCCCTTAGCCGCGCCTCAACAGTGGCCCTTGGCGGGGTCCCAGATCGGGATGTCAGTCGGTCCAGGCTACGACTGGACGGACCGCCACTCCCCATCGTTTTACATCCTAGCCGTTTGCCCGGGAACGGCAGCATGATGCTTGAGCAGCAGATTGCCGTCGCGTTCGACGGACAGGGGCGGTAGCGGACCGTCGGCGAGTTGCGCCGCGGCATGCTTCCGGTGCCAATTTGCACAATGGGTTATGCCGCTGATCTCAATCGTTCCCATCAGGAACGCGAGCGCCCCAACGCTCACGACGGCGCCCACAAAGCCAAGCCAGAGCGCTTCGTGGACGGCCTCCTTCCGCACAGAGGCGCGCTCCCATTGCGCGGGCACAAACGCCTGTTCGGCGATGAGGATCAGACAAGACCAATGCATGGCAGTTCGTCAAGTGCCCAACGCGAAGGCTCGTTCCGCAGGTGTGCACGTAGCGGTAAACCGTCTGTGTGCGGCCGGCCCTGCCGCGCGTGAAGGGGCGCACCGTGGAGTAGGAGGCGGTCACTCCCTAAAAAGGTAGGAACTTGACCAGCTAGCCCACGAGTGGATTGGGATTTGGCATGTAGCCAAGCTCAGCGGAAGCTCTGCCTGGGAGCGGAGCCGAGTTGACCGCAGCGTTCCCCAGCGGTCGTGGCTCTAACCACCGCTCCCGTGAGGAGCGAACATGGAACAGTACACATCCGTCCTGCCGTCCGATGCGACCGGCGAGGCTGACTTCCGCTCGATCTCAGCCAAGGCCATCCCGAACCACGAGAGGCTGAAGCTGTCGCCGCTCAACCCAGGGCCGGCGCCGATGATGAGTTGGGGCGAGACGCATCTGCTGGTAATCGATGACAGCTACCAGCGTGCGATGGGC
>NZ_JAKSYP010000170.1:0-446 GCF_022829625.1 Methylobacterium sp. E-046 | reverse complement strand
CGAGCCGATCGCGCCCACAGCCTCGCGCGTAGCCGCCTGCGTCGCGCTGATCTGCCCGCGGATCTGATCCGTCGCCTTCGCGGTCTGCTCGGCCAGGGCCTTCACCTCGGAAGCCACGACCGCGAAGCCCTTGCCGGCCGCCCCCGCCCTGGCCGCCTCGATGGTGGCGTTGGGCGCCAGCAGGTTGGTCTGCGCGGCGCTGCCCTGGATCATGCTCACGAGCTCTCCGATCTGCGTCGCCTGCCCGCTAAGGCCCTCGACGATGACCCCGGTGTGCCGCGCCTGCTCGACGGCCTCGCCGGCCCTGCGTGCGGCGTGGCTGACCTGCTGGCTGATCTCGCCGACCGAGGCCGACAGCTCCTCCGCGCCCGAGGCCACGCACTGGATGTCGTTCGAGGCCTGACCGACAGTCCCGGCCGCCTCGGCGGTCCGCCGGGTTACGTCCT
>NZ_JAKSYP010000012.1:0-4633 GCF_022829625.1 Methylobacterium sp. E-046 | reverse complement strand
CGCGGTTGGATCCAGGCAAGCCTTCCCTGTTGCCGGAATTGCCGTTCCGGCTTGACTCCCGAGGGGGTCGTGTGGCTTGTGAGGAGTTAGTTAGACGGTCCTCACAGGCCCCAGGTTTTCAGCAGCCTCTTCCTTGCCGGGAAGGGGCTGTTGGCTTTTCAGGGTCTATCTCGCGGCGATCTCTCCTGAATGGTGGCTGCGACTCGCCAAAGCGGGTGCAGCCGGAACGGTCCATGTCGGCCGGCGCGCACGGTTAAGTCAACGTTGGGGGATAATCAGCGCGCCGATGACTGCCGGACTACCGACTGTCGCCGACCTGCGCAGGGCCGGCCGCATCAGCAGCCAGGAGGTTGTGGCAGCGATCGACGCCTACATGCGGGATCCTGCGGCCGAGCTCTACCGCTTCGCTAGTGGCCACAGCCTCGACGTCGCAGCCCTCGTAGATGCGTCCCCAGCTTTGGAGAAGGTGGGCCGGTCCAGACCGCTCGACGCCGGGATCCGCACGGTGCTGGCGGCGGCCATCATGGCGGCGCGTCCGACGCCGCCGTAACCCTCTGCCGCCCGGCCCCGCCCCGATCTACTCACGGGGCAGCGGAGCGTCCGATCTCGCCGGCGATGAGCCAAGTCGATACGCAGCGCGCCTCGGGGAGAGGATGCCTGCGGCCAGTCAGCGGATCGTGGCTGAAGCCATGCATCAGTCGTCCCGGGGCGGGTTCGGTGGCTCGAATGGCGCCACAGGTATGCTCGTAACCAGCAGCGCTATCATTGCGACGCGCGAGTTCAGCAAGATGGCCGGGGGCTCTCCGGTGATGGCCCGCCAAGCCGCGATGAAGGTGTCGACGGGCAAGGCTGCCAGCCTGTCGGCTGCAGGGATGAGATAGTCCGCAGTGCCGAGCGCGGGCGTTTCCATGCAGCTCAACGGGAACGAAGCGATTTAGGCCGTTCCGATCGCGCGAGATGGTGAGTCGGATCTTCCGGTTTGAGACCACGAAAAAGCCCGCGCCGGTAAACCGGGCGGGCTGATCCAGATCCGATCATCGGGGGGGGGCAGAAGCTCGAACCTACGTGAGGCGTACCATGCGCCCGTTAAAGAAAAGCCCGCCGCGGTAAACCGGGCGGGTGAGGAGTTAAGGGAGGCGTCCCGAATGGCTTCCGGACGTCAGAGGAACTTCTCACGCCGGATGGTTAATGAAACCTTAGCTCGCCCCGGCACGGTTGCGGCACGGTGAGCGGCGCTGCATCGCTCAAGCATGACCCGATCCGAACTCGTCGCCCGCATCGCGGAGCAGAACCCGCACCTCTACGCGCACGAAGTTGAGGCGGTTGTTGAACCGGCATTCCCGCGTCAGCATCACCCTTCAACCAGCACCGACCAGCCTCGACCGTTCCTTCCTTCGTATTGAAACCGTCGCGCCCTATCGCGCTCTACGGAAGGTTGATCGCCTCACGTGGCTCCGCAATGGTGTGACCGTTCCGCTCGGCGCGGAAGCGCTTGCCCATCTCGTAGGCTTGCTTGCGCGAGCGCATGATGCCGCCGAGGGGCCGGTGCGCAGCGAGCCCGTGCCACGGGCTGAACGACAGGCCGTCATCGACCGCGCTCGACCGAGCCTCACTCCAAGCCGTCTGCGGCTTCACCCGGATCAGCGCAACGGTCTGGTACAGGCTCTCGCTCTCGGGCCAGACCGTGGCGGCGTTCTCGACCGGCATCGTGTCGAGGTTGGTGCAAAGTTGCGCCCTGACCTCCCAGAGCCCCCCATTCGCACGGAAGAATTCGACGACTGCCTCCCGTATGGCGTTCGGACCGCCGTTCTGCGCTATGGACTTATCGGTCAAGGCCATCAGTTCGGGCGTGACTGGCGCGACGCACAGCTTGGCGACGTGATCGCCGAAGCGCACGGGAACCTGACTGTAAAAGGTCTCACCGAGGATGTGGGTCTCGGGCTGGCCGCCCATCGTCGCGACTGTGGCGTTGGGCCCACCGGTAGTCGAGACGATGATCTCCTGCACGCCCCGCATCGCGCCAGAGACGACCTTCTTGAAGCCCTCCGCCTTGTTGGTCGTGGCCGCGAGCAGCTTCAGGGTGGCGAGGAAAGCCTTCGGCGTCGGCGCGCCGAAGGCAGGCCCGTTGACCAAGACGAGGTCCTGAGTGACGTCCCCTTCGGAACCCTCCAGCCGCTCGCCCTCGACGCCAATGATCTTCACGGCAAGGCCGCGGGGCGTCGAGACGCTGTCATCGAGGATGTCGCCCGGGATAGTCGAGAGGCGCATGATCACCGGATAGGTCGCCTGCTTGGAAAACAGACCCTGAGCCAGCGTGGGCGGAAGCCCTGCGGGCACCTCAAGCTCACCCTCTAGGAACCCGTGGCTCTTGGCGTGAACGCTGCGGATAGCGTGGCCGCCGTCCGCCAGGGTCTTCTCGCTGACGGAGCGCATCGTCTCCATCAGGCTCTGCGCAGTCTCAGCCTCATCGTCGGCGACGGTTTCGACGTCGGGGCTGTAGCGAAGGTAGAAGGCACTCGCGTCGACCATGATTATTCCTCGGGGTGGGAGCGATGGCACGACCGGGGACCGGTCACCTTCCGTCCTCAGCGACTGAACGTGGCCAAGATCACCTGACTTCGACGGTTCCCGGCGGCTCGGTTCGGTCGAACGCTGGCAGACGTGATCCGAACGATGGAGCACCGAGACGGGGCCAATCGGCATCCCGAAGGGATCAGGTCGGTTCGGCGTTCGGAGACTCGCTTTCGATGCGCTCCGGTTCACCTTCGTCCATTCCACCCACCAAACGGAACTGGCTCGGCGCGGTCCCAAATTCGACCTCGAACGCCTTGCTGAACGCGCTCCGGCTCGCGTAGCCGACAGTGGCGGCGATAACTTTCACCGGCACGTCGGTGCCGCTGAGGAGACGAGCGGCGATCCGGAGGCGAACTCTCTGAACAAACTCCATCGGGCCTTGCCCAAAAGCCGTGGCGAACCTTTCCGCGAAGCTGGTCCGGCTCATGCCTGCGAGGGCCGCCAAGCTGTCGACGGAGTAACGTGCACCCGGCTGTTCGAGGACCGCCAGGACGGCCCGGGCGAGCTTCGGGTTCTGTAGGGCAGCCAGGATGGGTGATGTGAATTCGCTTGCTGTCAGCTGCTGGCGCAGGAGGATGATGAGGCACTGCTTCATCAGCACCTCCGTCATCGCTTGTGTCGCGAGATTGGGTCTCATAACCTCGGCGAGCATGAGTTCAAAGGCGTAGCGCAGCACCGGATCCGAGGGGAAGGTCTCCACCATGGGGGCCTGGAACAGCTCGAACAGGCCCATTGCACCAGTGTGCGTGTCGGCGATCTGGCCGCATACGAAGAGCGCGTCGGGGCTCCCGTCACCGGCCGTGAAGGAGATCAATCCGTCACCGTGGAGGACGCAGTGATCCTCGGCTCGGACCTCACCGACGCAATCCTCGGCAGCACCGAGGCTGTGCGAATGTCGAGCCGGCACGACGATGATGGTGTGCGGCGCGAAGGATCGCCAGGGTCCTTGCCCGACACGAAGGCTCCCGGTCCCGCGCAGCACGTAGTGAACGGTGATCGCCTCGAAGGGGCTGAAACCTAGGCGCCATCCGCGCTGTATGGTGCAGACGGAGAATGAGCGCAGCCGCACCGCGAGCGTGACGAGCAGGCGGTCGAGAAGATCGGCTCCCATGGTGGCGGACTATGCGTCATCGCTATCGAAAGCCACAGCGATTTACTGTGACTTCGACAGCCTTATGCACGGCCAGGGCGTGCACTGAGGGTAAGCCCAGGTCGCAGCTAACGATTGACCGAGGATTGCTCGCTGCCGCCGCAGACCCTCGATCACCCCATAGCTGACGCTTCACTCAGGTCGCCTCACGAGGTGCAGATAGTCGGGATTGAAGTCGCAATACGCCTTCAGCCGCTCTACGTCGGAGACGTTGAGCCGCCGCTGTCGCAGCACGATCAGATCTTCCTCACACAGAGTGTCAATTCGACGCAATTCGATGCTTCCCGCAGCATCCGGTGATCTGGAACTGCCGAGCTTAGCGGCGTATCAGACCGCATGGCCAAGCGCTCAAAGCAACGGCCTCAGGACCGAGGCTTCGTCTTGTTTGACGCCATCTTCGAGGATGGCAGTCGTGCCTCGAACCGACGTGTGCCGATGGAGATCCTAGGCAGCTTGGATGGCGATCAACCGGCTCGGGAACTCATCGAGCAGCAGGAAATGGAGATCGCCGAGAAAGCGGGTCGGCCGCTGCGGGTAATCCAGAGCCTGACGCGGGCCGTCAAGCCAGAGCCGAAGTCTTCACGAGGATGAATGCAGGTCAAAGCCGGCTCTGTTGTCGCTGCCGCCACACACGCCGACGTGGCAACACTGGCGCCTACCTGATGACAGGTTCAGTGCAGCTTCGGATCGCGCGATGGCCTTGCCGCCGTGACCGCCTGCCCGTCCGGCAGTGACGCCGCGATCTGCTGGCCGAGTTCGAACAGCAGAGCCTGCAGCAACGGACGAAGCCGGGCGGCGCTGTCGTCGTCGAGCTGATGCATGTGCTCCCAGAGCTTGAGGGCACCCTCGGCCATGTGATCTATGGCTGAGCCCGCTGCATCGCGCACCGCTAGGTAGCGTGACGGTCCA
>NZ_JAKSYP010000157.1:0-745 GCF_022829625.1 Methylobacterium sp. E-046 | reverse complement strand
GATCGGCTTCGGCTTGGCGATGACGTGGAGGCGGCAGAAAGACGGCTGCGTCTAACCGAGGGACAGCAGGACACAGCAAGACCCAGCAAAAAACGGCACCGCTGCGGTAAGAAGAACGGTAGCGGGAGGAATATCACACCTCACGCACTGACGGTGCGAACGGCTCTCCTGCGGATCGGCAGTTGGCCAAGTTGTCAGACCGTGGACGATCTCACCCTACAGCGCATCCACCTCCACCATGCGACTCCGCGAAGCGCAGAGGAACGATCTCGGCCTCCGGCGGTACCCCGGAGGCGCGCCTCGCGCGGACGGAGACAGCCTCATGTTCATGAAGATCGACAAGCTCCTGACGGAGCTGCCAGAGCCGAAGAGGCCCGAGCCCAATGCGGCCGCGGCCCTGCAGGAGCTGCTCGGCGGCAAGTACGGCGAAATGTCGACGCTGGGGAACTACATGTTCCAAAGCTTCAACTTCCGCAACAAGACCAAGCTGCGGCCGTTCTACAGTTTGGTTTCAAGCATCTTCGCTGAAGAGATCGGCCACGTCGAGTTGGTCTCGAACGGCATCGCCTTACTAAACAACGGTCCAGGTAACCCGACGGAGAATGTCGACATCTCCAAGGCGCCGTTCGCCGAGATGCAGGACGTGAGGCTTGCTGGTGCCTTCCTGGCCAACGGCGGCGGCGCGACTCCAATCAACTCGAACGCCCAGTCGTGGAACGTCGACATGGTCACCACGACCGGCAAC
>NZ_JAKSYP010000154.1:0-946 GCF_022829625.1 Methylobacterium sp. E-046 | reverse complement strand
CGCCGACCAGACGATCCGTCCGCTGAGCCTGTCCGAGTTTATCGGGCAGCGTGCGGCGCGGGCGAACATGCAGGTGTTCATCGAGGCGGCGCGCCGGACCGGGCAGGCGCTCGACCACGTGCTGTTCGTCGGGCCGCCGGGCCTGGGCAAGACCACGCTGGCCCAGATCGTGGCGCGCGAGCTCGGCGTGAACTTCCGCTCGACGTCCGGTCCGGTGATCGCCAAGGCGGGGGATCTGGCCGCGCAGCTGACCAACCTGGAGGAGCGCGACGTCCTGTTCATCGACGAGATCCACCGGCTCAACCCGGCGGTGGAGGAGATCCTCTACCCGGCCATGGAGGACTACCAGCTCGACCTGATCATCGGCGAGGGACCGGCGGCGCGCTCGGTCAAGATCGAGTTGCCCAAGTTCACGCTCGTGGGCGCCACGACGCGGGCGGGGCTGCTGACCACGCCGCTGCGCGACCGGTTCGGGATCCCGATCCGTCTGGAGTTCTACGAGATCGACGAGCTGGAGCAGATCGTGGCGCGGGGCGCGCGGGTTCTGGGGCTCGGGATGTCGGCGGAGGGGGCCAACGAGATCGCCCGGCGGGCGCGGGGCACGCCGCGGATCGCGGGGCGCCTGCTGCGGCGGGTGCGGGACTTCGCGATCGTGGCGGAGGCCGAGACGGTGACGCGGGCGATCGCCGACCGGGCGCTGCAGCTGCTCGACGTGGACGGGGCCGGGCTCGACGTGATGGACCGCAAGTACCTCGGGCTGATCGCGCGCTCGTTCGGGGGCGGGCCGGTGGGCATCGAGACGATCGGGGCGGCGCTGTCGGAGCCGCGCGACGCCATCGAGGACATCATCGAGCCCTACCTGATCCAGCGCGGCTTCGTGCAGCGCACCCCCCGGGGCCGCATCCTCACCCGACACGCCTACCAGCACCTCGGAATCGCGCAGCCC
>NZ_JAKSYP010000153.1:0-1329 GCF_022829625.1 Methylobacterium sp. E-046 | reverse complement strand
GGGCTGGAACTCGATGACGGCCTGCGAGCGTTCGAGGGCGTCGAGTTTGGCTGCCTGATCCGCGTGCGTGCGCGTTCCACCGAACATGGTCATACCCTCCCGAATCTCTGGGCTGCTGTGGGTCAGAGCGGGAGACCAGCGAAGCAGCCCGCTGACGCGTCATCCAGGTCTATCTCAGCATGGGCCAACACTGTGCAATAAGTGTTATTTATTTCTTAAAACGACGATCGATCATCACTTCCGGCTCCTAAACTAATATATATCATGACGCATATTCAGTACTCACACCTCTGTGATCGGCGCAAGACAACTTACGCGTGTTCGAAGATAGCGAGGCGGCGCAAGGCCTCGGTTAAGACATCGTTGCTTGTCACAGCTGGCTCATAGCGGCCCGCTGCGCTGACGGCGGGGCGTCCGATACGCCGGACCACCTCGCGCTCGAACGAGACGAAGTTCTCGATGTGGCCGTCGGTGACGCGCAACGGCCTGCAATCGATCTCGGCGCGGTACTTGGAGCCGTCCGCGCGGTAGTTGGTCAGGTACCCGTGGAAGCGCTCGCCGGAAGCCAGCGCGCGGTGAAAGGCATCCAGCGTCTCCCGACGCGTCTCTTTGCCCTACATGAAGCGTGGGGTCTGCCCGACGACGTCGGACAGATCTCGCCCGACGAGCTGCCCGAACGCGGAGTTGGCGTAGACGATCGTCGGTCCTGGCCAGTCGATTGCCGTGTCGGTGACGACGATCCCCACGGTGGCGTCGAGCGCCAAGGCTCGGATGAGTTCAAGAGCTGTCATCCCTCACCGACTCCATAACCAGCGTCGCGATGTGGCTGCTTCATGCGACGGACCATCGTTCGTCATACCGTCCGCCCATGTGCGCCTGTCGCATAGCTCAGCCCGCACCACCATCCGCGAGGATTCTGGTTCGTCCTGATCGGTCGAGGTCGCCCGCTGCCCCTCGGCAGCCCTGCTTCGGCTCTGCTGGCCTCGTTTTTCCCAGATCTAGAACCTCAGTAGCCGTGCTAGTTACGCTTTTGACCCCACCCCCTTGAGGGGTGGGGCCGTGATGACCCTTCCTTGGCGAGGGGGATAGCGTTTCGCGACCCCCTTTCCGCGCCAGCCGGATCCAGGCCAACCATTCCGGGCTGATGATCCGCAGCACGTTCGTGTCGTTGCGGAAGCCGGTTATCTGGCGCTCCTCGACGGTCAGCAGGCCGAGCTGGCGCGCCTCGCGGATCGCGTTCTTGACCGTCGAGCGGCACACCCCTGCGACTGCGGCCATGTTCTCGATCGACAGCCGGCAGTCCTTCCGGCGCGTAGTCTCGGCAGCCAC
>NZ_JAKSYP010000151.1:0-363 GCF_022829625.1 Methylobacterium sp. E-046 | reverse complement strand
TTCGGAACGCCGCGGGCGCTCTCCAGCCACGCCACCGCTTGGCGTTCGCTGCCGAGTTCGTCCACCAGCTTCAGCGGCACGCTCTGGCGACCGCTGAAGACCCGGCCGTCCGCGACGGTGTTGAGCTGACCCGGATCCATGGCTCAAAGCAACATGAACAACCCGGGCAGCGTGAAGAGCCCGTCGCAGACACGGATGGGTGGGAAGCGAGGTATGATGCGCCTTAAGCATCACCGCCGTAATTACACGCGTCTGCCGCGGTGGTAACCGTCGCCTGCCCGGCGGCGCTGAAACCGGCGGCGTCCTCCTCCGCACGGTCGTCTAGGCCAGCGTCGCGTAGTAGACGGCCTGCCCCGCTCCTCC
>NZ_JAKSYP010000150.1:0-1293 GCF_022829625.1 Methylobacterium sp. E-046 | reverse complement strand
GAGGTGCGCCGACTCGGCTCCGCCAACCAGAACGACAAGGCCATTGCGCTGGTCCATTCGGCGATCGTTCCGATTTTCTCGATCTTGCTGGCCGACGGCAGCCAGCTCGCCCTGGACATTGCGGCCTATACGTCGAAATCGTCGGACGACCTGACCAATCAGACGAATGAAACGCGGCAGAACCTGATGATGTTCAGCGCCATGGGGATGCTGGCAGGCCTGGTCGCTGCGGTGTTCATCGCGGTATTCGGCATCACGCGCCCGCTCGATCGCCTGGTCAAGGTCCTGCAGCGCATGGCAAAGGGCGAGATCGAGGCCGAGATCGCCGAAGCGGCCCGCCGCGATGAGATCGGCGCGGTCGGCAAGGCGGTCGAGGGCATCAAGGCGATGGTGGCGCGGAAGGCGGCCGAGGAGGCGGAGGTCAAGCGGCGCGCCGACGAGGCCGCCATGGCCGAGCGGAAGCGCACCATGCTGGAGCTGGCGGACGGATTCGAGCGGGCGGTCGGCGGCATCGTCGGGCTGGTCTCATCCTCGGCCACGGAACTGCAGGCCACCGCCCAGAGCATGACGTCGAGCGCCACCGAGACGGCCAGCCAGTCCACCACCGTCGCGGCGGCGGCCGAGCAGGCCTCCGCCAACGTGCAGACCGTGGCGGCGGCCGCCGAGGAATTGGGCTCGTCGGTGCAGGAGATCGGCCGGCAGGTGCTCGGCTCGGCCAACCTCGCCCAGACGGCCGTCGGCGAGGCCGACCAGACCCAGCACCTCGTGCAGGAGCTGAGCCAGGCGGCCAGCCGCATCGGCGAGGTGGTCGGGCTGATCTCCAACATCGCGAGCCAGACGAACCTCCTGGCGCTCAACGCCACGATCGAGGCGGCGCGCGCCGGTGAAGCCGGCCGCGGCTGCGCCGTGGTGGCGGCCGAGGTCAAGGAACTGGCAGCGCAGACCGCCAAGGCCACGGAGGAGATCAGCCAGCAGATCGGCCAGATCCAGGGGACGACCGGTCAGGCGGTCTCGGCCATCGACACGATCACCACGCGCATCCGGGAGATCAACGGGGTCGCCACGACCATCGCGGCCGCCGTGGAGGAGCAGGGCGCGGCGACGCAGGAGCTCGTCCGCAACGTGTCCCAGGCGGCCACCGGAACGGATCAGGTGACGGGCAACATCACGGGGGTGGCCCAGGCCTCGGAAGCCACCGGTGCGGCCGCCAGCCAGGTGCGCGGCGCGGCCGGCGAGTTGTCGCGCCAGTCCGAGTATCTCAGCGCCGAGGTGTCCCGCTTCCTGGCCACGATC
>NZ_JAKSYP010000149.1:0-9065 GCF_022829625.1 Methylobacterium sp. E-046 | reverse complement strand
CCAGCACGTCCCGATCTTGCGCCAAGGTCGCATCGAGGATGCCTACTGGACCTACGGGTTCAGCCCGATCGATGACGAGACCGCGTCCAACGGCATCGGCGGGGTAATCTCGATCCTGACCGAGACCACCAAGCGCAAGGCGCTGGAAAACAGCCTACGTGGGCTCAACCTGTCGCTCAAAGCCGAGAGCGACCGCCTACGCGATATGTTCAAGCAAGCCCCGAGCTTCATGGCGGTGCTGCGCGACCCGGACCACCGCTTCGAGCTGACCAACGACGCCTACCAGAGGCTGATCGGCGGGCGCGACGTGAGCGGTCTTCCAGTCCGGGAAGCACTTCAAGAGGTTGCGGGGCAACCGTTCTTCGACTTGCTTGATGGTGTCTACGCGACGGGTGAGCCGTTCATTGGACGCGGCGTGGAAATCTGGCTGGAACGCACGCTCGGCGCACCGAACGAACGGCGCTTCCTCGACTTCATCTACCAGCCGATCCGTGACCCGGCGGGGGCCGTGGTCGGCATCTTCGTCGAGGGCACCGACGTCACCGACATGCATGTGGCGACCGAGGAATTGCGCGAGCGCGAGCAGCGCCTCCACCTCATCGTCGAGGCAGCTACCGACTACGCAATCATGACCACGGACCGCGAGCGGATCGTGACGGGTTGGTCTGGTGGTGCATCGGAGATTTTCGGCTATGCCGCCGAAGAGATCGTCGGCCTGAGCGTCGACGTGCTCTTCACGCCGGAGGATCGTAAGGCTGGGCAGCCGGTCAAAGAGTTGACTGACGCGCGCGCGGAGGGGCAGGCACCGGACGTTCGCTGGCATCTGCGCAAGGACGGCACCCTTGTCTTCCTCAACGGCTCGTTGCGGGTGCTGCATGACGCGGCCGGGCGGGAACTCGGCTTCCTCAAGATCGCTCGCGACGAGACCGAGCGGCGCGCGTCCGACTTGGCTCTGCGCGAGCTGAACGCGTCCCTCGGACAACAAGTGGCTGCACGGGTCCAAGAGATCGTCGCACAAGCGAAGGTCCTGGACGCGTCCCAGGCGCGTCAGCGGGTCGTGTTCGATCTGACCCGTCAGTTGATGGGTATCTTGGAACTCGATGGCACCGTTCTGGAAGCCAACACGGCCGCGCTGGAAGCGATCGGTGGGGAACTGACCGAGGTGGTTGGCCGACCCTTCTGGCTGACCCCCTGGTTCACCGGCTCGCCCGGCATGAGCGATCTCGTGAAGGGAGCGGCAGCGGCGGCCGGCAGCGGCCAAAGCATTCGGACCGAATTGCCTCTTGTTCTGCCAAGCGGTGAGACGCGGATCTACGACTTCGGGATGCATCCTGTGCGCGACAAGGACGGTCGTGTGATCGAAATCATGCCGGAAGCGACCGACATCACCGAACTTCGCAAGGCTGAGGAGGCGCTGCGCCAGTCTCAGAAAATGGAGGCGGTGGGCCAGCTCACCGGTGGCTTGGCGCACGACTTCAACAATCTACTCGCAGGGATCTCAGGCTCCCTGGAGATGATGCAGAACCGCCTGCAGCGGGGGCGGTTCAACGACGTCGAGCGCTACATGACGGTCGCGCAAGGAGCCTCAAAGCGCGCTGCCTCCCTCACGCATCGCCTGCTGGCGTTCTCGCGCCGCCAGACGCTCGATCCCAAGCCTACCGACGTGAACCGCCTCGTCGCGGGCATGCACGAGATGGTCCAGCGCACGGTCGGCCCAGGCATTCCGGTCGAAGTGGTCGGGGCCTCCGACCTATGGCCTGCACTGGTGGACCCGTCGCAGCTTGAGAACGCCCTGCTCAACCTGTGCATCAACGCGAGGGATGCGATGCCGGATGGCGGGCGCATCACGGTCGAGACCCACAACAAGTGGCTCGACGAGCGGGCCTCCCGCAAGCTCGACATGCTGGAGGGGCAGTACCTGTCCCTGTGTGTGACTGACACCGGCACCGGCATGAGCCCGAACGTGATCGCCCGGGTGTTCGAGCCGTTCTTCACGACGAAGCCTATCGGCGAGGGCACCGGCCTCGGCCTGTCGATGATCTACGGCTTCGCCCAGCAGTCGGGCGGGCAGGTGCGCATCTACTCCGAGGTCGGCGAGGGAAGCACCATCTGCATCTACCTGCCGCGCCACTACGGCGAGGTCGAGGACGAGGAAGGTGATGCCAAGCTCGCTGCTCTGGATCGGTCCGATCAGGGCGAGACGGTGCTGGTGGTGGACGACGAGCCATCCGTACGGATGCTCATTACCGACATCCTGGAAGACCTCGGATACCTCGCCATCGAGGCGGGCGACAGCGCGGCGGGGCTGAAGGTGCTTCAATCGGATGTGCGCATCGACCTGCTGGTGACGGACGTGGGCCTGCCGGGCGGCATGAACGGGCGGCAGATGGCCGAGGCGGCGCGCGCGCACCGGCCTTGTCTGAAAGTGCTGTTCATCACCGGCTACGCGGAGAATGCGATCCTCGGCAACGGGACGCTTCCGCCGGGGATGGCAGTGCTGACCAAACCGTTCGCCATGGACGCGATGGCGACGCGCATCCATTCGCTGATCGAGGCCGACAAAGAGGACGAGCGGTAGTTGGAGGATCGTCCGCCGTTGTCGTGCTCCAGACATCCTTTGCGTGGCGGGTGCACTCCCGCTACCCACCCCGAGCGGTAGTTGCCGGACGGCCGACGAATGGCTGCTCACGAGGAGCGTTCATGGCGATCCAGGCGGCCGGGTTGGGTCGGATGCGGTACATCCGCTTCGGGACAACAGGTCCGGGTCCGCTGCCCACCCCTAGCGGAACTTAGAAGGGTCGGCTTACGGCTCTGATGGTAATCTTGAGATGAGTTCCGTCATAGCCCGCACCAGCTCCGCTTCTAGATACGGCTTCGTTAGTCGCGGGCGGTCACGGTAACCATTGGCATCGGACACTCTCACATCCCCGGTCGCAAAGAGATACGGCACACCCAAAGCGCCCAACTCAGCAGCGACAGCATAGACTGTGTCGCCGTGGCCGAGATTTACATCCAGTACGGCGGCGTTGAGAACTTCATCCTTAATGAGATCGAGAGCCTGATCAACGCTGGGGATCGGTCCTGCCACAGTCGCCCCGGCCGCCATCAGCCAATCCTTCACATCCATGGCGATCAGGTACTCGTCCTCGACCACGAGGATACGACGGCCTGCAAGCGGTTCAACAAGCTTGGGCACCATCCCTCCCGGGGTACGCGACGACAATGCGCGAAGGTAGGCGTACTGGATAGATGTGCACTCACTCAGATCATGAGACTGGCATCTCAATTCGGCAACGCGCGCCGTCCGCGCCGAGCGTGTAATCGACGCTGGCTTGGAGCGCGTAGGCCAAGGCCCCTTGGATCAACTCGGTGCCGAAGCCGCGCCGCGTCACCTTCTCCGGCTCGACAACCACACCGCTCTCGACCCAGCTCAAGGCCAAGCGGCGACGCTCGCGCCGGTCAAACACCACCTCCCAGGTGATGGTGAGGTGCCCGGTATCGTCCTTCAACGCCCCGTACTTGACCGCGTTGGTTGTCAGCTCGTGCAGAGCGAGCGCGAAATTCTGCACCTGCCGCGCGGTGAGATGCACTTCTGGTCCTGTGGCATCGACGCAATTGGACACCTCATGCACGTGCGCGGCGAGTTCCGCCCGCACCAGCGCGCCGACCTCGACGGTGTCGCAACCTCCCTGACTGAGCAGACCCTGCGCCCGGCTGAGCGCCTGCAGACGTTCCTCGAACGCCTCTACCGAGCCGCCGAGCTTGATGGTCCGGTTCGCGATCGCCGCCACCACCCCCAGAAGGTTGCGAGCCCGGTGCTGCAGCTCGTTCACCAGGATTTCCAGGCGCGCCTGCAACGTGCGCCGGTCGGTGACGTCGATGTTGACGCCCGACCATTTGCGGATCGTCCCGTCCGGCCGCGTGATCGGTACTACGTGGACGTTCGACCACCGCCACGACGCACTCGGCGCGTGCCAAAGCCGGTACTCGGCGTCGACGGCGCAGCCCGCCGCGACCGCCGCGCGCCACTTGCCCTCCGTGTCCGCGCGGTCATCGGGATGGACCGCCTCGGTCCAGCCGTAGCCCTGCCACTTTGCCAAGCTCTGTCCGGTGAAGGCGCGCCAACCCGGGCTGTCGGAGACGATGGTCCCGTCCGCACGCGCCTCCCAGCTAAACTGGCCGAGCCCCTCGATGAGCCCACGAAACCGCTCCTCGCTCTCGCGCAAGGCGATTTCACCCAGCTTGCGCTGCGTGATGTCACGCACTGTGCCCTTCATACGCCGGACATGTCCCCCTGCGTCGGCATCGATCCGTCCCTGCGCCCCGATCCAACCGTGCTTACCGTCCGCGCGCTGGATCTGGCACTCGAAGCTCCAGACCCCATCCGCGGCAATCGCATCCTGGAAGCGGGCGTCGACCCAGCCTCGATCCTCCGGCGCAACGTGGCCAAGGAAGACGTCGTAGGTCCATTTGGGCAACGGCGTTCGGTATCCGAAGATGTGATCGTGCTGTGGTGAGCGCCAAGCTTCGAGCGTGACGAGGTCGAGTTCCCACGCGCCGACTTCGCCCCCCTCCAGGGCACGTTCGAAGCGTTCCTCGCTCGCGCGCAAAGCCGCTTCGGCACGCAACCGGTCACTGATCTCGAAGCCGACCATATGCGCCGCGTTCACCGCACCCATCTCGTCGCGGACAGGGGTCAGGTAGGCGTCGAATACTTCGCCCCCGCCTAGATCGAGGGATTGGGCTGGAACGTGCACGCTCTCGCCCGAGAACACCCGATCGTACAGCGAGGCGACGACCGGCCACGTGTCGGGGAACGTTGTGGGCACGGGGCTACCGAGCGCATCGGGATGGCGGTCGCCGTAGAGGCGCGCGGCAGCGTCGTTGTAGATGAGGATGCGCTCGGGTCCGATTGCGAGACTCGACACGAGCGTGTTGGTGAGCACCTGCTCGACCATCAGCTTGAGACGTTCCGACCAAGCCTCACTCGGCCCGAGCAGGGTGCCCGCCCACTCATGGTCGCGGATGCGCGAAGCCATCTCGCCGCTTCCGTGGGGCCAAACTGACATATCGACCTTATGCTGAACTGCGGCTGGCTAAGCATGTCCGCTTACGGACTGCCGGACAACGATGGCGTCCCACCCGTTGCGGACCTTTGTCCTATGACTGAAACATGTCTGGTATCCGACCGGTTTTCCGACAATATCGGGCGGAAGCCTGACCGTCAGCCGTGGCAGATGCGCGATCGTCCTGCTGCATTCCACAAGGGTCTCGGACGTCCGCGTCTGCGCGTTCCAGAAGCCGAAAACTATGTGATGGAACGGCTATGCTGTTCACTTTTGCTGCGTCTCGCTGGGGCAGGCCCTATTGGACCAGCCTTGCCATTGCGCCTGATGCATGAGCTACCAGCAACAGAACCGAGGCCTGCGTGATGGCTGCTATGGGTGGGGAGCGGACCCCGCTCCGCTGTCCGAGAGCAGACGTTCCGCAGAGGCCAATCTACGACGTACCCGAGAGCCGACGTTCGTCGTTCTCGCGTCGCCTGAGGTGGAGGTACTTCGGATCGAACTCGGCGAACGCTATCAGCCGCGCTACGTCGGGAATGCGCACGCGCTTGCTCCTCCATTCGAGCAGGCCCTGACCTCGCAGATCCTGAAGGACCCGGTTCACGTGCACGCTGGTGATCCCCAGCGTGTCTGCGAGATCATCCTGGGTCATCGGGAACTCGAAGCTGTCCTCGTCCACCAGGCCTACGATCCGCAGGCGCACGAGCAACTCGCAGACGAGATGGGCTATCTGTCGGTCGGCATCGCGTTGACCCATGTTGACGAGCCACGCCCGTAGCGTGCCCTCATCGACCAGGGTCGCCCACCAGAGCGCTCGCGTGATGCGGGGGTGGTGGGCCGTTAGATGCTCGATGGCCGAGCGCGGGATATCCACAATGGTGCAGCCCCAGCTGGTGCCGATGCTGTGGTCCATCTCGCCGAGTATGGCGACGTGCAGGTCGCAGAAGTCGCCCGGCACCAGGAAGGCCATGATCTGGCGCCGCCCGTCAGTAAGGGCTTTGTAGCGGCAGGCGAAGCCTTCCACGACGAGGTGCACGTTCTCTGGCCGCTCGCCTTCGGGGCTGATGTCCGTACGCCGCGCGACGCGACGGGTCCTTCTGGTGAGGTCCTGTAGGACGGCACGGTCGTCGCCGGTCAGTCGCGCTCCGTATCCGAGCTTCATGATCAGCGGATTGGACATTCGTGCTCTCTCGCAGCTCGGCCGCGCTGAGAACGAGGAACCGCGAGGCTTCCTTCCGCCATCAGTCGGACGTCGGTTCGGGACCGAACTCCTGTATGTGCGGGGCAAATCCCCAACCTAAACCAAGTTCCGCTTTATTACATATGTGGTTCGTTTCTAATTGCTGCCGCGCAGTTGTGGCGTGCTGCTCCAATCAATTCGGCTTGCGCAGTTATATGGCTTGCAAATCAAACGTGTGTTGTAGCGTCTCTCGGTTGTATGCGGCACAGGAAGGCATCGCTGGTTGATCGACTGTAGGCGCCAGCGGCTGGGTGAGGTGAGCGCTCCCGCCTGCGACGCGGAGGGCCTGATGCCCCGCTTCTTCATCGACACTTTCGACAGCATCGTCGTCATAGATGACGTCGGCCACGAGTTGCCGGACGAGGCTGCTGTGCGAGAGGTTGTCCGCAAGACTTTGGCCGACATGCTCGGGGCCGAGCATAAGGGGCCGCCCGCTGCTCAGTACCGGGCTGAGGTTCGCGACGAAGCTGACAAGAGCATACTGACCGCCTCTGTGCTCATCGTCATCGATAAGGCGCCGGAGCGGAAAGCGGTCGAAGCTGCTGAGTAGTACTGTCCTTTGTGCGGAGATTTCCGACTCCCGCAAAGGGTCGTGGGCGGGCGCGGCGGCGGCGTTCGGCCTCATGCATTGTTGCCTGATAGCGGATCGGCGGAAATCCATCCGTCCTAGCCGTTGGTCTACATCTACTGAGCTGCCGTGAAGCAGGCGCTCCCAGTTTCCGAAGGGCGATTATACCGTTCGCACATACAGTGCGGCATATTCTTCGGGGATCGGGAAACCTGATCCATATGTGATTGCCGCCCGCCGCTGTATGGCACAGCTGACGGTAGTCGCGGTCTCTGACTCAGGCATGTCCGCGATCGAGAGCCGTGGCTCCCGCCTTCAACGGCGGAGGTGCATGTGCCGCGCTATCATTTCAACGTCTATGACGGCGTGACCCTGCTCGACAAAAAGGGGGTCGAATTGCCGGACACGATGTTCGCACGGCGAGAGGCCATCCGGTATGCCGGCGTACTTCTTGAGGAAGGCGCAAGGCTAGAAAGCCTTGGTCAGGAATGGCGAATGGAAGTCACGGACGGGACAGAACTAATCCTGTTCCGACTAGATTTCTTTGTGACATTATTGCCAGCCGTCAGCTCTCTGGACGGTCCAAAATAGCCAGCTTCAATCTTTTGACACCTTGGCTTCGCGATCCACTTCAGCGCCGTATCGAAGTGAGTTTCGTCCTCGCTCGCGCTGGCCTCGCGCGCGGCTCCGATGAACCGGCGGCGCTGTTCCTCAGGGGTAAGCTTCTCTGTCTCAAGCTTGCCGACCGCCTTCGCCATTTTGGCGTCCGATACCCTCACTTCGGTAGCCGCCTCGTCAGCGCGAGTTCGTGCCGAACTCGCGCGCTCAGCCTGCAACAGCGAGCCTTTGCCGGCTGCTCAGCCCTGTGCTCACCTCACGTGCCAGTTTGCGGGCTTGGTCAATCCGCTGACCTTGATCAGCCCCGTCCCGAATACGAGCGCCCCGGCTCCAACGACAGCCATCACCGCAAACAACCAGAACCACTGCATCGAGCGCTCCTCCTACTCAACAACCGTCCTGAAGCGGCTTGCGCCACTGGTGTGCGGAAGTGACCTTCGGCGAGAGCGTGCCGAGGGCCCTCGGCTTAGCTGAGGTTCAAGGCTTGGTCGGATGCGCCGCCATGATGGCGGTGGCCAATCCGTTCCGGAACGTCTTCTCTTGTGGCCCGGCCCGCTCCACCCGTTTCAGGGCAGGCGTCGCCTCTACGATGGTCGCGATGTCGAGGGTATGGCCGCTTGGGAAGCGATAGGGACCAGCAGCCGGGTCCCGCATGTAGGTGTCGATCGCTGCGACGATCTCTTGGCTGCTGATGATGCCGGTTCTGCGCAGGTCGGCGAGGGTCAAAGGTCGGGCCGGCATGGTCGCGCTGATCATCCCCCAACGTTGACTTAACGGTGCCGCCCGGCCGACATGGGCTGTTCCGGCCGGGCTCGTTCCATCGAGTCGAGAGCCGGCAATTCAGGAGACCATCGCCGCGAGACAGAGACCCTGAAAAGCCAACAGCCCCGACCCGGCAAGGTCGAGGCTGTCGAAAAACCTGAGGCCCTGTGAGGACCGCTTCGCTGCCCCTCACAAGCCATGAGACCCCCCGGGGTGTCAAGACGGAACCTGTGTCCGTCAACGGGAAGGCTTTGCCTGGACCCTAGCCGCGGCCCGAGAGGGACCGGGTTCGATGAACTATGCCGAAGAGATCCGCCGACAGGCGGAGGCGGCCCCGCGCGCCGCGTTGCCGGCCGTCACGGCTGCGCTGTGGCGTGCCTACGGGGAAGGGAAGGTCACGGAGGCCGAGGCCGAGGCGCTATCCGGCCTGATTGAGGCACGAACGGACGCCTCCGCGACGAGGCGGCTTTCTCCGGCTGCACCGACCAGTTCTAACCCAAGCGGTATCTCCCCCACTCAGGATCGCGCAGGATCGCCAAGGAGGGCCGTCGGCTCGCGCCCGCGCACGGATGCTTCGATGGAGCGCCGTCGCCGCTGGGCCGCCTCGGGGCGGCTTCCACCGGGGCTCGCAGCCCGGTTCACGCTGGCCGAGCAGGCGGTGCTGGCCCTGGTGGCTGCCGAGACTACGCGCCGGAAGGACTGCCGGCTGTCGATCGAGAACATGGCCGCAGTCGCAGGGGTGTGCCGCTCGACGGTCAAGAACGCGATCCGCGAGGCGCGCCAGCTCGGCCTGCTGACCGTCGAGGAGCGC
>NZ_JAKSYP010000146.1:0-926 GCF_022829625.1 Methylobacterium sp. E-046 | reverse complement strand
TTAGAGTCCGTCCGAGAAGTCAGGCTGAGCGGGCGAGCCGCCTGACGAGGATCATGACGGCTGCGGCGTAGAGGAAGGCTCTGGCCGAGGCGATAGTCGCCTCTGGGTCCTTCCAGAGGCGGCGATTGCGGCTGATCCAGGCGAAGAACCGTTCGACCACCCAGCGGCGTGGATGCACGGCAAAGCCGACTTGATCGGGCGGCTTGCGCACGATCTCGACCGTGATGATCGTGGCGGTCGCCGGTCTGTTGCCGGCATCGCCTGCATCGGCGAAGGCTTTGGCGATGAACGGGAAGGTCCGACGCGACAGGCGCAGCACCGGCACGGCCCCGTCGCGGTCCTGTACGTCGGCGGGCTGAGGATCGAGGACGAGAGCGCGCCCGTCCATGTCGACCAGCGCTTGGCGCTTGCGCCCCTTGACCCTCTTGCCGGCATCGTAGCCGCGCGGGCCGCCGCTCTCCGTCGTCTTGATGCTTTGGCTGTCGAGGACCGCGGCAGACGGTGAGGCGTCCCGTCCGACTCGCTCGCGATCGGCCATGACGAGGTGGTGGTTGATCCGGCCGAACAGCCCTGTGTCGCGCCAGCGGCTGAAGGAGCCAAAGGTGGTCGAGCGCGGCGGCAGATCATTGGGTATCAACCGCCAGGAGATCCCACCTCTCAGAACGTAGAAGATGGCGTTCAGGACCTCCCGTGTCGTCCAGAGCGGAGGCCGGCCACAGGGCGCTGGCTTCGGCATCAGTGGCTCGATCACCGCCCACTCGGCGTCGGTGAGGTCCGTTTCATAGCGAAGGCCCACGCGGCTATGCTGCCGCCGGGTGGTCGGGGTCCACATGGCAAGTCCAGGTCAGGCTTCAGCACCCTCCTGGAATCATCGCCATCCCGGCCACTCAACCCCGCCTCAGACCCTTACCGGACGGGCTCTTAGA
>NZ_JAKSYP010000145.1:0-4817 GCF_022829625.1 Methylobacterium sp. E-046 | reverse complement strand
GCTGATGGGACGCCACGTACCTTCGATCTTCGCCTCGCAGGTCTGAGCCTTGGGCTTGGTCATCCTCACGAGGTGCCATGCCGCAGCAATCCGTACCAGAGAACCAATGCCACACCCTGTTTGAGGGTCAGGAACAGCCGGACGGCCATATCATCATGGCTTGCCCGACCTCGCACACTCCCGACCGCACTGCGGCTAGCAGCGCTTACTTCGCCCTATAGTGATGGTTTTTCAACACCATAGAACCACCAATATCATGGCCGGACGATGCTGATAATCCCGCCGTGGAGCCACATGTCACCGGCTTCAGCCCGTCAATCGACGTGGACAGGGACCGCCAATCAATCGACGCGGACCTGGCTGCGGCTTGCCGGATCTCCCACTGCGCGGGCCGTAGATCTGGAAGTTCGCCATCACGAACAGGACGAGCTACACGGGGACGAGCACCCGTTGCTCTTTCTGCATCGCATCGGTGATCGGCTGCAACCGCGGGATCAACGTCAGTGATAGCCGCACGAGACCAAGAATGACGGACAGCATGCTCCACCACGAGCCGAGCACTGCCCAGAGGTAGTCCGCTATCCGGTCGATGATCGTCGGATCGATCACGAACAGCCATCCACCGACGTTCAAATCCGACGCCTCAATACCACCACAGAACCACCATTAAAGTGCGTTTATCACGCTGCGCCAGTGCTATCGCCACCCCGGCGTGGTGGGTTTGCCGATGACGTAGTCGATGCCCTCAAGGATGAGGGAGTGGATCGAACGGCCCCGGTCCTCGGCGATGCGAGCGAGCGCGGTGTGCCGGGCGTCGTCGAGGTAGACCGTCTGCCGGGCCGCGACGGGGCGGCGCCCTTTAGGCCTGCCGACGGCCTTCGCGCCCTCCACGACATCAACTGGCTGGGAGTCCTGTGCTGGCGACGTAGCCTGCGGGGCGAGAGCGGTCTCGGCCTGAGGTGCAGACGCCAGCTTGGCGTCTGCATCGTCCTGCTCAACTTCGCGGGCCGCGGCCGCTGCGGCCTTCATTGCGAGCGTCTGCGAGACGTTCGGGCGGCGGCTCATTGAGTCTCTCCCAGGCGGACCATGACGGCATCAGCGAGCGCGGCAAACTCGGCGGCGGACGGCGTGTCGGCCGGCACGGCCTCACCCGTTGCGAGGCTGTCGGCCACGATGGCACGATAGGAGATGGCCGGCGCCACCGGCTCAGTCAGGGCGGCAAGCGTCGTCACCACGTCGCGCCCTGCCCCGGTCCGGCGGTCGATGCGGCTCGGAACGATCAGGATGTCCGGCCGGTCGCGCTTGGCGGCCTTCCGGTGCCGGCGGATGGTGCCGACGGTCTCGGCTGCGCCGCGCACGTCCAGCACGGTGGACCCCGCCGGCACCAGCACGAGGTCGGAAACCGCGATGGTGGCGCCGAACGCTGCACCCATCGCGCCCGGGGCGTCGATCAGCACGAAGTCGGTTCCCTGGCCCCGAACGGCCTTCACCCACGCAGACACCGCGGCGTCGGCGTCTTCCTCCAATAGGTGCGGGGCGACCTTAAACGGCAACTGCCCATCCTCCGCGATCGAGGCGGCATGTGCGGCCGGATCGGCATCGAGCACGGCGACGGTCCGCCCTCGGCGGTGCAACTCGGCCGCGAGGTTGAGAGCGGTGGTCGTCTTGCCGACGCCACCTTTCGATTGGGCTAGGCCGATGATCTGCACCATGCCGGCGCTATTCTCCCGCTAATATGGTGGGATGAAACCACCGGATCGGCGCCAGCCTCACGCTGCACTAGCGCGGCGCTGGGAGTTTCCGGGCAAGTTGCCTAAAAACCTCGGTCCGCTCGTCGTCGCGCTTTCGTGGTGTGATAAAAGCGGGATCGTGGAGTGACGCTCGCACGAGCATAGCGCGTGTGATAGTGTCTGAGAAGGACAGTTATCGGACACGATGCGATGTCGGGCCTGAAATCACGCGAACCGGGGGTACGCGCCGGCCTGCCGGTCGTCGCTGGCCTTTCGGATCAGGCCAAGGCGTTCCAGCGTGGCGGCAAGGCCAAGAGCACGCAGCGAGCCTACGCGAGCGATCTCACGCAGTTCGCGGCTTGGTGCGACCAGTTCGGGTTTCAGGCTATGCCGGCGACGCCGCTCGCCGTCCTAGAGTTCCTGAGCCACGAAGCGACGCGCGGCGCCAAGGCGTCGACCATCGCTAGGCGGCTCGCCGCGATCCGGTACGCGCACAAGCTGGCGGGGTTCGCCGACCCGACGGAGGACGAGGGTCTGCGCGAGGGCATGCGCGGGATCCGGCGCCATGTCGGCACACGCCCGGTCCAGAAGGTCGCCGCGACGGCCGACATCCTGGCGGCGCTGCTGATGCGGACGCCCGACACCCTGACGGGCAAGCGAGACCGGGCGCTGCTGGCGCTCGGCTTCGCCGGGGCGTTTCGTCGGTCCGAATTGGTGGCCCTCGACGTAGCCGATCTGCTTGAGGATCAGGACGGCCTGCGGGTGCTCGTGCGCCGGAGCAAGGTCGACCAAGAGGGGCAGGGGTTCGAGAAGGCTATCCCGGCCGGGCGGTTCATCCGCCCCGTCGCCCTAGTGCGCGAATGGCTGGACGCGGCCGGCATCACGTCGGGACCGTTGTTCCGCCCGGTCAACAAGGCCGGCAGGGTCGAGGGCGAGCGCCTGGGGCCTAAGACGGTTGAGCGAGTCGTGAAGCACTACTGCACGGCCGCGGGCCTCGATGCGTCGACCTTTGGGGCGCACTCCCTGCGGGCCGGCTACATCACGACGGCCGCCGAGCGCGGGGCCGATCTCGCCCGCATCATGGACCAATCGGGCCACCGGGATCCGCGGACCGTGGTCGGGTACATCCGGCGGGCTAACGCCTTCAAGGGTCACAGCGGGAGCGGGTTCTTGTAGACCAGTTCGCGGCACCACGCTCCATTAGCAGAACAGCCGGATCCCAAACGGCAAACGCCCCAGGAGCGGTAAGCTCCTGAGGCGCTGCCGACCTCGCGGCCAGTCTGATCGGGCTGGGGATGCGAAGGTCAGCGCTTAGAAAGTGCCGAACTTGTAGTTGATACCGGCGCGCACGAGGTCACCGTCATTGCGCACGCGCGCGGCATACGCTCCCGGAGCGCCGTTCACCCCCGGGATCGGGATGGTCCGGTTGCCAAGTTCGAAGTGCAGGTATTCAACCTTGACCGTCACGGCGCTCGAATTGAAGAAATTCAACCGGCTGAAGAAGCTGTCAGTCGGCACGGCGTACTCGATGCCACCGCCGTAGGCGTACCCGGTCTCGATGTTGTTCTGGCGGCCCACGAAGAACGGCGTCGAGGTGTTGGGCCCGTAGAAAACGATCTGATTGTTGACGCCGCCATACGCGAAACCGCCGGTTCCGTAGACCAAGAAACGGTCGAAGGCGTAGCCGATGCGTCCGCGGACCGTGCCGAGGAAATCGAGGCCGCCGCGGTACTGGTTGACGCGCGTGAACTGAGACGCGCTGGGCGTGACACCCGCCGACAGGTTGGTCGTGTTGCTGAAGGTTTCGAGGCGGTTGAGATCGGTGTAGGCGGCGTCGGCCTCGATGCCGACTACGATGCCCGATCCAGTGACGAACTGATAATTGTAGCCAATCTGACCACCGCCCGTGAACCCGTCGTTGCGGACGCGGGCAGCGATCGGGCGCAGGCCTGTGACCAGCGCGGCATTGTTGTTCGCCTGACTGCCCACCGTGCGGTCGACGCGTGTGTCGGCGTCGAAGACGTAGCCGGCGTTGATGCCGAAGTAGGCGCCGGTCCAGGTGAACACCGGGACCGGGGTGAAGATCGGCGGCGGCGCGGCGCGGCGCGGCAGATCGGCGGCCGCGGCGGCGCCGGTTAGGGCTGTGAAAGCGGCCAGCGCGGCCAGAAGCTTCTTCATGACTATGCTTTCCCTGGCATAACGCTAATTTAAGGCCAAGGTAGCGAGTTATGAACAGCTAAGCTGTATCGCCATAGCAACACCTTATGGCGAGACTGGGTCGCGACCGCAGTCACTTGCGCTACGCCTAAACGGCATCCTTCGTCTTCCGCGGCCGACCGGCGGGCTTCGGCTTGTCAGAGATGGTCTCAGCGCGTTCTGGAACCTTCAGAGCGTCCTTCCTGCGCGACTGACCGAAGCCCACACTCTTAGCGAGCGCCGAGCGCTGCGCCGAGTGGTTGGCGGACGTCGATGGGTAATCCTGCGGTAAACCGTAGCGCTCGCGGTACTGCTCAATCGTCATGCCGTTGTTGGTGAGATGCCGCTTGAGCATCTTGTACGGTTTGCCGTCGATAAACGAGATCAGCGCATCCGGCGTGATCGACTTGCGGATCTGAGCGGCAGTCATCTTCTAGGTTGGCGGAGCCTGGGTTGCGCTACCTCGCCCAAGCCCGCCAAGCGCCGCATGCATGCTGGCGATCAAGGCTGGTAGCACCACTGGCGGCACACGATTGTTCGACACGTAGGCTGAGACGAGGTTCGTCGTCAGACCGGTATAATCGGTGGCTCCGACCTCGATGTTCTCAGCGTTCTCGTCCACGATGTACCTATCTGAAAGAGCTCAACCACATCGTGCTCGCAGTTCCAGCTTTGCAATGCGGGAGCACCCACCCTGCTCTCTTCCGATCGAGCTGAGCTGAAAACATGAGACCGGATCTTGAGCTGATCGCGCCGATCATCGCCGAGAACGTCGCCTCGGCGCTCGTGCGAGCGTGCGATTGCGGTTTTCAGGAGGGCGAACGCGCGATCGTCGTTCAGGGCGTAATGCGCGAATTGCTGCTGGTCCTGCCAACCGATGACAGCGACCGG
>NZ_JAKSYP010000144.1:0-402 GCF_022829625.1 Methylobacterium sp. E-046 | reverse complement strand
ACCCGAAGAGATCTTCGAGATCGCGAGCAAGCTCTACAAGAAGGGCCGCTAGGCTAGACCAACGTGCGTAGGAGGAGCCCCGCGGTATCAGATCCGCGGCGCAGGCGATGGTTACATCTGGGACCGACGCATGTGATGACGGCGGTTATGCTTCATACGCATCATACCCCGCGTCCAACCCATCCGCTTCTGCGACGGGCTCTTCACGCTGCCCCGATTATTCATGTTGCTCTGAGCGCTGCCGCCACCTGACATCTGAGCTCGACGTCGCCCCGGACCAGCGACCGGAGGTTGACCGTGAGGCTGAGGCCGGCTCGCCCCTGGGGATGGGGCAGTCCCTTCTGGTGGTCGAGGACAACGTCGAGGCCGGGCGCCTCGCCGCGCAGATCCGGGAGGATCTCG